>DAONFU010000037.1:6169-17048 GCA_035403765.1 Bacteroidales bacterium
AGAGATGCCTTGCAAGATGATAATTGTCAACCGCATTTTTATCAAGAAATTCTATTACCAAATATTAATCAACTTGATTACAGTTTCAGGAATTTGTTGTAATTTCATACCGGAAAACAATTGGAAATAAAATAAATAATTACTAATATGGAAAAAGTATTTTCTCATGGACAAAATTTTGGAAACGAAAACCTGAAAACATATGAGCTAATGTTCAGATTTTCGGGATTGGATAAAAAGATTACACAAGAGGATATTGAAACTATTAAATACCGGTTCGAAACCGTCGTAAAACCTATCCAGATATCAAGTTATCTGACGCGCAAAATCACTATGAATGAGCTTGGAGGCGCAGTTATTTGTTATGTGGTGTATGAAAACAGCGTATATCTTATCAGCGCGGATGATTGGACCATCATTAAAAACGATACCGAGTCGCTGGCTTCTCAACTCGAAAACCTGCTGACACCTTTGTTAAAATAATATCGGCCGCTATCAATGCTGAATTATTAATTTTTGTGCGGTATTAATGCGGCTTGAGGATAAGCATACTAGATAAACTCCGTTGTTTAATCCGCTTATTTCAATCTTTATCGGACCTGATGAGGCAGCTTTATTGAGGCTGGTTCTGCTAAGCAGGCGGCCATACATATCATAAATGCTTATTTCCGTTTGGTCAGGCAGGTTGCTTTCTATCAGCACCTGCACAAAATCATTGGCAGGGTTGGGGGAGATACTCAGCAAATCATGATTGGCAACTTCGTCAATTCCGGCCCCGCCGTTTGTGGTTTTCAGTATCTGCCCGTAATTGCCTGCAGCATACCCTATGCCGGCTGTTGGAAAGTGTATGGCAAAAAGCGAGAGATTGCTACCGCTGAACATATTGGGCTGAATCGTCCAGTTGTTTCCTCCATCAATACTATTAATAATGGTCCCGGCATTTCCCGATGCATACAAAGAGGAAGCGCCCGTTATGCTGCAGGAAAATAACGAAAAGGAGGAATCAATACCAGCTGACAAAGGCTGCCATGTGGCTCCTGCATCGGTCGTTTTCAGGATGCTTGCCTTGCGGCCAAATATGTAACCCGTTGAAGCATCGGTAAATTTTACGGATTCCAGCCAGTTATTTGTACCGCTGTTTACATTTACCCAATTTAATCCTGCATTGGCGGTCTTCAGGATAACGCCTGTTTCGCCAACGGCATAACCTGTGTTGGCATCTGTAAAATACAAGGCGCTCAGGTAGCCGCCCATAGTGTCCAGCACTTTTGTCCAGGTGCCACCCGCATTGCTTGTTTTGTAAATGGAATTTACATCGCCGGCTATATACCCTGTGTTGGCATCGGTAAAGAATATCGACGACAGGGAGTACAGCGACCCGCTCGACTGCGCAGTCCAGGAACTTCCGGCATTTATGGTTTTCAGGATGTTCCCTTCGACAGACACGGCATAACCGTTATTTGCATCGGTAAAATAAATGCACGACACACGCTCGCTGATTCCGCTCGGCAATGCCGTCCAGGTGTCCCCGCCATCGGTAGTTTTGATGATACAACCCGACTCTCCGGCAGCGTAACCCGTAACCGCATCGGTAAAAAATATGGAATACAGGTCAAAAGATACTCCCGACTGAAGCTCTGTCCACTGCGCCTGGGCAGTAAGCGCCTGAAAAAGCAAGGATAATAAAAAGAATCTAAATATTTTCATGTTTAATTTTTTAATTATGATTATTCAATGTCATAAAATTTCTTTGAATTCAACCGACAGATTTCCTGTCTGCTTATCAAACTCAGATTTCAATTATCATTTTCACCCTGTCCATTTCGCCGCTCAAAACCTCTCCTTCATCAGTACGCAACTGCAGCCATCCATATTCATCAACTCCGCAAATAACAGCCCGGATTGGTTTCTTTTCAAATTCAAACAGGCCGCGTTGTCCGAAACGAAATAATTTCTTGATATAGTGCTTGTTGATGTCTTCAAAGCGTTTTTCTGCAAGCCAGCCGTAGTATTGTGCAAAAATGTCGAGGTACTGATTCAGGGCCGGTTCAAGCTCAGTTTTTTTTGATGTTTCCAGAAAAATAGAAGTCGGGTTGGGCAGATTTTCAGGAAATTTTTCCTGGTTTACATTGATGCCGATGCCGATGATGACATTTTTCAGAATAGCACCTTGTACCGACGTTTGAAACAGCGTTCCTGCCACTTTTCTGTTGCCGATATAAATATCATTGGGCCATTTTATGGCAACATCTTTTTGGTTGGCCAGATTTGAAATATATTCATGTACAGACAATGCTACGGCCTTGTTCAGGTAAAACTGTTTTTCGGCCATGAGAAACTCCGGGAAACATACGATACTGAATGTCAGATTTTTTCCGCCTTCCGAATCCCATTGGTTGTTTCCACGACCTTTTCCAGAAGTTTGCTTGTCGGCCACTACGCAAAAAGAATTGCCGGCATCACCTTCAGCTATCATCTGTTCGGCATACGAATTGGTAGAATCCAGGGTTTCTTTACGAATTATTTTCAAAATGTCAGGATTAAAAACCAGGGTTATTGTGACTGGTGTTTACATAAAATATTCAAAATACTCAATAAAAAGACTTACATTTGCAAATTTATGAAATATTCGTAATGCCAAGAAAAAAGAAAATAACTGAAGAGTCGCTCCTTGCTGACATTATCGCGAACAGCATGATAGAAAAAAAAGCTAAAAATGTTGTCAGTCTTGACTTTTCAAAATTTCAAAATACATTATTTTCCAGATTTGTGATTTGTCATGGCACTTCGCGTACCCAAGTGGAAGCCATCGCCGACGGCGTGGAAGAAATGGTACTCAAAGCCACCGGCATAAAACCCCGATACAGGGAAGGTTTTCACAATGCCGAATGGATATTGCTGGATTATTTTGATGTGGTGGCTCACATATTTCAGGAAAAATACCGCAGCTTCTACCAACTCGAGAATCTTTGGGCTGATGCGGAAATTAAACAGTTTGATTCTGAATTAACTAAAATGAAAGATTAGAATTTTTATGACTGACAAACAAAATAATAATTTCAAAAATACTATTAAGGGCGGGGACCCTGGAAAGAAAAAATTCAGTTTTTATTGGATTTATGCTATATTGGCAGTGGTGTTTATCGCCTTAAATTTTTATAATTGGGGAGGCACCGGTCCCAAAAAGATCACCTGGAATAAGTTTGAGACTTTTTTGCAGAACAAACAGGTCGAAAAAATTGTGGTGGTCAACAAAGAAATAGCCGAAATTTACATTAAACAGGATGCCATTGCCAGCGGTGACTCAGCTTTTAAAAACCTTGTTCCCAAAAAAGGTATTGGCGCCTCTCCGCTTACCGGGCCTCATTTTCAGTTCGAAATACTCTCTTCCGAAACCTTTGAAACCAAAGTCAGGGAAGTGGAAAAGATCGTGAGTGCCAAAGATACCGTTGGTGCTTCACTGGAAGAAAAACAAATCATCCTTAGCCGTCAGGGAGTGGATATTATTCCCGAAACGCGCCGCAATTGGGGAGGAGAGATACTGGGATGGGTGCTGCCCATTGCCATATTGGTCATTATCTGGCTGGTGATTATGCGGATGATGGGCAGGGGAACAGGCGGCTCACAGATCTTTAATGTGGGCAAATCCAAGGCACAGTTGTTTGATAAAAATACCAGCAGTTCCATCACATTTAACGATGTGGCAGGCCTGGAAGAAGCCAAGGTGGAGATTATGGAGATAGTGGAATTCCTTAAAGATCCAAAAAAATACACGACATTAGGCGGGAAAATTCCTAAAGGCGCTTTGCTGGTAGGCCCTCCGGGCACCGGCAAGACACTCCTCGCCAAAGCGGTGGCCGGTGAAGCCAAGGTGCCTTTCTTCTCACTCTCTGGTTCCGACTTTGTGGAGATGTTTGTTGGCGTTGGCGCCTCGCGCGTGCGCGACTTGTTTAAAACCGCCAAAGAAAAAGCACCCTGCATAGTATTTATCGACGAAATTGATGCCATCGGCCGTGCCCGTGGAAAAAATCCCATGACCGGCGCCAACGACGAGAGAGAAAATACCCTCAACCAATTGCTTACCGAAATGGACGGTTTTTCAAGCAATGCCGGCGTGATAATCCTGGCTGCCACCAACCGTGCCGACATCCTCGACAGGGCTTTGCTGCGTGCCGGACGTTTCGACAGGCAGATACATGTTGAACTCCCGGATCTGGAAGAAAGAACAGCCATCTTCAAGGTGCACATGAAACCGCTGACCTTGTCGAAAGATATCGATATAGGATTTTTATCAAGGCAGACACCCGGTTTTTCAGGTGCCGATATCGCCAACGTATGTAATGAATCGGCGCTGATAGCTGCCCGTAAAAACAAAAAAATTATCGAAAAGCAGGATTTTCTTGATGCCATCGACCGTATCGTGGGTGGACTGGAAAAACGCAGCAAGATCATCTCCATGGAAGAAAAGAAAGTCATCGCTTTTCATGAGGCCGGCCATGCCGCCATAAGCTGGCTGGTGGAACATGCTTCGCCCCTGGTAAAAGTTACGATTATTCCCCGCGGCAAAGCCCTGGGCGCCGCCTGGTACCTGCCCGAAGAAAGACAGATTACTTTCACCGAACAAATGCTTGACGAGATGTGCGCTATTCTCGGTGGCAGAGCTTCCGAAGAGGTTAATTTCGGAAAGATTTCCACCGGTGCGCTCAACGACCTGGAAAGAACTACCAAAATGGCTTATGCCATGGTTATGTATTACGGACTAAACAAAAAAATTGGCAACCTCAGCTATTACGATTCCTCGGGACAGCAGGAATATGCTCTTGCCAAACCTTACAGCGAAACTACCGCGCAAACCATCGACGAGGAAGTGAGTAAAATAGTGGATGCTGCCTACATCAGGGCCGTGAAGATTATTCAGGACAACAAAGATAAAGTGGCCGAACTGGCTACCTTACTGCTCGAAAAAGAGGTGATTTTCCGTGAAGATGTCGAAAAGATTTTCGGAAAAAGGCTTTATGATGATGGCCATCATATTGATCAGGATTCCAGAGATATTGAATTTTCCTTACGTAAAGGAAAATCCGAAGGTACAGAAGATAAACAGGGGCAAAGTACTCCGGAAGTAAAATCCGAAACCGGGGAAAATGCAGAAGCAAAGCCTGCCGGTGATGATATGGATACTAACAAAGATAGTCAACAACAAACAACTCAGAATACTGACAATTAGTTATTTAAATACCTGACAGGCCTTTATGGAAGAATACAGCTCACGGGAAAAAGTGCTGAAAAATGTGCGTAACGCCGGAATACATCAGGCGAAATGCCCGTTTTCGGAAATTGATTTTTCCCAAAATGTTTTTAAAGTGTCTGACGACTCTCTGGATGTAGCTTTTGCCAAAGCCTTCGTGGCGATTGCAGGCAAATTTGTCTATTGTGCTGACAAAAAGGAGTTTGTAGAAAGTATTAGTTCTTTTGCAAAGGAAAACAAGTGGGACAATATGTATTGCCTGGAACCATCACTACAAAGCCTGCTTGTAGAAGCCGAAGTGCCTTTCAGCTCCGATCCGGATACCCTTACCGAAGCTGTACAGGGAATTACTTCCTGCGAATACCTGATTTCCAGGCTGGGCAGCATCATGGTATCATCCGTTCAAGCCTCCGGCCGCCGCCTGGTAGTATATCCCGATGTGCATATCGTTATGGCATATGCCTCGCAAATTGTGCCCGACCTGCCCGAAGCCTTCGAGGCGCTGTTCAAAAAATATAAAAATAACCTTCCTTCGCTGATATCCGTGATATCAGGGCCCAGTCGTACCGCTGATATCGAAAAAACCTTGGTAATGGGCGCTCACGGCCCCCGCGACTTATATCTTTTTTTAATTGACGACATAAACCAATAAACTATGGAAAAAGATTGGGTACTCGTTTTTGAAACAAACAAGGATTTTGAAGCCGAAATGGTAAAGGGGATGCTTGAAGAAAATAACATCAGTGTTTTTGTCATAAATAAAAAGGATTCGGCATACCTTTTCGGCAATATTGAGCTGTATGTCTTACCCGATAATCTTGTGGAAGCCAAAACTTTTATAAAGGATTTTAACCTGTGAAAAAGCTTATCACACGTACCCTCACCGGCCTTGTATTTATTACTATTGTAATAGGCTCTATTTGCTGGAGTGTTTATTCTTTTATGTTGGTATTTCTTGTGGTTGCCTTGCTCGGCATATACGAGTTTTTTAAGCTTGCCCTGCTGAAAAATATTCAGCCTCAGTTTTTAAATGGCCTGGTCTTTGGCGGTTATTTGTTTGTAAGTATCTCATTATATGCCCATGATGTTTTTAGTTTTGGCTGGGTATTGTTAAGTTTGCCGGTGGCTATAATTATTCCCGTTACCGAACTGTTCCGGAAGGCCGGACAGCCCTTTACCAATATTGCATATACTATCCTGGGAGGACTTTATGTGGCCCTGCCACTGGCGCTGCTGAATTTTTTCTTCAGCCCTTTTGAGTTAAGAGGCGGTTTTAATACCCACATTCTTCTTGGCTTCTTTATTATCACCTGGGTTGCTGATACGGCCGCCTACCTGGTTGGTTCAGCCATGGGAAAGCACAAGCTGTTTGAGCGCATCTCGCCGGGCAAAACCTGGGAAGGTTCAGCGGGTTCGGTTGTTTTCGGCGTGGTCGCCGCCTATATCTTTTCGTTGATTTTCAAAGATATACAGTTTCTGCATTGGGCTATCATATCGGTAATCATTGTGGTAACCGGCACGCTGGGCGATCTGGCCGAATCCATGCTGAAACGCAGCGTGGATGTAAAAGATTCCGGTACTATTATGCCGGGCCACGGCGGTATCCTCGACCGCTTCGACGGGGTGTTTTTTGCCGCGGTTTTTGTTTTCATTTATATTTACTTTTTTATTGCCAATTAATTATGAAATTACATAGAGAAGGTACGCGAATAATTCTTTTTTCAGCGTTGTTGTTATTACTCATAAACTTACCGGTTTTTATGCTGCTGGAGGGTTATTTGTGGTTCAAAATTTTTATTTTGATAGCTTCTCTGGTATGTTATGTGATCATACTTCGTTTTTTTAGAGTGCCGGCCAGAGTTTATGTGAAAGACCCTGACCTGATATTTTCCGGCGCCGACGGAGAGGTAGTAGCCATCGAAGAAATTGATGAAGAAAAATACCTGAACGAAAAACGCATACAAGTCTCTGTATTCATGTCACTTAATAATGTTCATATTAATTTTTATCCTGTCAGCGGCGAAGTGATAAAAACCGAAGACTATTATGGGCGCTACTTTGTGGCCCGTAAACCGAAATCTTCGTATATGAACGAGCAAACCACCACCATTATCCGTCCCGAAGGCCGTGCGCCTGTGCTGGTGCGCCAGATTGCAGGTTTTGTAGCCCGCCGTATTGTATGCTATGCCGAGGAGAAAATGAAGGTTGAACAAAACACTGAGCTGGGTTTTATTAAATTTGGTTCACGGGTGGATATTTTGCTTCCGCTGAATACTGAAGTGCTGGTGAAAATCCACGACAAAGTCAAAGGCGGCATTACGCCCATTGCCCGGTATAAAGACTAATTCTCTATCGCAGTTTATTTAAGAAAATTTATTTTATAAATTATTAAATAACAGATAAAAGAATGCTGTTATTTAAATAAAAACTTCGGGCCAATAAGCGATCCTTTATTGTCCATCAGGATGGCGTATTTTGAACCCTGATAATTTTTCTTTCCTCGGCAAAATACTTAAATAAGTATGGATAATTCCAAAACAGCTTCTAAGTAATGGTATCGTTTACAAAAATCAACTCAAAAAAAAACCTTCCGGAATAAGGAAGGTTTTTTTCTTGTCCCGATAAGGTATCTTCAATTGTCTGTAGGTGCATCAGCGCCTAAATTAAGCTACTGTATCGGCATAAATGTTACTTACCAAGGTAAGCTTTCAATAATTTGCTACGAGAGGTGTGTTTCAGCCTGCGTATAGCTTTTTCCTTGATTTGTCTTACCCGTTCGCGGGTGAGGTCAAATTTCACGGCTATTTCTTCCAATGTTAGCCCGTGGTTCATGCCCAGTCCGAAATAAAGATTGATGACATCGCGTTCTTTATCGGTGAGGGTTGACAGGGATCGTTGAATTTCACGCGACAACGACTCGTTCATGAGGTTGGTATCGGTAGTAACACCATCTTCGCTCATGTACACATCGATAAATTTGGTTTCTTCGTCCTGTGCCAGCGGGGCATCCATGGATACGTGACGGGTAGATATCTTCATCACCGCGTTGATCTTTTCCTGCGGAATGTCCAGTGATTCAGCAAGTTCGTCGGGCAGGGGAGGACGCTCAAATTTTTGTTCCAAACGTGATAATTCCTTGGAGATACGGTTTAGCGAGCCTACCTGGTTTAGCGGTAAACGCACTATCCTCGACTGTTCGGCTAGCGCCTGCAATATCGACTGGCGTATCCACCATACTGCATAAGAAATAAATTTGAAACCCCTGGTTTCGTCAAAACGCTTGGCCGCTTTGATAAGGCCCAGGTTGCCCTCATTAATCAGGTCGGGAAGGCTTAATCCTTGATTCTGATACTGTTTGGCCACAGATACCACAAAACGCAGGTTGGCTTTGGTCAACTTTTCCAGAGCTTCCTGGTTGCCGGCTTTAATCTGTTGGGCAAGTTTTACTTCTTCGTCAGCAGTGATCAGTTCTTCACGTCCAATTTCCTGTAAATACTTGTCAAGGGAGGCTGTTTCCCTGTTGGTGATCGATTTGGTAATCTTAAGTTGTCTCATTATACAGGATTAGTTTATAATCATTTGATAATCAATAATTTACTAATGTTGATGGGAAACGGGTACAAAGTTACAAAAATTTTCGGTAACAGCAAAATATTTTTCTGTAATGCTGCACGGGAGGTTAAACGAAAATCAGCGGTGGTTTGTTACAATCCAAACGAAAAATATGCCTGCATACCGTTGGTATAAATGCCTTCAATCAGCACGGTGCCTTTTTTGTTTCCTAACAGCCTGACCACATCATCGGTAGTCTTAACCTGTTGATTGTCAATGCGCGTGATGATCAGGCCTTCTCTGATACCGGCGCCCGAGAGTTTGCCTTTTTCCAGCTTGGTGATTTTTACGCCGCTTCTCAGTCCGAGGCCGATTTTTTCTTTGTCGGTAATTTCTTTTAAGGTGGCGCCGAGCACTGTCCCGCTGCCTGCTTCGCCTGATTTCAGCAAGGCAGTACCGCCTTCGCTGTTTTCGAGGGTGAGGCTCATTTGTTTTATTTCATTATTGCGGATCACACTCACATTGATTTTTTCGCCGGGGCGGTGCCGCACAATGATTTCCTTGAGTTCGGAAGACCCGGTGATGGGTGAATTATCGATTTTCACGATGATGTCGCCTTTTTGGATACCCGCCTTGTCGGCAGCACCGCCTTCATAAACTGACTCTACAAAAACACCTTTCATATCCTTAATGTCGTGTGCTGCAGCAAGTTTGCTGTTAATATCGGTAAAATTGACACCCAGAAAAGCTCTTTGTACATCGCCGAAATCAAGAATGTCGGAGATGATTTTTCTTACGATATTCGATGGAATGGCAAAGGAATATCCGGTGTATGAGCCGGTATTGCTGGCGATGGCTGCATTGATACCGATCAGTTCGCCGTTGGTATTCACCAGCGCCCCGCCGCTGTTGCCCGGGTTGATGGCGGCATCGGTCTGGATAAAAGATTCCACGGTGGAGTTATTGCCCCAGATGTTGATATCGCGGGCTTTGGCGCTGACAATACCCGCCGTAACCGTTGATGTCAGGTTGAAAGGGTTGCCCACGGCCAGCACCCATTCGCCGATTTTTACCTCGTCGGAATTTCCGTAGGTAACAAAGGGCAGGTTGGTGTCTTCAATTTTCAGCAGGGCCAGGTCGGTGCCCGCATCGCTGCCAACCACGGTGGCGGTGTAGGTTCTTTTGTCGTTCAGGGTAACTTCAATTTTGCTGGCATCGCTCACCACATGGTTGTTGGTAACGATATATCCGTTTTCGGAAATCAGCACGCCGGAGCCCGTGGTAACTATTGGCTGGTTGCTGTAGTTGCGCTTGTTGAAGAAGTTGAAAAACGGGTCGTAGCCAAAAAACTGGTCGTAATACGAGTTTTTATAGTAATACTGCGTTTGTATATGCACTACGGCATGCACGGTTTTTTCGGCCGCAAGCACAAAATCAGGGCCTGTGCTTGGCATCCTGCCTGACATGCTGACAGTTTGGGCAGGTGTCTGGTTCTGGTAATATGTCTGAATTTCATGGTTTTTTTTGTCGGCAAACCGAAAAGCAAAGATGGTTGCAAGGCTTGATAATACTGCGATAGCGATTGTTAAAACGGTTTTTTTCATAAGGCTGAATTTTTGGCTGTTTCTTATCAAATTTTATACCTAAAAAATTTTGACAGGGTTGAATAAAAAACGTCTGAAACTTAATGATAGTATAATTTTTTTATAAAAATTGCGGGGTGGATTATTTGCATATATATCCTTTTGCCACCATAAGATTTGCCTTAAGGGCATCTCTAATAACCTTGATCTGGCGCCTCTAAAAACAAAAAAGTTCGAGGCAGTCGAAGTCCTGAAAACCGCAATGTACTGTGCGTACATGAAAATTTGAAGAACGAAGACGAACGAAGAAATTTGAAGTTTTTAGAGGTGCCCTTAATGTTGATTTCGGATAATAAAACCGCTATCTGACTATAAAATCGGTCTGTATGCAATAATGAAAAATAATTATATAAGGATTCTTGTTTTTAATAAATATTTGTTATACATTAGCCGAAAATTTAAGATATAATATTTATTTCAACTTGCAAGTTGATGG
>DAONFU010000038.1:0-17022 GCA_035403765.1 Bacteroidales bacterium
TTTCCGCTGGAATGGGAGCGCAGGCAGTGACTGGAAGTCAATCATAGACGGCGACGGAAAAGGATATTACGCATATTACGAGCAAATTTTTTTTAGGAAAAGTTTCGGTCGGGCCGCACCGGATTACGACCATATCTTAAAAATTGGAGACAGGTCACTCATAAAATATCAGTGTGGAACCGCGCTGGTGATGGCTCCATTCCTGCTGACTGCCTACCTTATTAATGACTCGACCGGTGACCCTTATGCGGCGATTTATCAAAAATCTGTCAGTGTGGCCGCCGTTTTTTACCTTTTGCTAGGGCTTAATTTTTTATTCCTGTTGTTGAAACAGCTCAAAATAAGGCCATTGTATATCTTGCTTTCATTGACATTGACACTGTTTGCAACCAACCTGTTAGTATATGTTGTGGCACAACCCGATATGTCGCATGTTTATTCCTTTGCGATGATAAGTGGCTTTTTATGGGCTTCCTATTGTTATATTCATAACCCTAAGTTTACATATCTGTTTTTAAGTGCAATAACATTGGGAATTGTTTATCTGATAAGGCCTGTCAATATCATCATACTATTTTTCATTCCCTTCTTTTTCGATGATTTCGGCTCTTTCAGGTTATTTATTAAACAGCACACAAAGCAGCTCATCCTCTTTGCCTTGATTACTACCGGGGTGATGGTTATCCAGAATATTTTATGGTATGTTCAATGCGGCCAATTTTTTGTGTGGCCTTACCAAAACGAAGGATTTTACTGGACGCGGCCCGAAATTTTCAATGTCCTGTTTAGTTTCCGTAAGGGGCTGTTTGTTTATACCCCGCTGCTACTGCTGATGTTTCTTAGTTTGGCCGTGTTGTTTATGCAAAACAGGTTCAGGTTTTTTATAAGCCTTATTTTTCTATCCCTGCTAACCTACATCATCGCTGCCTGGTGGTGCTGGACCTATTTCGACAGCTATGGTATGCGTCCATTTATTGATTTTTACGGAGTATTCGTGATACTTTTCGCCCTGCTCCTAAATCATTTACAAAAAAGTTGGCGCATGGTCATTTTGTGCTGTTGCCTGCCCCTGCTGGCGTTAAACCTGGTGCAATCGTACCAGTATCACAAAAAAATATTAAGCGCCGAGTACATGAATTATGAAAGCTATCAACACGTTTTTTTAAAAACATCGGCGGCTTACATTGATTGCATCGGCGGCTCTCACGATCTGATTCCTTACTGCAACTATGCAAAACAACTGCTCTTCAGCAATACAGGCGCCCAGCAGGCTGGCGAACAAATTTTCGGACCCGGCATTGAATTTGGCAATGCTGTCCGTATCACCAATAACGATGAATTGTTTCGGGCAAAAAAAATGTATGCAGAAATAAGCTTCAAAAAATGGGATGAAAAACTCATGGGCTCCTCACGAGCTCTGTTTGTAACGGCCGTAAGTTATCCCGGCCGCAGCAATGCGTTTTATAAAGTTTTCCGGCTTGATTATCTTCCAGGTGTGGCAGCCAGCCAATGGAACGCATTTTCATACACGCTGATACTGCCGAAAATTGAAGAAACAACCTTTGAAATAAATATGTATATCTGGAACAGCGCTTCCGAGACTTTTAAAATTCAAGATCTGGAAATTAAAATTTATAAAACCGCCTGACTGGAGATGCCCCCAAACTGCCATCTACCCACAGCTATCACAATGCATAAAGCGGAATCCCTTGGTTAGCCTTGTCGCAAAAGTCTGCATATCAGTCATTTATTGATAAAAAAGGCGGTAAAAATATTTTCTTTCTGTATTTGAAATTTTTGTAACTTTGCAAACTCTTTTTGAATAGTTAAGACTATGATAAATATTACTTTACCCGATAATTCAATCCGGCAATATAACGAAGGTGTTACCGGTCTCGATATAGCCCTCAGTATCAGCGAAGGCCTGGCCCGCAATGTACTTGCAGCACAGGTAAACGATGAAGTGTGGGATGCTAACCGACCAATACATAGTGATGCCAGAGTTAAACTCTTCACTTGGAATGATACCGAAGGCAAAGCCGCCATGTGGCACTCTTCGGCTCACCTCATGGCCGAAGCTATCGAAACTCTTTTTCCCGGAACCAAATTTGGTATAGGCCCAGATATTGAAAACGGCTTCTACTATGACATCGACACCGGCGACCGCATGATTACCGAAGCTGATTTTAAGGCAATTGAAGATAAAATGCTTGAATATGCCAAAGAAAACCAGCCAATAGTCCGAAAAGAGATATCTAAACAAGGTGCCATCGATTTGTTTACACAAAAAGGCGACGAATACAAGTTGGAACTAATCAGCGAACTGACCGATGGTGAAATCACCTTATACGAGAGCGGCCATTTTACCGATCTTTGCCGCGGCCCTCATATTCCCGGTACTGGCTTCATCAAAGCTGTGAAAATTTTGAGTGTAGCCGGAGCATATTGGCGCGGCGATATTAACCGCAAACAATTGACCAGGGTTTACGGCATCACCTTTCCCAAACAAAAAGAACTGCAGGACTACCTGTTTTTGCTGGAAGAAGCAAAAAAACGCGACCACCGAAAGCTAGGCAGAGAACTGGAGTTGTTTACCTTTTCGGCCAACGTGGGACTTGGCCTGCCCTTGTGGCTGCCCAAAGGAACCGCCCTGCGCGAACGCCTCGAAGCCTTTCTGAAAAAAGTTCAGAAAAAAGCCGGTTATGTGCAGGTAATGACACCGCATATTGGCAATGTAAACCTCTATAAAACATCAGGACACTTCCAGAAATACGGAAAAGATTCATTCCGGCCCATTTCCACGCCAGTAGAAGGCGAAGAGTTTATGCTGAAACCTATGAACTGCCCTCACCACTGCGAAATATACAACTGCAAACCCCGTTCGTACAAAGACCTTCCTTTCAGGGTGGCCGAGTTTGGAACGGTATATCGCTACGAACAAAGCGGTGAACTGCATGGCCTGACACGCGTACGCGGATTCACCCAGGACGATGCCCATATTTTCTGCACTACCGACCAGGTAAAACAGGAATTTGTCGGCGTTATCAGCATCGTGATGCAGATATTCAAAGCCCTTGACTTTAAAGAGTGGACCGCACAGGTATCGCTGCGTGACCCCAACGATAAAGAAAAATATATTGGCAGCGACGAAAATTGGGAAAAAGCCGAACGAGCCATCCTCGAAGTGGTGGAAGAAAACAACATCAATGGTGTGGTAGCCCTGGGCGAAGCTGCTTTTTATGGCCCCAAACTCGATTTTATGGTACGCGATGCGCTGGGCCGTAAGTGGCAACTGGGCACCATACAGGTTGATTATAACCTGCCCGAACGCTTCAACCTGGAATACATCGGAAACGACAATCAAAAACACCGTCCCGTGATGATTCACCGTGCACCATTCGGTTCTATGGAACGTTTTGTGGCAGTATTGCTGGAACATTGTGCCGGAAAATTTCCCTTATGGCTTGCTCCTGAGCAGGTTACCATAATTCCAATCAGCGATAAATATGAAAATTATGCAAAAAAAGTTTTACAATTGCTAAATAATTACGATATTCGCAGCCAAATTGACAACAGGAGCGAAAAGGCAGGAAAAAAGATTAGGGATGCCGAGTTGGACAAAATACCTTATATGCTTATAGTGGGAGAGAAAGAAGAAGCTGAAAGTACTATCTCTGTAAGAAAACAAGGACAAGGCGACCTGGGATCTTTTACCATTGAGGCTTTTGCCGCTCTTATTAACGATGAAATAAAGAAAATGATTGAATAAAGATTTTTCGGTTTATTAATCAATCGAAGTATTAACTAAAATGGAGGACAAGTTATAGCAACAAATTTTAATGCCCCGCAGGGAAGAGGTTACCAGGGCCGGGGATTTGTCAAGAAAGAAGAGCTTCACCGCATCAATGAAAGAATTACGGCTCCCGTGGTCAGAGTGGTAGGTGAAAACATTCAGATGGGTATTTACCCGATACGCGAAGCGCTCGAAATAGCAGCAGAACAAGGTCTTGACCTGGTGGAAATTTCCCCAACAGCCACGCCGCCGGTTTGTAAAGTGATAGATTACAAAAAATTTCTTTACGAACAAAAGCGCAAACAAAAAGAAATGAAGGCCAAAGCCGCCAAAGTTGTCATCAAAGAAATCCGGCTCGGCCCTAATACCGATGATCATGATTTTGATTTTAAACTCAAACATGCCATCAAATTTCTGCAGGAAGGCTGTAAAGTGAAAGTGGACGTATATTTCAGAGGCAGATCTATAGTGTATAAAGAACAGGGAGAAATCATCCTCCTGAAATTTGCCCAGGAACTGGTTGATTATGGAAAACCCGATCAGTTGCCCAAACTTGAAGGAAAACGAATGATTATGATTTTATCACCAAAAAAATAATTAAAACAACATAAAATCTCACAAAATGCCAAAAATGAAATCAATTTCCGGAGCAAAGAAAAGACTGGATTTTACAGGAACCGGAAAAATTAAAAGAAAACACGCATACAAGAGTCACATTCTGACCAAAAAATCCACCAAGAGGAAGAGAAATCTTACCTATTCTGCTACCGTGGAAAAAGTGGATGAAAAAAGAGTGAAACAAATGCTTGCCTGTTAAGTAAATCAATTATTAACTTGTTTTCAGCATGAAAGATTCTTTACAGAAGAACGCTGAAACAAAAAATTTAAAATTATGCCAAGATCAGTAAATGCTGTAGCATCAAAACAAAGAAGAAAAAAAATCTTAAGCAGGGTCAAAGGACAATTCGGTAGAAGAAAAAATGTCTGGACCGTAGCCAAAAACGCTTACGAAAAAGGTATGTGTTATGCATACCGCGACAGGCGTAACAAAAAACGTGATTTCAGGGGACTGTGGATCAACCGTATTAATGCAGGTGTCCGTCTCTATGGTATGAGTTATTCGGTGTTTATCGGAAAACTCCATAAAAAGAATATCGAACTCAACAGAAAAACTTTGGCAGACCTTGCCATGAACCATCCCGAAGCTTTCAAGGCTGTAGTGGATGCTGTAAAGTAAAACGTTTTTCGCAAAAAAAACCGGCTTTGAAATGAGCCGGTTTTTTTTTGTTCATACCGTTAGTTTTTAGTTTGGCACACGCCGCAATATGAGGGTGTAACTGGTCATCATTCCGGTTGAACAACAATTTTCTTGACCATGGTTTCGCTGTCTGTCTGTAGTTTTACAAGATAAACTCCAGCAGTAAACATATTCAGGTCAATCCTAATATTTTTCCGGAAAACTCCCGAATAATGAAGCCGCCCGCACAAATCATAAATCGTTACGCGGTGTAGTCCTTCACCGGCCACACAGGTTAAAAATGTTGTGGCAGGATTGGGATATATCAGGTAGTCGTTATTCTGGTTGGCCTCCTCTAATGAAGTCAGGGGGGCTGTTATATAAACCGGAGCCGACCAAAGGTAATTACTGTCGGCCTGAAGGGCACGAACAAATATCCAGTTGGAAGCAGAAACATCAATAGTCAATGTTGTGTCAAGATTACCTGTATGAGGTCCCAGATTCATCATCACCCCATTTGAGGTAACCAATTCAATGGAAATCCAGGATTCGGTATTGTTATCAGCCAGGCGTATATGGAGGGGCATGGCTGCCTGCATCGTTGTTTGGCTTCCCATGGCTGTATTGTTAAGGTCAATCCATATCGAAGCGTTCTTGTCCATAGTGGCAAATGTCCTTCCCGCCATGATGGCTTCAAACAAAGCAGGCCGGCTTAGAGTGGTAGCCCAGATACCAGCCCGGCAATCGTTCTTGGTACCCCAGTCGGCCGAATGGTTATCCTGATTCCATACCGGCGAAAGATGCCAGCCATTATTTAATGATAGTTCGTAAAAACTTGTGGCCTGTGCCACCGACTGAAATTCAAGTAGCGGAAAAACATTGTCCTGTGCAGTGCTAACATAGGCAAAACTGTTCCAGTTAGTAAAATAGGTTTCTTCTCCGGGATGGTTAAACTGCGCAAAAGCCGGTGAATGATTGAGCACCCAATTGTAAAACCCGGGCAGGTCGGTGGTGTACCACAAATTGCCTACATCATCAATAATATCGGCAGTATTGAACACATTCACGTGCCCATGCAAGGGCGATCCCCATTCCCATCCGGCTATTCCCACAAAAGTACCGTTCACCGTGGCATCGTTAGCTGCATTCTGGCAATCAGACCACTCCGGGTCGATGAGGGGAATATTACCTATTTGTTCCAGGTGGTCGGTAACGGCAAGAAAATCCAAACCTGCTGTATAGCGGGCATAATAATATGCATCTGCCGGTTCTTCAGCCCCGTCGGAATTAGATGTGTGCGAATGCAGGTTGCCAAAATACACATTAAAGTTTCCCTGCCCCAATGTTATCAATGGATAGCATTGGAAACTCATCAAAGCAAGAAAAAGAATTTTAAGGAAAAAATATATTTGGCATAGTTTTTTCTTGTGGAGTTCCATATATAATAATTACAATTTTTATTAAAAAAAACTTTAAATAAATACATATAATGTTATATGGATTTTGTTTAACCCATATCCTCTACTCGAAAATATTTCAATCTCTAAAAATACAAAAAAAAGCAATTCATGATTAAAAATCTCAAATCAATTTATGATGAGCAACAAAGTCTCGACCTTGAACTGTTAGAAGAAGCAGCCAACAGGATAAAAATCATTGCCCATCCGATACGCCTGGCCATTTTGATTATGATTGCCAGCAAAAAAGAAATGACAGTTACCGAAATTTACGAAACCCTTTCGCTGCAGCAGGCCGCTGTTTCGAACCATCTGAAGATGATGAAAATTCATGATTTGCTGCATTCCCGAAGAGATGGGAAAAACACCTATTACTTTTTAAATATCCAATCAATGAAAGACCTATACGGGCTCCTCAGCCTGGAAAATTGAATTCAATAATCAGCCTTTCTACCCAAATTAATTTCCTACATTATTTTTACAGGTATTGCGTAATTTTGTAAATTGCAACAGAATTTATTAATTATGCGTCTTCCTGTATTCCGGATAGTTATCTTATGTGTTGGCATAATTTTCTTTGTTGCCTGTAAAAAGGATAAAAACACCATCCACATCGAAGGTAAGGTTTATGATCCCAACTCGGCTGCCTATGTAAGCGATGCCAGGGTAACCATTGCCGCGAGTAAACTCTCTTCCGGTGGAATTTTTAGTTCAGGATATACTGATATTTCCACCGCTATCAGTGATGCCGGTGGCACTTTCATTTTTACATTTGAAGAAGAAAAGTTCGGCGGATTCCAGGTTAGAGTCGAAAAAGAGAATTATTTTTCCACCTTCAAGGAAATTGCCACCTCCGAAATAGTTGCCGGCACCACCTATTCGCCAACACTGAATCTGCTGCCGGTATGTTTTATTGATCTGAAAATAAGAAATGCCGTGCCTTATGATACCAACGACCTGGTTTTTTATTCGTTCACATCAGGTTTTCTCAACGGTTCGGGATGTTGTGGCAATACCATCACGTACGGACATGGGCTCTATTACGCCGACACCTTAGTATGCAAAACGCACGGCAACCAAAATGTAACCTTGTCGTACAATGTCAGGAAGGAAGGAATCACCACTTTGCATACTAAAACCATGTATTGCGCGGCCTTCGACACCACCCATTTTGTGATTGATTACTAAAAGCTGGCAACTTGAAAACAATACATGACATAGTTATCATAGGTGCCGGTAATGCAGCGGTAAATCTGGCTCATGCTTTCCGTAAAGCCGGAAAAAACATATTATGTATTTACAGCCGCGATGCTGCCAAGGCGCAGCGTCTTGCCAACTCGGTGGATGCAGACTTTACCGATAAACTGGAAATGCTTCCCAAAAAAGCAGACTTGTTCCTCATTGCCGTAACCGACAGCGCTATTGCCGAAGTGGCAGAAAAGCTGAGCCACACCGAAGGCATCATGGCGCACACCTCCGGGTCGGTTAATATTTCCGCCTTGGGCAAGCGCCCCGCCGGACAAGGAGTTTTTTATCCTTTGATGCACCTTTCTTCCGAAAATATCATGGATTTTACCATGGTACCTTTATGCATCGAAGCCAGCAACGAAAAAACCATGCAAGAACTATGGCAACTGGCCGGCACGATTTCCGAAAAAGTGTTTTCCGTAACATCTGACGAAAGAAAGATAGTACATCTTGCGGCAGTATTTGCATGCAATTTTTCAAATCTCAACTATATTATTGCCGAAGAGATACTGAAGAAAAACGGTTTGCCGTTTGCCTTGCTTCATCCGCTGATTGCCGGGTTAGCCGGGAAAATACAAACCGCGTCGCCATCAACAATAATGACTGGGCCCGCCATACGAGAAGATTTTGCGGTAATATCCGCCCACCTCAATATGCTGGAAAGAACTCCGCTGTATCAGGAAATTTATAAAATCCTTACCGAAACCATCATACAAAAAAAGAAAAATAATGAACTATAAAGAACTGTTGAAAGACATCAATACGATAATTTTTGATTACGACGGTGTGCTTACCGATGGCACTGTGCTTACCACCGAAAACGGCGAGCAATACCGCACGGGCAATGTACGTGATGGCTATGCACTGCACCTGGCCTTAAAGAAAGGATACAACGTGGCCATTATCAGCGGCGGCACATCTGATTCCATCAGCAAACGCCTCGAAACACTCAATATTAAGGATGTTTTTACTCACGTCAGCAATAAAATTGAGACCTTCCATAAATACCTGGAGCAAAAAAATGTGTCGGCTTCGCAAGTGTTGTATATGGGCGATGACATCCCGGATTACAAGGTAATGCAACTTGCCGGCCTCTCGGCCTGCCCTGCAGATGCCGCCGAAGAAATCAAGTCGGTGGCCCAATATATCTCATCATTTAAGGGAGGTCATGGCTGTGTCCGCGATATTGTGGAACAACTCATGAAAATCCAGGGAACCTGGATGAACGATGACGCTTTTGAATGGTAATACCATATTGTTCTTATTTTTTGGTCTGCCCTAAAAAATAAGTTACAATGCCTGCCTGAACTGCCGAACGGCAGCCAAGGTAATGTCTGCCTAAATGACCAGTCAGACAGGCCGATGCAACTAATAAATTCTATAATGAATCCGCCAACTTGCGGATGAAATTAGACTATATTATTTGTGCTACCGGTATAATGAAAAAAGCCGGGTGATCAGCCCGGCTTTCGTTGTTTCTTCATTTCTAATACAAATTGATCTGTTTATCTTTCGGGTATTTTACCGAGTAAGATAATTTCAGCTCTTTAGTTTCTGCAGGTTTCAGATTAAATTTCCAGGATATTTTTCCATAATCCTTATCATGTAGGCCGGATGAAATTTCTAATAATTCAACTTCTATGTCCTTATCCGAAGAGATTGGCGTCTGATCGTCAATCACAATATCGATATTTTGTTTTTTCTTATTACGGATACTAATCTGATATGTGAACGTTTCTTTTTTGTTCAGGCCGATTAATTTGGAGCTCGAAAAATCCTGTAGCTTTTCACGTTTGACGATGATGTTGTTATCGGTTCCAAGCGAGAACTCAATAGTATCGGCCGTTGTCCGGGCATTGATGTATGATTTACCAACATAGGTGCCTTCAAAAAACAGATTCATTTCGCCCGAAATAATGTTGTACTTGTCCCATCCTGTTATCCTGGCCAGCAGAAATACATCCTGGTTCAGTTTTGGTGCGCAGTAATATTCATAGGTTGCCGGCAGGTTGAATTTTTGAATCTGCACCATATGATTTTTTCCGTCGGCAGGAATGGTGTAAGGAATGCTGATAGTGTATTCAATATTTGTCTGAGTTTCGTTCACTATGGTGTAATCTGCTGTGCTGCGCGCCTGCTGTGCAAAACTTACCTGGTCTTGTTTCGCATCTGCAGCCATTGGGGCGGCCTCCCGCTGCGTGGTCTTGAGGCCCGACACCATTCCATAAGGATAGGCAAACGAAAGATACCACGGGTTCAGCTGAGGCTTGGAGCCATTTTGCATCGGGTTTCCGGTAGATAAAGTAAGGTTGACGTTGCTCCAGTCAGCACCTGTTGTCTGATGGACATTTGCACGAAAATCGAGGCCAACAGGACTGCTGACATTAACAGCGCGCAGGTCGTAGGTAGGAGTCCAGCCGGCATTAGTAACATAATAGCTCAGTATAAGCCTGGCCGTTAGCGGCGTGGCGGCACTAACCGTTACCAGTATCTCGCTGCTTGGCTCGGCTACCCTTGCATTCAAGGACTGCAACTGGTTATTTAGGCTTGTAATATTTTTTTGGATTTTATTGATTTTGTCCTGAATATTCATCTGATTGGTTTTAATATCAAGCATCCGTGTGCGGAAATACTCCGTAGCCTCTTTGAGTTCTGCGATTTTCACGCCGGTTTGCTCGCCTCCGATGGCTTTGTTGGCAAGCAACATGCTCTCTTCCTGCTGATATACAGCCAGGATAGTTTGTTGTGTTGTGAGCATCCTGTTGAGAAGCTGGATGGAGTCTTCAATTTTTTTTACCTCCGGGGATTTTTCCTGCATTTTAAGATAATTGATCTGGTGCACTACCGATAGGATATCAAAATTCCCTTCGCCTTTTACTTGGATGCTTTGCGCATTGATGTATTGTGTCAGGTCTTCAAAGATTAGAGTGCTTTGTCCTGCAGGCAGGGCTATGTCGCCATGCCGGGTAATTTGCGCCCCGTTGAAAAATACCGTTACATCCTTGATTTTTGATTTAACGGGCAATGACTGTGCGTGGACTATCAGGGTAGAAATCGTGCATGCCAAGAGCATGAATAAAACTTGTCTTTTCATATTGTTTGTGCGTTTAAGATTTTTCAATAGAGAAATAAAATCACATTTTCCACAAAATACTGTGAAAAATTTTTTCTGATAAAAATTCAATATCCTACCTGATGCCGGCAAGGTTTTTTGTGGTGTTTCCAGAAGCAAATGCCATTTTGTCTTTAAATTTCTCAATCAGTGCGGGATGGTACTGGCTGCTTTTCTGGTAACAGGCATAGGCTGAATCAAATTGTGTTTTGCTGAAATAGGCATCAGCCAGATACATATAGGCATACCCAAGATCTTTGCTGTTTTTAAGAACTTGTTTAAAAATGGTAGTATCGTACCTGTTGAGTACCTCTGAGTAATTATTTTTTTTGAGTTCTTTATCAATGATGGCCAGGTTGAGGGTGTCGTTGTCTTTTAGTAATTTATAGCTGGCATCCATCAGGGTTGCCCGGTATTCGTTTTCAAAGCTATTGGTGGCTTCAATTGATTGTTTAAGGTATTTTATAGCATCTTCCGAATTAAACAGTCGCTGGCTCAGCAAACCCGCTTTGCGCAGAGGATAAGCAGGGTTAGGATGTTTTTCTAAAGACTTCTGATAATATTCCAGCGCTTTGGCAATCTCGCCCTGACGTTCGTAGATATCGGCAAGGTAGGTGTAGGTATGATGGTTGTGAATAGTATCTTTTTTCAGGCAATGCTCAAAAGTCTTTTTGGCTTGGTCGAGCTGGTTGAGATACAAATAAGTAATACCCATATTGGCAGTTGCTTCATAATTGTCAGGGTCAATTTCCAGGGCCTTTTGATAGTTTTCCAGGGCCTTTTTAAATTTCAGTTCCGAATTTTCGGCTTTTCCCTGATAAAGGAAGGAATTTCCCGCGGTTATATTGGTGAGGGCTTCTTCGGTGCGTCCCGGCGCCGACAAATCAATAAGCCATTGTGGCTGCATCAATGTAAAAATCCCGAAAATACCCAATATCCCCCAGATAACTATCAGACCGATAAAAACACCCTTATCGCCAATACGGTAACGGATATTATGCTCCATTTCCTGTGCCGGTTTTTCTTTTTTGGGTTTTTCCGGCCCGGGTTTCTGTGATAATACTTTTTTCGAAATAACTTTTTTTGCCATATCAGTTGTTATGAATGATGAAAAGAATTTTTTTATTTTCTTTTTTCAGCCGGTTATACGTTTCGCAAGCCTGTCGGTTGGGCAGTTTTATTAACTGATAAATTTTGCTTTTAAAGGTGTTGTACAACATTTCCGTAGTCAGTATGTCGTTCCATCCCAGGCCACCCTGTCCCTTCATGCCGGTACCCACCAGCACAATATCCGAGCCGAGGTGTTCGATTTTCTGTTTGTCGCGCAGGGTAAACATGGTTTTCTTATCTACCGTTCTGAACGTGCCATTGGGAAATATCATATAGTCGAAATATAATAAGGGAATGCCGCTGTAGTTAATAAATCCTGAACTTTTGGCTTGAATCCCCGATGTTCCAAAACGGGCTGCCACAAACACCCAAATGATAATAGCCAGGATAGCTCCGCGAATAATCCATCGGGCGATTTTGTTTACTCCGGCGTGTATCAGTAAAAAAATAATGATGAAAAATATCAAGGTAATCAGCAGCACCTGAAATTTGTAAATTGATTCAGAAATTTGAGAGGCCACAAACAGAAACACATAGGCAAAAATCACCTCAAGACATAATAGTGAGAATGGATTGGTATAGTATTCCATAATTTTTTTGTTTCGTAGGCGGAAATTTGGAAAAGCCTTTCCGTCTTCCAGAAAAAAGTATATGAAAATAATTCCAGTCATGGCACCCCATAAGTCCTTGCCGCAATCGCCCAGGTCAAAAATTCGGTTGGAAATAAAAACCTGAATGAACTCATCGAAAACCGAGATAAGCAGGGCGGTGATAAAAATTTTAAAAATGACTTTGTGCGTAGGTGTGGGCCTGTAAGAGAAGCGGCGGTATGCCACGTAAGCATAGAGTCCGTAAGCAATGTAATGCCAGTTGTGCTGCAAATCGTAAAAGGTATGGTTAAAATAATAATCCGCCGTCATTTGTCCCACACCGACAAAAAGCACCATAAATCCCAGGAAAAGCAGCCTTCTTTTGCTCAGGATCTTACGCGAGAGATAAAAAAACAGTATTAACACAAGTACGGCAATGATTACCACATAGGGAATACTGATAAAATCAAGATCAATCGCTGCTCTCGAAGCCCTGCCAATGGCATTTTGCAAAAAATTCTGAAGCATCAGAAACGGGGTAAGTATCACCAGCAGCGAGAAAAAATAGAAGTTAATGAATACGACCGGTATTTTTTTCATAAGTTATTTTCTGGTGGATAAAGCTAATAAAAAAATTTCAGGACAGCATTAATGACCAGTTAAAAGTACATATTTTGTTTCTTCATGAAGCCATAATTGTGGGAAAAAGTATCGTAAAAAATATTAATTTTGCATAAAAAATATGATGCAAAAACCTTTGATACTAATAACAAATGATGACGGCGTGGCAGCTCCGGGTATCAGGTTTCTGATCAGTACGATGCGCGAACTTGGCGAAGTGGTGGTGCTGGCTCCCGATAAACCGCAATCTGGTATGGGCCATGCCATTACGGTTAGTTCGCCTTTACGTATGCAAAAAATAACTGTCGAAGATCATTACAAAGAATATTCCTGTAGTGGCACACCGGTGGATTGTGTAAAACTGGCCGTTGACAAAATACTGCACCGCAAGCCCGATTTGCTGGTTTCGGGAATCAACCACGGATTAAATTCCTCCGTCAATATCATTTATTCCGGAACTATGTCGGCAGCCCTCGAAGGGGCCATGGTAAACATACCTTCCGCAGGTTTTTCGCTCGACGATTATGCCTATAATGCTGATTTTAGCCATACGGCAGATTATATCAAAGTGATTTGCCGCAACCTTTTGCTCCACGGTCTGCCTCCCAAAACCTGTCTGAACGTCAACTTTCCGAAAAATGAAAAAAAACTCAAGGGCATAAAAGTTTGCCGTCAGGCCAATGCCCACTGGAAGGAAGAATTTAACGAACGCAAAGACCCCCACGGCCGTAACTATTACTGGCTGACCGGCATTTTTGAAAATACCGACAAGGGTAAAGATACCGACGAATGGGCGCTGCGCAATAATTATGTGTCGGTGGTGCCCGTCCATGTTGACTTTACGGCACATCAGGCTATCCCTGTTATCAAAAAATGGAATTACCATGTTTAAATTTTTAAAGAAAGATTCCCTCTGGTTTGGCGTGGTGCTGGCCCTGGTGGTTTCCGGCGCCACTTTCGGTGTATTGTACCTGCTGAATAATACAGTGCTTGTAAACCCTCAAAATAATGACCAGTCCGTATTCAAATTGTCAACCCTGTATATTTTAAGCCTGGTGCCCAATGCCATATTACTGCGCTGGTACCTGGTAAATCTTAAAGCCGACAAAACCGGAAGAGGTATCCTGCTGGTTACCTTTATCTTTGCGGTGGTCTTTATGATAATTTATTACAAGTACTAAGGTGCAGAAAAAATCAAAAAACCTAATTGCCGGCGGGGCCCTGCTTCTTGGGGTAATCGTTATCGCCGTAGTTATTATCGTTGACAAGCCTTCGTCGCGCCAAACAAAAAAGAAAAAACCCTTGATACAGCAAGAGGTGGCCGAGCCCCGGTTCAGAAACGACGGAGTGTTGAAGTTCGTAAAAAACAATAATACCCTGCAAACCATCCATATCGAAATTGCCGACAACGACATAGAAAGAACACAGGGCCTGATGTACCGCAAATCCATGCCCGACAGCTGCGGGATGTTGTTTATCTTTGAAACCATGCAGTCCCTGTCATTTTGGATGAAAAACACCTATATACCTCTCGACATAATTTATCTCGATAACGAGTACCGTATAGTGAGCATTGCGCCTTACACACAGCCCTTGTCCGAAGAAGCAATACCTTCGGGCAGCGAAGCCAGGTATGTGGTGGAGGTAGTCGCCGGTTTCTGCGACAGGCACAGGATTGCAGTAGGAGACAAAATAGAATTTACTTTAAACTGATGGTATGAACACATTATTTATTAACTGGAATCCCAACCCTGAGATTTTTACCATAGGAAATTTTGGTTTGCGTTGGTATGGCTTTTTGTTTGCCATGGGATTTTTTTCGGCTTATTCGATACTGTATTATGTCTTTAAGCGCGAAAAAGTGGCCTTGTCAAAACTCGACTGGCTTACCTTTTACATTTTTCTTGCCGTGCTCATTGGGGCCAGGCTGGGACATGTGTTCTTTTATGAGTGGGATTATTACCGTGCCAACCTCGGCGAAATACCCATGGTGTGGAAAGGCGGGCTGGCGAGCCATGGTGCAGCCATAGCCATTATCATTGCGCTGATCATTTATGTAAAACAGTTCAAGGTCAACGTGTGGTGGCTCTTCGACCGCATGGCGCTGGCCATACCAGTAACTGCGGCTTTTGTCCGGCTGGGGAACCTCATGAACTCCGAAATCTATGGACTCCCCACCTCCATGTCCTGGGGTTTTGTTTTCAGGGCCGACCCTGCTGCAGGACTCCTGCCCAGGCATCCCACCCAACTCTATGAAGCCATTACTTACCTGCTGATCGCACTGGTGCTGATTATCCTTTATCGAAAAAATCTGGGCATCAACAAACCTGGATTGTTTGTCGGTATTTTTTTGTCATCCTTGTTTGCGGCCCGCTTTCTTATTGAGTTTTTCAAAGAAGTACAGGTAGATTTTGAACACGGCATGAGCCTGGATATGGGCCAATGGCTAAGTGTCCCATTTTTTCTGCTGGGTGTGGGCTTTATCCTTTTTTCTTTGAGAAACAAGCATCCGGTTACCGACAAAAAACTCTGAATTTTTCAGAAGCTTTCAGGATAAGGTTTTTTTGCCGGGATTGGTTACGAAACAACCACAGGGAAATCCGTATCAAAATTCAGGAAATGCTGCTCACCCAGGATCAGGGTTAAAAAGTTTTTATAGGCAGGAGTAAAATTAAACTCGTTGATGTCGTAATAAACCTCAGGCAAAGGCTTATTTCCAATGGACCCCATATCAACTGAGGAAGTATTGAATTCTTCGAGTTCAGGATATTTTACCACTTTAGACATCACAGGCATTTGGCCGTATTCCTTTCGAAGCAGCAGGTCCACCACCTTATCGGCCAGGGCTTGTGTGAGCCGGCGGTCATACATTCTGCACTGGCCGGCACGGGCATAATAACCGGATATCTGGGCGCGGGCCTCAATTTTAATCTTATTGCTTATTTCCGAGGCGATGACACCGCTGATGCCGCCAAAGCGAGGATGTCCGTATTCATCAACTTCGGAGCTGGCATGCACTACATCTACTTTTTGCTTATGATCATCGTACCAGCGCACACCTTCCGAAACAGCTATCACCAAAGCCTTTTTGCGCGAACTCAGGTAGGCCTCTTTCACGGTTTCGAAAAAGAAATCCTTGCGTTCTTTGGTCATTTCGTATTCGGGCACCAGGGCCAGGTCGGCGCCTCCATACACAGCGCTGCCAGTGAGCCAGCCAGCATCACGTCCCATCACCTCAAGCACAATGATACGCGAATGCGAATAGGCCGTGGTGCGGATACGGTCGGTGAACTCCATGAGTCCCTTGGCGGCTGATGGGAAACCCGGACATAGTACAGCTTCGATATTTTTTTTATTATAATGGTGCATAGTCCTTGTCCGCAAGTCATTATCAATTGTCTTGGGGAAACCAATAACCGGAATGCCTTCCGTTTCATAGAGCTTTTTGGCTGCACCATTGGTATCGTCGCCACCAATGGTTACTATCACATCTATTTTATACTTTTTAAGATTCTGCAAAATCTGCGGAACCCTGTTTTCGGGGTTTTTCTTTGATGGAAACGGGTTGGTACGGCTCGAAAGCAAGGCTGTACCGCCATAAAAACCATCATAAGGCTGGTGCGACAAATCCACGATGTCGCCATCGCCCAGCAGGCCTTTCCAGCCCTTGCGGATGCCATACACCTTAAATCCCAGGATGGAAGCCCTGTTTCGGATAGATTCTATGCTTGAATTGAGAGCAGGGGTATCGCCTCCTCCCGTAAGAATAGCAAGGGTTTTCCCCTCAAATATTTTGTGACTGTTTTTCATTTTTTCAGGATTTTATTTTGACAGGCAAATATAGGATATTTTTT
>DAONFU010000039.1:0-16899 GCA_035403765.1 Bacteroidales bacterium
ATGCCAAGCCAGTAATAAACACTTCCGAAAGGCAATTCCAGCGCCGAGTTATTTACGCCATAAACGTTGGTGATAAAGCCATTTTTCAACTCCACCACGCCCCTGTAAAGCGAAGCTGCAAACACATGGGTATTGTCCCTGGGGTCGATAGCCACGTCAATAATATCCACGAGTGTGTCGTAGGCTGCGGCATCAAAATCCTTATGCACATTCCATTGACTATTGATATAGGAAAAAATTCCGCTGTTATTCCAGGAGTTTCCCCAGGAGTTGCTCACCCCGCCAGGAGCCACATATAGGTCGCTGCCGGCAATATCCATAGCAAACACATTATTGTTTCCGGGGCCGTTGGGTGTGATTTTGTTAATAGTCCAGTTTTTGCTGCATACCAGCCCATAGTTTTTGTCGGCAATCCAGGTGGCTCCATCGCTATCATACACTGCACAATTGGGATAGGCGTAGCCTGGCTGATAATTCCAGATAATTTCTTCTTTAATCATATTGGCATTATACACCGCCACATGCGAGGTATATGCGATGAGAAAATGATTATTGAGAACACGCATATTGAAAACATCATCGTTATAAACGGTATCTAGCGCCTGCCAAACGGTATCATTCAAAACATACAAAGTATCCTGATTGTATGCAGGATTGGAACGGTTTGCAAATACCTTTCCCTGAAAAACTGCAACAGAGTTATAAGTGGCATTGGTGTCAGGAAGGCGGGTTTCTTTCTTCCAGTTGGCATAGTTAGCCAGGTTGGCATCAGCATAGTCGGCATAATAAAGCCCTTTTTCAGTTCCGGCATAAAATTTTGTTCCGTCGCAGGCCAGATCCAGCACGTTAATTGCGTTTCCGCCAGGGCCGATATAATAGGTATCTTTTATTTCCTTTCTGGCAATGTCCAGCACCACAATGCCGAAGCCGCACGACAGGTAGGCAAAATCGCCATAAACCGTGATATTGTTGATGGCTTTGTTTCCCATAATCGGCTTACGTTTGATATCCGAGATATTGATTATTTCATCGTCGGCCACCAGGTCGATATTAGCGTTGGTGTAAGCCACAATCAGATAAGCAAATTGCGGACTGTATCGTATGGTGCTGATATTGACATCCGACAGCCCGTTATTTTTGGTCAGGGTGTTGACACTGTTATCGGTTTTATCATAATAAAAAATACTGTTTGGGGTAGCACAATACACTTTTTCGCCAACGATATCAACAGCGATAGCCTTCCGGTATGGAAGATATACCTGCCATTCGCCGATGCCGACATCCTGCGCCCATGTTGAAAGAACAATAAAAGCAAAGAAAAAACAGCTGAGCAGATTTTTTTTCATCAGAAAAATTTTGGTATGAAATTATTAAAAAAACTGTTTTTTACCAAAATTATTGTTTGCATTGGCTTAGCGCAACAAATTCCCGGGCTTTAGAGAATACATTGGTGAGTCCGGCGGGATTTTTTCCGCCTGCTGTGGCATAAAAATCCTGCCCGCCACCGCCTCCCTGAATCTCTTTGGCAAAATTGCGGATTATTTTTGAAGCATTCCATTTATTGGCTTCCACCAGGTCGTCGGAAATCATCAGGGTGATAGAAACCTTACCCTCGCTGACATTTCCCAAAACCACAAACAGCCTGTCGATATCATTTTTCAAAGAAAAGACTATATCTTTGATGCTGGCGGTATCCACATCCACCTGCTCCGCGATAAAATTTATCCCGTTAACATTTTCTGCTTTTGTTTTCAAAGAATTTTTCAGTTCCTGGGCTTTTTCACGCTGAAGACCTTCAACCTGTTTTTTCAGTGATGCGTTGTTTTCCATCAAGGCGCTAACCGTTGCCGGCAACTCGGCATAAGGCTTTTTCAGGGCCGATTTTATCTGATTGAGGGGGTCGAGGTATTGCTGAAAAATATAATCAAAAGCCGTTTCACCCGTGATGGCCTCAATGCGGCGTACACCTGCGGCTACAGCGGTTTCTTCCACAATGATAAACAAGCCAATTTGTCCTGTAGCATTCACGTGGGTACCTCCGCACAATTCACGCGAATACTCATCGCCCACCGTTATCATGCGCACTTCGTTGCCGTATTTCTCGCCGAACAGTGCGATAGCGCCTTTTTTGCGGGCATTTTCCATGGTATCTGTTTCGGCATTCACCGGGAGGTTTTCCGAGATTTTTTCAAAGATTATTTTTTCAATTTTCCGCTGTTCTTCAGTCGTAACGCCGGTAAAATGCGAAAAGTCGAAACGCAGCCGGTCGTCGCTGACATAGGAACCCTTTTGCTCCACATGACTGCCAACCACATCGCGCAAGGCCTTATGCAGGAGGTGTGTGGCGGTATGGTTGTTCTGAGTCAGCCGGCGTTTTTTCAAGTCGATTTTTGCCACGCAAACCGCTTCGAGATGTTGCGGGAGGGTGCTGGTCAGATGGATGATCAGGTTGTTCTCCTTTTTCGTATCGGTAACCGAAACTTTTTCGCCACCGAATTCAAGCGTTCCCCGGTCGCCAGTTTGGCCACCTGATTCGGCATAAAAAGGTGTTTTATCCAGCACAAGCTGATATTGCTCTTTGTCTTTTGCTTTTATTTTGCGGTATTTGACCACCCTGGCTTCGCACATGGTCTGCGTATAGCCCACAAAATCCGTTTCTTCAGTGGTTTCGGCAATCACTACCCAGTCTTCCTTGTCAACCACGGCGGCCTGACGTGAACGTTTTTTTTGTTCCTCCATACATTTGGCAAACTCCACCATATCCACAGTCCAGCCTTTTTCTCTGGCCATCAGCTGGGTGAGGTCCACAGGAAATCCGTAAGTATCAAACAACTCAAAGGCAAATTGTCCGTCAACCACTTTGTTGTCCATTATTTTATAATGCTCAAATTTGTGGATACCCATATCCAGGGTGCGCAGGAAAGCTGCTTCTTCTTCGGCCATCACTTTGCCGATCAGGTCTTTTTGGGCCGGCAGCTCCGGAAACGTCTCACCCATTTGCGACACTAACAGGGGCACCAGACTATGGATAAAGGGTTCCTTAAAACCAAGGAAAGTATAGCCATAGCGCACAGCACGACGCAAAATGCGCCTGATAACATATCCCGCCTTGTTGTTAGAAGGCAGCTGTCCGTCGGCAATAGCAAAGGCAATAGCCCTCAGGTGATCGGCTATAACGCGCATGGCCACGTCTTTCGCGGCATCTTCGCCATAACGGCAGCCGGCCAACAGGGCAATTTGCTGTATCAAAGGCTGAAACACATCGGTATCATAATTAGACCTTACCTTTTGCAATGCCATACACAGGCGCTCAAAACCCATTCCGGTATCCACGTGTTTAGCCGGCAAACTAACCAGAGAACCATCGGCTTTGCGGTTAAATTCAATAAAAACAAGATTCCATATTTCAATAACCAGCGGATGTCCTTTGTTGACTAATTCGCGGCCATTAACAGCCAGTTTTTCCTCGTCGTTGCGCAAGTCCACGTGAATTTCGGAACAGGGTCCGCAGGGACCGGTATCGCCCATTTCCCAGAAATTATCTTTTTTGGATCCCATTAATATTCGGTCAACAGGTACAATTTTTTTCCATTGTTCATAGGCTTCCTCATCTTTGGATAATCCTTCCTGGGTGTCTCCTTCAAAAATAGTGACATACAAAGAATCCGGATGTATTTTAAACACAACGGTCAGCAGTTCCCAGGCCCATTCAATGGCTTCCTTTTTAAAATAATCACCAAAAGACCAGTTGCCCAACATTTCAAACATGGTATGATGATAGGTATCATGGCCAACCTCTTCGAGATCATTGTGTTTGCCCGATACTCTCAGGCATTTTTGTGTGTCGGCCACCCTTTTTTCGGGAGCAATGGAATTTCCCAAAAAACAATCTTTAAACTGGTTCATCCCTGCATTGGTAAACATCAGGGTAGGATCATTCTTGACCACCATGGGAGCAGAAGGAACAATGCTATGTTGTTTTGACGAAAAAAATTCAAGAAAAGTTTTTCTAATTTCAGCTGATTTCATGAGTTGTGTCTGTTACAGTGATTATTTGTAGATAAATATTTGTTTTTGAATCAGTTAAACTAAAAAAATGTCGGTTTAACTTTTTAATAACTCAAAAACGACTGCAAATTTAATTTTTTTTGTTAGCTTTGCATTTCGTTTATAACATTTTAGCTTAAATTACGTTTAAAAGTTTTTGAACCAATTGTTGGCTGATGAAGAAACCCAAGTATCATTTTAACACCAAGACACTTTCGTTTGAGGAATTTAAAGGCTCTGTAAAAAACACCACGCTGCGGTTTATTTCTATACTCACTTCGGGTATGGTTATTTCTGCCGCCATCATGTTTGTGCTGATCAGCTTTGTGGATTCGCCGAAAGAAAGAGCCCTGAAGCGTGAAAATGAAAAGCTGAAACTTGAATATGAGCGGCTTGGTGAGCGTATGGACCAGATTTCGGCGGTCCTTGCCAACATACAAAACCGCGATGACAACATTTACCGGACAATTTTTGAAGCCGAACCCATAGATGGGGCCGTGCGCAAAGCCGGATACGGCGGAACCGACCGTTATCAGTCGTTGCAGGGTTACGACAACTCGGAAATTATGAAAGATGCCGCTATGCGGCTGGATCAGATTTCGCGGCAGATGTATATACAGTCGAAATCATTTGATGAAATTGTGGCTATTGCCAAAAACAAAGAGAAGATGCTTTCCTGCATCCCCGCCATTCAGCCCGTATCAAAGAAAAGATCCTCCATCATTTCGGGCTTTGGGTATAGGATTCACCCGATTTACAAAACCTCGCGCATGCACACCGGTATTGATTTTATGGCCAGAACTGGCACTCCTGTTTATGCTACCGGCGACGGAGTAGTGATTGACCCTAAAGGGAACCAAAGCGGCTATGGCATCGTGTGCGTGATTAATCACGGGTACGGATTCCAGTCCTTGTATGCCCATATGAGTAAAATGATTGTAAGGCAGGGGGCGAAAGTTAAACGCGGACAGGTAATCGGATATGTTGGCAGCACCGGCCTGTCGGTAGCCCCGCATTGTCATTACGAAATTATCAAGAATGGTGTAAAAATCAATCCTGTAAACTATTTCTATAACGACCTGACGCCACAGGAATACGAAAAAGTAATCGAACAGGCCTCCATACTTAACCAGGCGCTCTCGTAACGGCCATATTCCCCCTTTTATGAACCGCAAGTTTCTTACATTAAACGGGGGATACCTTCATAAGGAACGATTTTCCGAATTGAAAATTTACTTTTTTCTTCTGGCAATAATTATTGTTGGATATTATCAGGTAGCCTTGTTTATACATCCCCTGAAATGGGATATGATTGATCAGGCCTATCCCTACAGGTATTATATTGGCGAATGCCTGCGTCATGGTATTTTCCCCTACTGGCTGCCCTACCAGCAACTGGGCATACCCGTGTGCGCCGATCCTCAGAGCGGGGTATGGTATCCCATTGCCTGGATTTTCGGGTTTTTTGCCGGATATAATATTTATTCTCTCTCGGCTGAATATATGCTGCATATTTTTTTGGCTGCAGCCGGATTTTACATGTTGGGCAAAAATCTGGGCTTATCAAAAGTAACGGCTTTTATTGTGGCCATCTGCTACGCATTCAGCGGATTTATCATCGGCAATTCGCAACATCTTTACTACATCATTGCAGCCGCCTGGATACCTTTTGTTTTGAACAGTTACCTGCTTTTGATAAAACACAAAAAAGTTATTTATGCGCTGGCCACGGCCATCTTTGCCTACCTCCTCACTACCGGCGGCCACCCGGCTTTCTGGATTATTTTGTTTTATCATGTAGCCGCCATATTTATTATTTATTCGGTAGTACTGTTTTTTAAAAAAGGCCATGCACAACAACCGGGACGATTTTTTATTTTGAACCTGACGGCAGTGGCCATTTATGTCCTGTTAGTCCTATCCTATTTTGTTTCAGTTTTTTATAATCAGGACCAGGTAGGCAGGCTTGGCGGCACCACGCTGGAAGAAGCGCTGTCGGGAGCCTTCACCCCTCAAAGTGCCCTGTCGTTTGTGGCTCCTTATGCCGTTACGGCAAATTCAGAGTTTCTGAAAACGGATATATCGATGGCCAATGCCTACTTCGGAATTTTTGCACTGGCATTTTTTGTTTTGTTTTTCTTTCACAAAAAATCAAAATTATCCTTTGCAATTTTAATCGCCGGCATACTCAATCTGCTGGCTTCTTTTGGGAGTTATTCGCCAGTCCGGAGGGTCCTGTATCACTATGTCCCCTTTATGGACTATTTTCGTTTTCCTTCGGTGTTCAGGTATTTTGCTATAGTCTCATTTTTATTGATTGCTGGCTTTTCGATGCAGGCTTTTTTCGACAGAAAAGACAAGAAGCTCATTTACATCATCATTGCGCTTATTGTTGTTTTTATTACTTCGGTGGTTATTTTCAGAAACTTTGATTACCTCAACCTAAAAAACATTGCCCTGAAACTTGCCTGGGAATTTCCCAACGATACCGGAGTATGGCAGCGATTGGCCTTTCAGTTGCTCATTCAGGCCGGATGGCTGATGCTGTTCCTGTTGGCTCTGCGATTTGTAAAGATAAAAGCAGCCTATCTGGTGCTGGCTTTTGTCTTATTTGATATGTTTTCTGCCACGATGCTCAACTCCAGAAGCACAGTATATTCGGAAAATCTGAAAAGCGCCGAAATCCGAAATTTTGAAAAACAAAACTTTGTAAAAGGTTTTCCCATCCCCGACATGGCTATCAGCCGTTGTTCCGATTCATCGGGATATTATCAGCACTATTGGCGCAACCTGAGTATTTTTTATCAAAGACCTGCGTATGACGGATACAACCCTTTTCAGATAAAAAATAATGTCCGGCTGGTCGATCATCAGACTGCATTTTTCAAAACGATCAAACAGAACCGCTTGTTTTATTTTGCCGACACCCTGATAAATGGCTTCGATAGCATTACGGCAGCAACATACGCCAAGCCCTGCATGGTATTTACCGAGGACGACTTCCCCGGTATTAAACACCATGAGAATAATAACGGAAAAATTAATATCACCGCGTATTCACCAAATAGGGTTACGGTAATGGTTGAATGCAGCAACAGCAGCTTATTGGTATTTTTTCAAAATTACAATAAAGGATGGGTAGCCACAATCAACAATACTTCAGCTAAAATCCGCAGGGCTAACCTAACGTTGAATTCACTTGCAGTGCCTCCCGGAAAAAATGAAATAACCTTCAGCTACAAGCCTTTGCCGGTGATCATAGCGCAGTATGTGTCCCTGGGAGTATTATTGTTTGTATTATGCTTAATCGTTTTTTTAACAGTAAAACACAAGGCCTTGCCTAAAAATTGAAATCACCAGAGTAAGGTTGTTGCAATTTCCGGAATTAAAACTGGTGTCTTTTGCACCCCATATACCGCGAGGTGTAATAAGGATTGTTATTATATTTTTCAATGATAACTCCGCTCATGCAGGTGGAGTGCATCATGGTTACCTGTCCGGAATCGGCTTTGATAATCAGGGCTACATGTCCTACACCGGAAGATTTACTACTTCTGCCTTTGAAAAAAATAAAATCACCCTTGCGGGCTTCTTTTAAATCAACTTTTTGCCCTAATGTTGACATCGCTGAGGAAGAATGTGGGAAAGAATAACCATATTTTCCAAAGATATAAGAAACATATCCCGAGCAATCAAAGCCCGCCGGTGATTGTCCATGGTATTTGTATCTTAAGCCCAGAAATTTTTTTCCGAAATTTATCACGCTGTCAATCACCGCTTCATTAAAGCCGGTGGTTTTCAGGGAGTCGATAGCGATGGTATCGCCCGCAGCAGCGAAAATAGAATCGTTGTTCTGGTGAACTTTGCCCGGCTCACTATGAATTGCGGGTAAAAGCATCACCATAAAGGCCGCAAACAGCACATTCAGCACATATTCGATTTTTATTTTCCGCTGCATCAAATTTCTTTATTGAATTAATTCCTTCCCACCTATGAGGATGGGGATTACAACCTTACGCAGTAACAACATACAAAGTGTTGCAGGACAAAGATATACATAATTTTTTAACTGACCAAATATTTTTTTATGTATCAATCTTCCTGAGGCGGCTGTGGTGGTATCCGTAAAGAAAATACAAAACCAGCCCCACCACCAGCCATATTAAAAAACGAAGCCAGTTGGTAATACCGAGTTCGGTCATCAGGTAAAAATTTGTAAGCAATCCCATCACCGGGATCAGGGAGAATTGTCTGACCACCGCAAAAACACTGAGCACCAAGGCCACCACGACAAATATCAACAAAGGTATCTTCTCCATAAGGATATGCCATTCGGAGTATATATCGAGCGACCTAAAGTTTTCAAAAAAAGCTCTGTTTAGCAGGTAAATGGCTAGTAACACTCCTATCCATGCCAGCGGAAGAAAATACCTGGAATTGAAATAAGGTATTTTGAATCCTTTTTCATTTGCCGAAAACTTTTTGCGTTTAGGATTATCCATAATCAGCACACCTCCCGACACGAGAACAAAGGCAAAGAGCGTTCCGATACTGGTAAGGTCGGTAACTTCGGTAAGGTTCAGGAACAAGGTGGGGATGGCTACCAGAATGCCTGCCACCACCGAAGAAAAGGCAGGGGTTTTGTATTTGGGATGCAATTTCGAGAATTTTTTTGGCAAAAGGCCGTCGCGGCTCATACTCATCCAAATGCGGGGTTGGCCCAATTGAAAAACCAGCAGTACGCTGGCCATCGAAATTACAGCACTGACGGCTATCAAACCCGAAAAACCTGTCAGGTTGAGCCGTGCAAACACATAGGCCAGCGGATCGCCCACAGCCAGCTCATTGTAAGGCGCCATCCCTGTCAGCACCAGGCTTATCATTATATACAAAAGTGTTGATATCAGCAGCGAAAGCAATATGGCGCGTGGCAGGTCTCTTTGCGGTTGCTTGCATTCTTCCGCCGTAGTAGAAATGGCATCAAAACCGATATATGCAAAAAACACGGCGGCAACACCTTTCAAAACGCCCGATACGCCATTGGGCGCAAAAGGGCTCCAATTTTCGGTATTCACATAAAAAACACCTACGCCAATAATCAACAATAGTATCAGTATTTTCAGCGCCACCATTAGGTTGCTGGCAATTTTTGATTCGCGAATGCCAATATAAACTAGTGTGGAAATAAACACCACAATACAAAACGCCGGGATGTCGGCAATAACTTTTATTCCAAAAACTTCCGGTGCGTTGGTCCAGGCATTATACGCATCACGCATCCCTGAGGTCATGGATTCAAGGGCTGCCCCGGAAGAAAGTTGTTCCGCCACTGCATGATAGCCGCGGGAGGCACTGAGGTAATCGATGGCAAGATATGAAGGAATGTGGATATTAATTCCCCTGCACATACCAACAAAGTAGTCCGACCAGGAAATTGCCACTGCAATGTTTCCTACAGCATATTCCATGATCAGGTCCCAGCCGATGATCCAGGCTATCAGTTCACCGAAACTCGCGTAAGCGTAAGTGTAGGCGCTGCCACTGATGGGAATTACGGAGGAAAAACGGGCATAACATAAGCCCGACAAGCCGCAGGCCAGGGCCGTAAAAACAAACAACAGCGACACGGCTGGTCCTCCGTTGGCAGCAGCGTTGCCTATAGTGCTGAAAATACCCGCGCCGATGATGGCAGCAATACCCAGGGCCGTCAAATCCACCACATTAAGATTTCTCTTAAGCCGCTGGGGGTCATGCGACATACTGTCGGCATGACGCATAATATCATCAATAGATTTTTTACGGAAGAGCTTGGTAAAATTGGCCATTTAATTAGTTTTCCGAATTAACCGGGGAGCACATCAGATACCAACACAAAAGTAAACCGATTATGGAAAAAATCAAATTATTTTGCCAGGAACAACATTTTTGCTGTTTCAAAAATACCGTTTTCGTCGTAGCCACATTCTGCGTGAAGCTGATTGAGCGCACCCTGTTCCACAAAACGATCAGGAACCCCCAGCTTCACTATTTCGGCATCATAATGGTGCTGATTCATAAACTCGGTAACCGCCGTGCCCAGTCCGCCCACTATGGTGCCATCCTCCACGGTAATGATTTTTTTATACTGCATGAAAATTTCGTGCAACAGGGGCTCGTCAATAGGTTTTAAAAACCGGATATCATACAGTGCCGGAAAAATATTTTCGTCATGCAGCCTTTTGATAGCCTCAGCTACCACATTTCCCACATGCCCGATACTGATAAAGGCGATATCCCTCCCTTCGAGGATCTTTCGTCCCTTACCTATTTCGATTTGCTGAAAAGGCGTTTCCCAATCATCCAGAACGCCAGTGCAGCGCGGATATCGGATAGCAAAAGGCTGTTCAATATATTGCGCTGTATATAAGAGGTTGCGTAACTCTTCTTCGTTCAAAGGAGCCGAAACAATCATTCCGGGGATGCACCGGAGGTAGGCCAGGTCGAAAGCGCCGTGATGGGTGGCGCCGTCTTCGCCCACCAGCCCGCCCCTGTCAATACAGAACACTACATGAAGTTTTTGCAGCGCCACATCGTGTATGATCTGGTCGTAAGCGCGCTGCAGAAAACTTGAATAAATATTACAATAAGGTATCATCCCCTGTACAGCCATCCCTGCCGAAAAAGTTACGGCATGCTGCTCGGCGATACCCACATCAAAGGTACGTTCCGGAAACTTAGCCATCATCATATTCATAGAACATCCGCTAAGCATAGCAGGGGTTACGCCGACAATTTTCGGGTTTTGCCCGGCAAGTTTCACCAGCGTTTTCCCGAAAACAACCTGGTACCGCGTCCGTTTATTTCCGCAGGGTTTTTCCACATTGATGCCGGTATCGGGGTCGAATAATCCAGGGGCATGAAAACGTGTCTGATCCTTTTCGGCCCATGTATAACCTTTGCCTTTTACGGTAATGCAATGCAATATTTTGGGTCCCCGGATATCTTTTATATAGTTGAAAAGCTTTACCAGCCGCACCACATCGTGTCCGTCCACGGGACCGAAATAGCGGAACCCGAGCGATTCGAACAGGTTACTCTGCCTGACAATGGCCGATTTGATGGCGCCGAGCAACTTGTTTATCAACTTACGGAGGGTTTTGCCGGTAATTATATTCCAGATATTTAGTTTCAGCTTGTTGTAAATAGGCGAAGTGGTAATGTTGATCAGGTATTCTTTTAATGCCCCCACATTTTTATCGATGGCAATACCGTTATCGTTGAGCACTACCAGCAGGTTGGATTTTGCCACGCCGGTATGGTTCAGGGCTTCAAAAGCCATACCTCCCGTCATCGAGCCGTCGCCTATCAGAGCAATATGCTGCCGGTCTTTTTCGCCGTTCATCGCTGAGGCAACCGCCATGCCCAATGCTGCAGAAATAGATGTGGAAGAATGGCCCACCCCGAAAGCATCAAATTCGCTCTCGGACATTCGCGGATAGCCGCTGAGACCTTTGTACATGCGGTTTGTATGAAAGAGGTCTTTACGTCCGGTGAGTATTTTGTGCGTATAGGCCTGATGACCAACGTCAAAAACAAGTTTGTCGTATGGCGTTTTAAACACATAGTGCAGGGCAACGGTAAGTTCTATGGTGCCCAGGTTAGCACCCAGATGCCCCGGATTTAGCGATGTGGAATCAATAATAAACTGCCTCAGATCTTCGCACAAAGCCGGCAATTGTTCCACCTTGAGTTTTCTAAGATCCTCAACGGAATTAATTCCCGAAAGTATTTCCCCTTGTTTTATTGTCATCTAAAAACTAACTCTCTTTTTACTAATTTCTTGTACAAAATTATTAAATTTTTCATGGATACGAGTTACTCACATTTTGTATTATACACTACGCACTGATTATGAGATTATTAGCCCCCACACAAAATATAATAGTTGTAAATCACCCTTAAAATTGTTTTTTTTGCATAAAAAAATGATTTATGAAAGAGCAATATCCCTATTATAGAATTAAAGACCTGTTAAAACTGACGGATTATGGAAAAATAGTCAACCTCAAAGGGTGGGTGCGTTCCAAAAGAGGGAACAAACAGCTGGCTTTTATCGCCATGAATGATGGGTCGGTGATTCACAGCATACAGGTGGTGGCCGAACTGGAGAAGTTTGACGAAGAAACAATAAAACTCATCAGCACCGGGGCTTGTCTTTCGGTGAACGGCAGCCTGGTAGAATCTCCGGGGCAAGGTCAGCAAGTAGAGATACAGGCCCTCAGCATTGAAGTGTATGGCGCAGCCGATGCCGTCCTGTATCCTTTACAGAAAAAAGGGCACACCCTGGAATTTCTGCGGGAGATAGCCCATTTGCGTCCCCGCACCAATACGTTCAGCGCAGTATTCCGTATCCGCCACGCCATGTCGTTTGCCATCCACAAGTTTTTTAACGACCGTGGTTTTTTCTACCTACACACCCCGCTCATCACGGGTTCCGATGCCGAGGGCGCCGGTGCGCTGTTTCAGGTTACCACCCTCGACATGGAAAAACCGCCCCGCCAGGAAGATGGCAGCATTGATTATGCACAGGACTTTTTCGGCAAAAGGACCAGTCTTGCCGTTTCGGGGCAACTCGAAGGTGAGCTGGGGGCCATGGCACTTGGGTTGATTTATACCTTCGGGCCTACTTTCCGGGCCGAAAATTCCAACACGCCGCGCCATCTTGCCGAATTCTGGATGATAGAACCCGAGATGGCCTTTTATGACATCAACGACAATATGGACCTGGCGGAAGACATGCTAAAATATTTGATTACTTACGCCCTGGAACATTGTATTGATGACCTTGAGTTCCTGCAAAAAATGTACGACAATGAGCTTATTTCGCGCCTGAATTTTATCCTGGCCAGCCCGTTTGAACGGCTCGCCTACACCGAGGCGGTGGAAATTCTCGTGTCCTCGGGTAAAAAATTTGAATACCCTGTCAGCTGGGGAACCGACCTGCAGTCGGAACATGAGAGATACCTGGTAGAAAATCATTTTCAACGGCCTGTAATCCTTACCGATTACCCCAAAGAAATCAAGGCCTTTTACATGAAACAAAATCCCGATGGCAAAACAGTGCGCGCCATGGATGTGCTTTTCCCAAAAATAGGCGAAATTATTGGCGGCTCACAGCGGGAAGAAAACTTCGACCTCTTGCTGAACCGCATCCGCGAACTGGGTATTTCTGAAAAAGAAATGGAATGGTATCTTGACACAAGAAAATTCGGCACCGCGCCGCACAGCGGCTATGGCCTTGGATTTGAGCGGTTAATACTATTCATCACCGGAATGTCGAATATACGGGATGTTATTCCATTCCCGCGGACACCGCAAAATGCCGAATTTTAAAACCAAGCCCATTTTTTCTATGGGGGTAAGATTTTTTGAATAAATCAATAAAAAATATTATATTCGTAACAAAATAAAAACGCATTTGTTATGCTCAACCAGAAACTACAGCAGAAACTGCAACAAAAACTTTCGCCGCAACAGATACAGTTGATGAAATTGTTACAGCTGCCCACCATAGCTTTTGAGCAACGCATCAAAGAAGAGCTGGAAGAAAACCCTGTGTTGGAAGATGCCAACGAGTCGGACATGAAGGATGAACCGCAGGAACAGGAAGAAAATGGCCCCGAAACGGATGAAACAGAAATAGACGGCAGCGAAGAACTGGAGAAAGAAATTGAAGAAGTAGAAAAAGACCCTGAAGAAGTATCTTTTGAAGATTTTCTGGAAGAAGACGATACCCCTGCCTACAAACTCAGTGCCTACGAATACAACCCCGACGAAGACGATCACAAGGAAATTCCTTTTTCGGTTGGGCAAACATTTCATGAATCGCTGATTACCCAGCTCGGCATGCGCAAACTTGACGAACGCCAAAAACAAATCGCCACATTCATTATCGGCAACCTCGATGATTCGGGATATCTGCAAAGAGACCTGGCCGCAATGGTGGATGATATTGCCTTTACCCTCAGCATAACTACTTCCGAAAAAGAACTGGAAGAACTGTTGAAAATCATTCAGGAATTTGAACCCTATGGCGTGGGTGCGCGAAATCTCCAGGAATGCCTGGTATTACAGCTTAATAAGAAAGAAGAACTTACACCGGCAGTGGCACTGGCAAAGACCATCCTTTCAAAGTTTTTTACCGAGTTTACAAAAAAACACTACGACAAAATCGAAAAACGTCTCGACATCAGCAGCGAACAATTAAAACAGGCCATGCATGAGATCCTGCAGCTTAATCCCAAGCCGGGAAACTCGTTGATTGACAATGCCAAACCCAGCCAATACATTACCACCGACTTTATTATTTCCAACATCGACGGAGAACTGGAACTAACGCTGAACGCAAAAAACACGCCCGAGCTGCGCATCAACAAGGCCTACCTGGACATGATTGACACCATGTCGTCGAACAAAAAACCCCGAAGGGGACAGGACAAAGAACTCGCCGTTTTTGTAAAACAAAAACTAGACTCTGCGCGCTGGTTTATCGACATGATTAAGCAACGCCACGACACGCTTTACAAAACCATGAAAGCCATCATGGACTTTCAAAGGGAATATTTTCTTGACGGCGACGAGACCAAACTGAAACCAATGATTTTAAAGGATATCGCAGAAAAAGTTAACCTCGACATTTCCACCATTTCGCGCGTGGTAAACAGCAAATATGTGCAGACTCATTTTGGCACCTTTCTGCTGAAAAGTTTCTTCTCTGAATCGCTGCAAACCGAATCAGGCGAAGAAGTTTCCACCCGCGAAGTCAAAAAAATACTTACGGACTGTATCGAATCCGAAAGCAAGAAAAAACCTCTTACCGACGAGCAACTTACCAAAATACTCAAAGACAAGGGCTATAACATTGCCCGTCGCACAGTTGCCAAATACCGCGAACAGCTCGATATACCAGTCGCCCGGCTCAGAAAAGAGCTTTAAGTTTATGGAAAACATTTTTTCAAAAGTGGTTTCGGCGGTTTTTCAACCCGTGTTCATGCCTGTTTACACCTACCTGCTTCTTTATAACATCAACAGTTATATTTCGCTTGCTTTGAGCCCTTCCGTTAAGATTCTTTTATTTCTGATGATATTATTCTCAACAGTTATTTTGCCTGTGCTGGTTTTTATCATTTTTAAAAGAAACCATGTCGTCAGCAGTTTTCACATGAAAACCAATGAAGAAAGGAATTATCCGTATCTGGTAACAGCCCTCATATATTTTGGCCTATACCTTTTATTATCAAAAACCGTTCTGCATCCGATATATAGTGTCTTTTTTTTGGCTGCCACGGTATTGTCGCTGGTGTTGTTGTTTGTCAACCTGCGCTTTAAAATCAGCGCCCACATGGCGGGTCTTGGCGGCGTTACCGGCCTGCTTGCAGGGATTGCCTTTCGCTGGAACCTGGAACTCACCCTACCTGTGATAATTGCCATTGCCATTGCTGGCCTGGTGGCCTATGCCCGTTTAAAACTAAACGCCCACAAGCCCTCCGAAGTATATCTCGGATTTCTTGCAGGCGTTTCGGTTTTTTTGTTGTTTACGCTACTGCTGTAGATCAATAGGGTGAAATAGTCAACCCTACGGAGATAGGATACATATCGGGTCCTTTGTCTTTTTTAAATAAATGCGACAAAGAATAATACGCATAGGCCTGTACCCATTTCCAACCGGTACGCACCGTGATACCATAACGCACACTGTTGACATTGGGAATCTTGTATTCCTTTGTTTTTATGGTAGGTGTCGGATAATCTTCATAAAAATTATCGCCACGGTATTTGGTGTGATTGCTTAACATCACTCCGAATTTACCTCCAAGGTAAAATTTAAATGCATTGTTTTTCAGGCGGAAACGAAACTCCAGGGGAATATCAGCATAAACTACTGTAAACTTGTTATTCTTGTAATGAATATCCTGGGCTCCGTCGGTAGATTTAGCCGGTATTTTGGTAAATACGGTAGCCCCTCCGTACACCTTATTTCCCGTTGAATCATAAGTATAATTGATTGGGTAAGCGTCGCTGTACAGATTATGACAGCTTACGCCCAAGCCAACGGCAAAACTAAAATTGCTGGTTCCGAATGGGAATTCCTTCAGGACACTAACATTAGCACCCCGGTTGATCTGCTTGGGATTGATAGAGTCTTTGACAGCGCCTTTCATAATCCACATATCGGTAAAGACATCGGCAACCAGCCTGTCGGCCTGGGTAAGTTTGCCATAAGTTGTCTTTTTCTTGTCTTCCTTATCCTGCGCACTTAGGCTATACGACAAAGCCAGGCATAGTGCAACAAACATTATTTTTTTCATGAATTAATTTTTTATTTGAATACAAAGATAGCATAAATCAAATATCGTACCTCAATTTTTCTTTCTCTAACCCTCTCAAAGGCACGATTCTTTACTCACACAAGAGAACGCCTGTTCATCCCGTTAACATACATTAACGTGTTTTTTTGTTATCATATCCGTGTAAAACTTCCACACCAAAAAAAACATTGGAATTTCCATGACGCCTGATGAAAAAAACGTAAGTGTCTAATAATTATTTATAAATTTATTGTTGAATTTCAGATTTTATATAATTTTTTTTTAACTTTGGCTGTCATTCTAATTCGATTATCTCAATAAAAGTTAATTTTTTTAACCCTAACTGACCAAAAGTCATGCATAAACCCTTAGCAAATCCCATTAAATACCTTATTACATTTTTAATTTTAGGATATTTTGCTTTTTCCGGAAAAGCCCAAAACAATGATAACTGGTCCGTCCAATGGAACTATCCAAAAGTTTTTATTGAAAACAAGGGCCAGTT
>DAONFU010000040.1:0-16894 GCA_035403765.1 Bacteroidales bacterium
AGTTATTAGTTATTAGTTAATAGTTATCAGATATAAATGAATTTGCTTGAAACCCGGAATATTACCAAGCGTTTTGCCAATCATATGGCGCTGAATGGAGTATCCATCAGCGTTCCTGAACAAAGTATCTATGGCCTGCTGGGGCCAAACGGTGCCGGAAAAACTACCCTCATACGTATCATCAACATGATTACCGGGCCTGACGATGGGCAAGTGTTCCTGAAAGGCGAAAAACTCGAAAAAAACCATATCGTAAATATCGGCTACCTGCCCGAAGAGCGTGGGTTGTACAAAAAAATGAAGGTGGGCGAACAAGCCATATACCTCGCCCAACTCAGGGGCTTGACTTATACCGAGGCGATTCGGAAACTTAAATACTGGTTCGAAAAATTTGAATTGATGAGTTGGTGGAATCGAAGGGTGGAAGAGCTTTCGAAAGGGATGCAACAAAAAATTCAGTTTATCGTTACCGTGTTGCATGAGCCCAAATTGCTGATATTCGACGAGCCATTCAGCGGCTTCGACCCTATTAATGCCAGCCTGATAAAAGATGAAATCCTCCGCCTACGCGACAATGGCGCCACCGTATTGTTTTCTACCCATAACATGGCCTCGGTGGAGGAACTCTGCGACGATATTGCACTGATAAATAAATCGAACAAGATTTTGGAAGGAAAGGTAAACGAAATAAAATATTCATTCAGGTCGGATAGCTACCAGGTGGAGATTTCCGGTGCCGGAACCATCTTAAAAGACAGGCTGAACAAGGATTTTGAAGTTTCCGACGAAACAATGCAGGATGGGCTGCTGAAAGCAAAAATAAAAATATTGAACAACAAAACTACCAACGATATGCTGTCGGCCCTGATGCCCTATGGCGCCATCCATGCCCTGCACGAAATAGTCCCCACGATGAACGATATTTTTATTGCCAAAGTTAATGCCGACATCAATCTTAATTATTCATCATCAGGCCTAACAGAATAATGCTTATGAACAAAATATTCATCATCATAAAAAGAGAGTATCTGTCGAGGGTAAAGAAAAAATCTTTTATCATCATGACCATACTTGGCCCGCTTCTGATGGCTGCTCTGATGATAGTTCCGTATTACGTTACCAAACTCGACAAGGAACAAAAGGTTATCGATGTGCTGGACGAGACTGGTATTTATAATAAGTTGGGCAGTAACGAAACTATCAAATTCAATTATATCTATACCGATCTTGGAACAGCTATCGCCAGTTTTGACGGCGACAAATCTTCTGCCTTGCTTTATATTCCTAAGCCGGATATGATTGAGCCAACTAATGCCGTGCTTTATTATTCAGACAAACAACCTGGAAATACCGTTACATCCTACATTCAGGATAAAATGAAATATATCTATGAGAACAGGAAGTTGATGGAATTATACGGCATAGATAAAAAGCAAATTGATGAGGCCAAAGTGCGAATAAATATTAATTCGCAAAACATTGAAACCGGCGAAACCAACCTGCCGATAGCCACCACCCTTATGGGTATTTTTGCAGGATTTCTGATATATTTTGCCATTTTTATGTACGGAAACCAGGTGATGCGGGGTGTTATTGAAGAAAAAACAAGCAGGATAGTGGAAATAATTGTGTCGTCGGTTAAACCGTTTCAATTGTTGTTGGGAAAAATTATTGGCATTGCGCTGGTGGGCTTAACGCAATTTATGCTGTGGATTGTGCTCACCCTGTCGCTGGTGGCCGTATTTCAGTTGTCGGTGGGAGCCAAAGATATGGTTTCGAAACAACAGACCGAAATAGTGCAGCAGGGTAATGTGCTGGTTCCCGAAAATGCCACTACCGCACCCGATCAGGATTACGACAATGAAAGCATCCGCTCACTGGTAAAAAGTTTTGGCGAGTACAATTATACGCTGATAATTTTTTCTTTCTTTTTCTTCTTTTTGTTCGGATACCTTTTGTATGCGGCTTTGTTTGCAGCTATAGGCTCGGCTGTTGACAACGAGGCCGACACACAGCAGTTCATGCTCCCGATAACCATCCCGCTGATACTGGCTTTTGTACTTGCCCAGCCTATCATTGAAAACCCTCAGGGGCCAATAGCTTTTTGGTTTTCCATCATTCCGCTAACCTCTCCCATTGTGATGATGATACGTATTCCTTTTGGGGTGCCAGCTTTTGAACTTATATTGTCCATGGCATTACTGGTGCTGGGTTTTCTGGCATGTACCTGGCTGGCTGCAAAGATTTACCGCACGGGTATTTTGATGTACGGCAAAAAAGTCAGTTACCGCGAATTGTGGAAATGGCTGAAATATTAGGAAAAGAGCGGCCTAAAGTGGTGTTTCCTTATTGATGATTTTCAGGATTTTTTTTGTTGAATTTCTCCGAATTCGGATTTTCATGTTGGTCTTTCTGTTTTTTTGAATTTGGATACAGGCTGGTGCCACAGATTTTACAATAGTTGGCATCATTGTCGTGCTTGTCGTACATACAGCGGGAGCATACCTGGGTGTTGCTTACCTTCTTATTCCCGATAAGGGTGGCAGTAACCATGCCTGTGGGCACTGCTATTATTGAGTACCCCAGTACCATCACCACGCTGGCCAAAAACTGCCCTATGCCGGTGCTCGGCGACAAATCTCCATAGCCAACAGTGGTGAGTGTTACCACTGCCCAGTATATTGCGGTCGGGATGTCGTCAAATCCGCTCTGGTCGCCTTCTATCAGGTACATCACCGTGCCAATAATTGTTGCCATGGTAAATACAAACAAGATAAAAACACTGATTTTTTCGCGGTTGCTCCACAAAGCCGAAGCTATGGTCCTTGCCGCCTTGATATACCGGCTGAGCTTGAATATCCTGAATATCCTTAACAAGCGCAGTGCGCGTATCACAATCATATTGTGTCCGCCGACAAAGAAAAAATCAAGGTAGGTGGGAAGTAATGCAAGCAAATCAATAACACCGTAGATGCTGAAAATGTATTTCAGCGGTTTTTCGGTAACCCATATCCGGGCTAAATATTCGAGCGTAAAAATAATGGTAATGCCCCATTCCAGTACCCGGAGAATATAGCCGTATTGCATCCGGATGCTGCTGATGCTCTCGAGGATTACCAAAAAAATACTCAGAAGAATGATAGCCAAAAGGCATACATCGAAAAGTTTACCGGCTTTGGTGTCGGCCTCAAAAATTATCTCATAAAGACGCTGCTTGATTTTTATGATTTTGTTTTCTTCTTGTCGGTTGTTCATTTTTTCCTTTTTGCTGTATTTTCGAGTATTTTCAAACTTTCCAGATAATTTTTTTCTGCTTCACTCAATGTTTTTTGTTGGTACTTTTTATATTCTGTGGTAGCTTTTTCAATAGCAGTTTCGTGGCTGACAGAGCCGGCACCCTGAAGCAATTGTTCTCCGCTCATGGTCAGAATTTTATCTAAATGCTCTGCCCAATCTTTCATGTTCATGGCTTGTTCACGTTCTGCCTGACGTTCGGCAAAATCCAAATACCCCGATACTATTTGACCCAATGAACGTAGCTCTTTTTCGTTTAAATAATTCTTAGCCACCACAACATCTTTCAGGTATGGACGACTGCCCGGAAATGTCATCAAACCCATAAATTCTTTTTCGGCATCGGCACGGGTGTATATTACTTCGGCTGCTGTTTGACAGTGTATAGCATAATGAATTTTGTTTTGCACCCTTTTGAAAAACTCAATGGATACCTCTGCTTTTGGGTCGTAATCAATACTGGTTGCATAAATATCGAGCACCTGCCGGTAAAATACTTTTTCGGATGCCCGAATATCGCGGATGCGTTGCAACAATTCTTTCCAATAGCCGCCACCGCCCAGGTTCTTGAGTCGTTCATCGTCCATGGTAAAACCTTTGCGGATATATTCGTTCAGCCGTTTGGTTGCCCAAATACGAAACTGGGTTCCACGAATAGATTTTACTCGATAGCCCACAGAAATAATTACATCTAAGTTGTAAAGTTTTAGTGTGCTTGTTTGCGTTTTTCCTTCAATAGCGCCATGTTGAGTGGTAATTCGGAAATTCCGAACAACCACTTTTGCTTCTAATTCACCTTCTTCAAAAATATTCTTTATATGCTCGCTAATTGTTGATTTTGCTTTATCGAACAAAACCGACATCTGGTCTTGCGTCAGCCAGACTGTTTCATCATCAAAGCGAACATCCACCGATATTTTTTCATCTTCGGTTTTAAAAATAACAAAGTCTGATTGATTATTTTCCATCACTGCCTCCTTCTATTATCCTTATTTACTCCTTCATTTTTTGCTCATCACCTGCCTTGCCGGCAGACAGGCTCATGCAATCAATGAATTGCAGAATTCCTTTTTCTGTAACTTCATCGTAGTTGGCTTCCTGAATATTCTTTATGATTTCTTCAAGGAAGTTCCCTTTTGTTTTATCCGGATTTTCAAGATAGAGTTGTCCTTTATCGTGATATTTCTTAATTAGTTGGTCAACATTGATACCAACAAGGATTCTGATTTTAGGAATTCTGTCGAGGAAAGCACGTACTTTAAAATAACCGGAAGTCCTGAAATAGCCAACCAATGCATCAAAATGTCGAATGCTTTCAATATTTGTAAACACTCCCTCAAACTTTTTGACCAAGCTATTATCGTTTTGATTTGTAAAAAATTTAGTTGGCATTACTTCTTGTTCTTTTTCTTTTTTAATTGGTTAATGACTTCGTCCAAACCATCTTCTAAATACTCTAATTTTCCATAATTCGCATTTATACTGTCAGCTAAAAACCGAACTTGAAGTTCTTTGTAATTAATTTTCAGAATTTGGCTTAGTGGTTTTAAATAATCAATTGACATGGGTCTTTCGCTACGTTCAACCTTGCTAAGTGTAGAAGTATCAACGTCAAGTTGAGCTGCAACTTTTCTAAGTGGAAGATTTCTTTCTTCTCTTAATCGTCTGATATATTCACCAAAAGTTTCTCTTGTCATTTGACTAATCTGTTTGGACAAATTTGTCAAAGATACAGCTAATTTTGTTTCCGGTCTTATGTGCAAAGGAAAATTTGGCTCTTTGGAAAGCTTTGGTTATAACGTTGGCTTGTGTGGCTTGACAATGTGCCAAATGGGATTGGCAGAAAAATTAAAAAATGTGCGGTGGAGAAAATAAAAAATACAGAAGGGTCGGCAAAGTGTATCGGCTGATTCTATGTCCTATCATTATTTAAATTCTTTCCTGTCTTTTCACAATGGTTAACTTTCGATTTTCGCTGTCAGTCCTGTCTTTTTACGCTTGCTGAAACGATAAAAAAAAGATGATATCAGGCTTTTTGCAGGGTAAAGCCAAAAGTCGTTCCCACACCCAAACTGCTGCGAACATTGATGGTTTGCCCGTGGGCTTCAATGATATGTTTTACTATGGACAAGCCAAGGCCGCTGCCCCTGTTTTCAACATTTTTGCCATGGGAGGTACGGTAAAAACGTTCAAATATTCTGGGTATATCGTCCTGCGAAATTCCAATGCCATTATCGGAAACCTCCACCAGCACCATCTCATCCCAATCGTAAAAAGTAACCTTTACACGGCCATTTTGTTTGCCGTATTTGATGGCGTTTTCGATCAGGTTGTTCAGTACCTGCCTGATTTTTTCCTTATCGGCCGACACATGCACTAAACCGGAGAGTTTATTATGCGCGAGAAATGAGATATTTTTTTCTTTGCCTTTGATTTCATAGGCTTCATAAACATCTTGTACCAACTGCGAAAGTTCGAATTTCTCCATCTCCATTTTCATGGTTTCGGATTCGAGTTTTGCAATAACATCCAAATCGTTGACAATAGCTATCATCCTGTCGATACTTTTCTCAGCCCGCAACAAGTATTCGCGGTTGATGCTCTGGTCTTCAAGGCCTCCGTCTATTAATGTGAGGATATAGCCTTGTATGTTAAAGATTGGGGTTTTGAGTTCATGAGATACATTCCCGAGAAAATCACGGCGATAATTTTCGGACTTTTTGAGGCTCTCCAGTTCGTTTTTTTTATCTTCTACCCACTTTTCCATTTCTGCTTCAGCATTTTCCATCCAGCGCTCTTCTATTCTGGCCTTTTGTTTCGGGGCTTTCAGGTTATGGATGGTTTTGTATAAAACCCTGATTTTTTTATAGATGAAGTTTTCTATTGAATGCCGGACAATTAGATACACCACGCCGAAGAACACGGCTCCGGAAAGTAGTATGATAATCCAATCCCATTGATGTCCCTGAAAAATCAGATAATAGGTAAGAAACAATACAAAAAATATCAGCAGAACATATAAGGCTATCTCCAGAGAAATGTTTTTCGGGGAGTGTTTTTTCATTCGTTTTCAAATTTATAGCCAATGCCTTTTACCGTTGAAATATATTCCATGCCTATTTTTTCGCGCACCTTTCGGATGTGCACATCAATGGTGCGGTCGCCAACAACTACATTGTCGCCCCAGATTTTCGATAAGATTTCTTCGCGTGTGAAAACCCTGTTGGGCCTGGAGGCCAGTAAGTGCAGCAGTTCAAATTCTTTTTTAGGGAGAACAATTTTCTGTCCTTGTTTTATTACAATAAATTTTTCTTTGTCGATAAACAGGTCGTGAATTTTAATTCCTGAATTATCTGATGCTGGTTCCTCGGAATACCTGCGGAGCAAAGCTTTGATGCGGCTTATAAAAAGCTGGGGTTTGATAGGTTTTGTAATATAATCGTCGGCGCCGGCATCCAGGCCGGCGATCTGCGAATAGTCTTCCCCACGGGCGGTAAGGAACATGATCAGTGTTTTTGAAAGAGCAGGAATTTGTCTTATTTCCTGACAGGTTTCGATACCATCCATACCGGGCATCATCACATCCAGAACAATAAGGTGAGGCGTGATTTCTCTGGCTGTTTTTATTCCGTCCTTGCCATTGGTGGCGGTATATACGGTAAAACCTTCTTTTTTTAAATTGTAACTTAAAAATTCAACGATGTCTGGTTCATCATCCACTAAAAGAATAGTAAGTTCTTTTGACATAGGTGTGCTCTGTTTGTACAAAGATATGAAAGTTATTTGTTCAAAATGTAATTATTAAATCTGGCCGGTGGGCATCTATCGAAGCCATGATTCTTAGGAAGTCGTTGCAAGGTTGCTGGTTTGCTGTGGGTTTCATGGTCAGCATATTAGTTGTCAAGCTTTGTTTACTTGAGATTAAGGGAATATTATCAAATGCATAAATAGGCGGCCGGCTGATATACAGAATGCGAACACAAAGTACAGACAGTACTTTGTGTTCGCGTAATGATTTTTTATTAAGCTATTGCTGATAGACTATAAGTTTTTTTGTAACACAACCACCAGGTGCAGAAATTCTGACGAGCCAAACACCGCTGTTCAAGCTGGAAACATCAAATGTAATATGGTGCCGGCCGTTTTGAAAATACCCATTTTGTATTATCTTCTCGCTGCGGCCTGTAATATCAAGGATTTCAATTTTTGTATTCCCGCTGGCAGATAATTCAAAATCTATGGCTGTTATTCCTTGAGCCGGATTGGGATATAATCCTGAAATACCTGGCTTGTTCACATCTTCCAGACCAGCCGGCTCGCAGGATAACCAAACCCTGTTCAGCAAGGGCGATCCTTCGAGTGGTAAGAAGTTGGGTGCACTATGGTTGAAAGGGTTGGTAACCATGAGTTCTGAGTTTTCTGTCAGGGTGTCGTTGCATTTTGACGCCTGCAGGTACCACCCGGCAATGTTCATAGTAACTCCTGTTCCTGCCACAAATTCACTGCCACTGATACCGGCGATATGGCAATACTGCATGCTGAGCTGGTTCAAGGAAGCCAGCGAATCGGTTGTCGCTCCTTCTATTTTTAAACCATCTTTGTAACCGGCAAAAACGGAATGAAAAATTTTAATTGCTGTTGAGCGTCTTAAATGTAGTGCACTTTTGTAATTGGTATTAATTGTGGTTGTTTTGGTAACTTTTGGTCCAAACATGCTGAAATTGCTGAACACAGCTTTTGTTAATGGTTGATTAATTGAGCTGTTAGCATCATTATCTGATTCAAAACCGTTTGAACCCGAGCCGGGGTCGGCAATAGCAGGGTCGCGAAGGGCAAGGCCAAATTGAAGCATACCGCTATAGCCGTTATCCGTATCAAAGTCATCATCCCACGTCTTGAATGATACCAGGTGTTTGCAATTTACATTTCCGCCGAACCATTCAAAGGCATCGTCGCCGCAGTAAGATACCTGGATGAAGTCAATAACCGTCTTACTCCCAACGGCTCCCAGAGTCAGTCCATTGATTTCTTTATCCTGAACAAAGGGTACGCCCGGAAATTCTATCCGGATATATTTTAATACTCCCGAACTGTCATCTGTCAGCGGGCTGGCTCCCCCGCCATATATAGACCCGGGGCCTCCTTCTATTACCGAAGTGCCGCCAGTAATATTTAACAATGATTTTCCGCACAAGATAATACCGCCCCAATCGCCATAATCTCTGTTGCCAGGGGCTTCGTTTGATGTAAAAACAATGGGTTGTGATGATGTACCTTCGGCTATCAGTTTTGAACCCCGCTCGATGATCAGTGCTCCCTTGTTAGTATAATCTCCCCTGATAACGGTGCCGGGCTGGATGGTGAGTGTTGCGTTGTTCTTTACATATATCCATCCGTTGAGCAGATAAGTGTTGTTACTGGTCCATGTGGTATTTGATTTTATAGTATCTCCGCTGTTGACAGTTACATTAGTCGCAGGATAAACAGTATTTTGCGGATCCCAGTTGCACCAATCACTGGTCCAGTCGCTGCTGCCAAAAGCACCGTGATAATTGACCTGCTCGAAAAACGGGTCGCTGATTGATTGTGATCTTGTAGAAAATAATGCTGAAAACAGCACAGCAATAAGTAAAATTGTTCTTTTCATAATGCTTAAGTTTAGTTTTAAAACAAAGATACATCGCCTTGAAGGAGGCGCTGTTAATTAAGTTTTAAGTTTATGATACCGTTATGTTAAGTGGAATTATCTGGGAATCCAGCTTTAGAAATACCGGAAAAATCAGAAAGTAAAGCTAACGCCGAGCGAATAGTTCCTTCCTGTTTTAAACTGACGGGTAACCTGCTGATGCAATACTGTCTGATCACCGTTGCCATCGCCGTCGGTATCTTTCTCGTATTTTTCAGTCTGTACCAAAACATGTTTTTGATTGAGCAGGTCGTTTATCCCGAATTTTACTTGGATGTATTTTCCAATGGATTTGGAAATGGAAAAATCAAGAATGTTGCGCGACATTTCGTATGTGTGTGGGTCGTTAACATTTCCCACATAAATAATTCTTTTCCCGATAACATTATACAAAAGGCTGACACCAAGTCCTATCGTATCATTCTGGTAATAAATCCCGGCATTGATAATGTATGGCGATTGCCCCTGCATGGGCCTTGTTTGTTCACGGGCAAATAAGTCATCTGTTTTTACCTCACTTTTTATGACCGAAGCATTAAGTACAATAGTAAAATCTTTGAAGTTTCGTAAGAAGTTATTTTTCTTTGCCAGTTCACGGAACGATTTGCGCAGGTCGAGCTCTGCCCCGAAACTATAAGAACTGACGGCATTGATAAACGTGTAATCCCAGCCGGAACCAGCCGAATACATGGCCGCTTCGATAGGGTTTTTAAAACTTTTGTAGAAAGCGCCGATCGTCAGCATCTCTGATGTTGATGGATAATACTCGTAACGGAAATCGATATTATGAATATAAGCGCTTTTTAAATTTGGGTTGCCTTTATAATAGGCTTTAAGTTCATAAACATAAAAATTAAAGGGAGCTACTTCCCTGAATTCAGGGTGGTTTATTGTTTGTCCGTAAGCAAACCGGATTAGATTTTTTTCATTGATGTTAAACGAAAGATTGGCCGAAGGAAAAAAGTTAGTGGTATCATTTTTTACCGATACTTGTGTTGTTTCGTCTCCCGATCTTAAAGCGAATTGATATTTTTCCATTCTCACACCGGCATATAATATAAAGCGTTGCAGAAACGGGATCTTCAGCCCGATATAAGCTGCAATAAGATTGTTACCGGCTGAATATTTGTCGAGGGAGTTGGTTTGTTCGTCAATTTTTATGCCTGTGGTGGAGTTAATATTTGTATCTGCAAAAATTTCACTAATAGTCATGTAGGGAATGTCCCAATTGAAAGATGACGATTTGGCGATTGCAAATCCAAGAAGACGTGCGTCAAATTTTCGGGTCTTATTTTCATAGAAAATTCCGGCTTTAATTTCCGGATGGAAATTACCTAAGTTCAATTTCTGTTCAAAGTTAACAGCGCCCGTAATTATATTTTCTTTTGTATCCATAAATATCCGTCCATTTTGATCGGAGTTGGCTGCAAAGTTGAAGTTTACGCCATACATTCCGTAATAAGGGCTTTCTTTATCTTCGTTGAGCACTGACGTGATGCGCCGGATGTCGGGCTGATTTTTTCTGGCATAAGAATATCCTAACGTCCAGTCAACTTTTGATATTTCTTTTTTTATCGGGTGCTTGCCACCTATCTGCCCCGAATAGATCGTACGGGCCGAATAATCGAGTTCATAAGATTTGAGTGTCATTCCGCCATAATTATCCCTGCCCTCAGTCATGGTGGTCTTTGAGGAGCCTATCTGGTTGAATAAATTTCGCAGTTCTATCGTATGTCCTTTTGCTGTTTGGAAGGACCAGTTCATCAAGGCACTGATCTTCGAAGTATTGGTAAATTGATTATCGTTGAAATAATAAGCCGTATCACTTACCTCATTGATTCTGTCGAAGGCAAGATAATTGGCTCTGAATATTTCTCTGGATGAATACGAATCAGAATAATTTATCGCCGTGATGTTACCAAAAGTGGATTTCCCGGCTTTGAACCTTTTTGCCAGGGTAATTGATGCTTTATTATCGTTGAGGGCAGTTCTTTTTGTGGGTTCCCAGATTTTATTCAGCATTCGACCTACTTCGGTACGGAATTGTTTCCCATCTGCGTCGCGTGATATCTCGTTAAGATGGTAATCTGGAAAATTTTCGGGTAAAGCGCGGGTGCCGTCATCAAAGCCGAGAGCATCCCATTTTCCACCTTCGTATTCGTAAAAGGGCTTGAAGGTAGTGCCTTCAAGAAACGACGCTCCGTATGAAATGGTGATATTATCTTTTTCAGGAATATTCTTTGTGAAAATTTGGATAGCCGCACCAGCAAAGTCCCCGGGCAATTCAGGAGCCGGGGTTTTATAAACCAGTATATTATCAATCAGCGAACTGGGTATCAGGTCGAATGAAAATGCTTTGACATCCGATTCGAGACTGGGTGTGGAGGAATTGTTCAACCATACGGTGTTGTATCGCTCGTTGAGGCCACGAACTACGATGAAACGGTTGCCGGTAATAGTAATGCCGGGAATACGCCTGACCACTTCGGCGGCATCTTTATCCTGTGATTTGCTGATTTGTTGGCTGGAGATACCGCTGACAACCAAATCGGAAGACTTAATAGAGGTTATCATGGATATTTCACTGTCGTGCCGCCGGGTGCCCACGATGGTCACTCCTGAAATCTCGGTATTCACCTGCTCCAGGAAAATCTCAATGCGGGCTTGTTTCCCTTTTTCTACCTTTATATTATCAATGACTTGTTTTTTATAGGAGATGTACGAAACCACCACCGTGTAGTTTCCCGGTTTTAGCGGTCCGAGTTTGAAGTTGCCGTCGAGGTCCGTGCTAATCCCTGTGGTGGTTCCTTCAAGTATTACGGTGGCGCCGACAATAGTCTCTTTGGTTTTCAGATCGCTGATGGTGCCGGTGATGAACTCGGTTTGCGAAAATACAGCGCCTTGGCAAAGCCAAAATATGCTGGTCAGCAGGATTGTTATGTTTTTCAAAAGGTTCATAAATTCATCTGTTGTTTGGCAACGCTTGTTCTTAGGTGTTTTTTGTTTGTGAAATCTCTTTAGCCGCCTTAGTCATAGTTCTTTTCCTTCTTAATTTCTCCTTTTTCGTTCCACATTATCCATGTGCCTGTCTTTTTTCCTTTTGCGTAGTGCATTTCATAAAGCTTAACTCCGTTATCATCCCAGATGTACCAGTTGCCATCCTTTTCATCGTCTGTATAACTGGCTTCCGCCGTCTTCGTGCCTTTTTCGTTCCAGGTGCACCACAGGCCGTTTTTCCTGCCCTCGGAATAACTCCTTAGTTCTTTTTTTACCCCGCTTTCATAATAGCTAAAATATTCGCCATCAATCTTCCCCTTTATAATTGGAAATTCGGCACTGATGTTTCCGTTAGGATAGAATTCCTTATAAATTCCCGTATAAAGTGTCAGCCTGTAATACAAGCTGTCTTTAAGTACAATTTCCTGAGCAAAGCTGCCTGCTGCAACCATCAAAAACACTATCGTAAAAATTTTCTTCATTCTTGTGAACATTTTTTACATATATATATGCATAATGAATACTTTTTTACAAGCAGTCATCATACTTAATCCCTTCCCGGGCACCGAAACTCAGTTCGATTTGATCTCAATGTTGAGCCTGGTTTCGGTACCGGCACTGCAGGTTACTTTTTGGGTTTCATTTAGCGAATAGGAAATGTATTTTACCTCGATAATATATGTCCCCGGTTCGATATTTTCAAAGGTGAAATTACCATCCAGATCAGTGTAGATGTTTAACCCCGAGTCTTTTATTGACAACAAAACTCCGGCAAGGCTTTCGCCCGTTTTTTTATCGGCCACTTTACCGGTGATGCTTGCTTTTTGTGTGCCGTTGTCAGAGGAATTGTTGTCGTGTGAACAATACGCTGCAGATGAAAACATCGTTACCAGCGAAACTAACAAAATGCTTACCATTACTTTTTTCATAATCAGTTTTTTTTATGGTGCAAAATAACTGCGACACTGTTAATTGAATATTAAGTCTGTTTTATGTTTGCGTTAATATTTCCTGTTGAGGATGGTAGGCTAAGAAAATGCGGGTCACTCAAAATGCATAGATTTATCGGCTAATGTTATGTTGTTGGCAAAAAATTGCTTTTCGGGACATCTAATATTGTTCTATTGATTAGACTATTTTTTTTTGTTCGTGCAGTTAAGAGTAAAACGTTATTAGTCAGTATTTTGCAAGTTTGGCTTAACATAAACTTAATATTACCTTAATCAAAACATAAAGCAAAATACTCTGATATATGTTAATCCCGATGTAATTTTGTATCGTCAAAAATCAATACTGAAAATTACAATTTATGGGACTCAAAAATGCACTTAAGTTTTTCACACCAAGGGAACGAAAATTCCAAGTTATGTTTGAGGAAGCAGCCGAAAACCTGGTTATTGGAGCTACATTATTAAATAAGTATTTTCTTATTTCCGATAAAGAAGAAAAGGAAAAAATTTTAGTTTCTATTAAGGAACACGAACACCTGGGCGATGCTATAACTCATAAACTGTATAATGAACTGAACAATACATTTATCACCCCTTTCGACCGCGAGGACATCTATAAATTGACAGGCAAACTTGATGATGTAATGGATTTAATCAATGGTTTTGGCCAGAAAGTAAGAAATCACCCAGCCAAAAAGGAACCGAAATCTTTTCTCGAATTAAGCGAACTTATTCTACAAGCGGCACAACAGATACGCATTGCCATATATGAACTGAAAAACATTAAGGCACCGAAAAAAATCACGGATGCCTGTATTCGTATCAACGAAATTGAAAACCAGGCCGACGACCTATATTATCAGGCAATCGCCGAGTTATTTCAGACAGAAAAAGATGCTATCGAACTGATAAAAGTTAAAGCTATGCTGTCCTCTTTGGAAAAAGCCACCGACAGCGCCGAAGATGTCAGCGATGTTATTAAATCGATCATTGTAAAAACAACATAAAATTAATAATATGGACTTTACATTACTTATTATTATCATAATTCTGGCATTTGCCTTCGATTTTGTAAATGGTTTTCACGATGCGGCAAATTCTATTGCCACCATTGTGTCAACGAAGGTTCTTACACCATTGCAGGCTGTAATATGGGCTGCTTCTTTTAATTTTATCGCTTATGCGGTTTTTGAACTGCATATTGTGGATACTATTTCAAAAACGGTTGATACCAACGTCATTAATCTTCAGGTAATCCTGGCTGGTATTATTGCTGCCATAATCTGGAACCTGCTTACCTGGTATCTTGGTATTCCATCTAGCTCTTCACATACTTTGGTGGGAGGCTTTGCCGGTGCTGCCGTAGCTTTTGGCGGATGGGGAATCGTGCACAGCAACATCATATTGAAAATTGGTGCTTTTATATTTCTTGCCCCGATTCTCGGAATGGTCATTTCATACTTTTTTTCGATCCTGATGCTTTATATAACCAGACGTAGTAAACCCGCAAAGGTTCATAAGGTTTTCAGGCCGCTTCAACTTGTGTCTTCAGCACTTTTCAGCTTAGGACACGGCGGTAATGATGCACAGAAAGTCATGGGAATTATTACGGCAGCCATCATTGTTTATTTCAAAGGTGTTGATCCTGCCTCTGTGCCTCATTGGGCGCATATCACGTTCACATCGGCCGGAAAAATTCATAATATTCCGCATTGGATCGTTCTTGGATGTTATACTTGTATTGCTGCAGGCACTTTGATGGGCGGATGGAAAATAGTGAAAACAATGGGCTCGAAAATCACCCGCCTGACACCTTTTGAAGGATTTGCTGCCGAAACATCGGGTGCCATGTTACTTTTCGGAACCGAAGCTTTTGGAATCCCTGTCAGCACCACTCATACCATTACAGGAGCAATCATGGGTACTGGAATGACAAAGAGATTGTCGGCAGTACGATGGGGCGTCGGGAAACAACTGCTGGTGGCATGGATACTGACCATTCCGGTGAGCATGCTGATTGCTGCGGGAGTTTACCATTTGATTATGCTTTTTTACTAAGAAGTGTTTCTGACAAATCAGGCCTGCTAAAACTTCAGCAATTTATTCAATTCATTTGCTATAGAATCCGACTTTGATTTAATCGGGGTCGCAGATAAAGGAATTTTTACCGGAATATCGAGATTCAATGGTATTTTTCCCGAAATGGGCAATTTGTAAGGAAAGGTAATCAGTGCCTCGCTTTTTACCGGAATGTCAATAGGAACATTGATGTCAACAGGTATAGTCAACTGGATCTTCACGGGTATTGTTTCTGAAATCGGTATTTTTATAGGGATATCGGCAAGGACATTGATAGGATCCTTGATATCGAGACTGATGGTTTGCTTGAGCGGAATATCAGCAATAATGGGTATATTGATGCCTTTTTTCTTTTGGCGGTTGGTGGGTATGGTGAACTTCTGATCCACAGAAATAATTTCATCAAGTGGCGCCACTATCTTGTTTTTAAACATGAAAACAGTGTCTAAATGGATGACCTTATCTACAGTCAGGGTGATTGGCGTTTCAATCTGTTGGTCGACGGGAATCATAGCTTTGAATGGCAAATCATATTTTACCTTCATCTCAACCACCACAGGCACAACCTCTTGGATGCTAAACTCGGTAGATATTTCTATAGTGTCCTCCACATGTACCGTATAATCTATTTCCGAATTTCCAAGCCGAACGAGCATCCCCGAAACTTTAGATAAGCGTGTTTCGGCTCTGAATTTTACAAATAGTAAGGTGCCGATAATACCAAGATTCAATGCCAGCGAAATTATTACCAAAAGTTTCGTTTTGTCTTTCATACAAGTATCGGGATATAATCTTATTTTTGTATCAAATAATCAGGGCCCGAAATTATGAAAAAAATAATTACATATTTTTTATTAAATCTGGTTTTTATTTTGCCGCTTATTTCGCAGGTTTTGATGCAACCAACGTTTGTAGATTCTGTGGTGATGCGCGACGGAAAAAAACTTGCCGTTGATGTTTACATTCCTGATACCACGGGCGGTGCAGCTTATCCGGTTATTTTGGTTCAGACACCTTATAACCGGCTTTTATTCAGGGCTGTCGGCTTGCCGCTTCTCGGATATAACATTGCCATGGCAAATTACGCAATGGTCATTGCCGACTGGCGCTGTTTCTATGGTTCATCAACCTCCTGCGATGGTAATTACGACAGGGCCAAGGATGGATACGACCTTGTTGAATGGATCGCTGCCCAGTCATGGTCCAACGGTAAGGTAGGCACCTGGGGGCCATCAGCACTCGGGGGCATACAATTTAAGACGGCACGTAAACGACCGCCGCATCTGGTGTGTGCGGTGCCTTTGGTTGCCGGGCCACAGTTTAGTTACCCGGAATATTATCCCGGAGGTGTTTTTCGTACCGAATATGTGCAACAGCTCGATGCACTGGGATTCGGCCCATCTGCCATATTGCTTGCTCATCAAACTCATGATATCGTCTGGACATACAGCGAAATGACCAATTATTATCCCGATTCCATTAATATCCCGATGCTGATGATTGGAGGCTGGTACGACCACAATATCAACGCAATGATGGATTTTTATGCCGGTATAAGGCAATCCTCATTCATAGCTGTCAGAGATAAACACCGCTTGCTTATGGGTCCATGGACGCATGGTGGGCATGGCAATGTCGGTGTCGGCGCTTCTCAGCAGGGCGAACTTTCATATCCCAATGCTGCAGGATGGAGCGATTCGCTGGCGCTGGCACATTTTGATTATTATTTGCGTTCGGTTCCGAATAACTGGAACACTTCTCCTTATATCCAATATTACCAGATGGGCGAAAATGAATGGAAGGATTGCCCTGCCTGGCCTCCATCAGGAGTGAGCGAACACACTTTGTATTTTCAGGCCAATGGCAGTATCACCGCTTCAATGCCTTC
>DAONFU010000041.1:0-16803 GCA_035403765.1 Bacteroidales bacterium
TTTCAGCAATAGGTTTTCAACTTGCCGACTTCTATGACTATATCCAGAAAGGGAACACTTTCGATATCTGCTATCATATCGAAGAAAATGAATGGAACGGAAATATTTCACTTCAACTGAACATCAAAGATATCAAGAAGCAGGAACCGGATCAGAACTAATACTTTTTCAGTAAAACCCTTGTATTTGTTTCCAGCGTTTGTGCGACCATAACCAGTAGGCAGGGTCGCGAAGAATGGTTTTTTCGAGCAGGCTGATATAAGTTTTCATAATATAGCCGTATTCGCACTCTTTGGGAGTATCCGTGATTTTCACTAGATGTATTCTATAATGCCCTCTTGTTAGGCGCACAAAGTCGGCGTAAACAACAGGAAAATCATAATCAACGGCATATTTCTCAGCGCCGAATAAAAAATCTGTTTCTTTATTTAAAAACAAGGCGTGAATACCTTTGTGAGAACCGCCGGGATACTGGTCCGAAAGAAAAAGACTGGCTGTTAGTTCATCCCTGTCTTTATTAAACTCTTCTTTGATATTTTTTGCATTGATAATTTTCATGCCAAAACGGGCGCGCCTTGCATTAGTAAGCTTGTTCATCACTTCATCCGACAAAGGTTTACCAACCCCTATGGCCCAGTGCGGAAAAATAATATTCATGGAATAGATCAGGTACTCCCAGTTACAATAATGCCCCGACATAAAGATCACGCTCCGGTTTTCACGGGCATACTGTTCCATGATCTCCGGATTGTCGCAGGTGATTCTGTTCAGCAGATTCCCTTTACCGACTGTAAAACATTTGATAGACTCTAAAAACACATCCGCTAAAAACCGATAAAACTGCCAGGCAATTTTTTTCGTATCTAATGTTTCGGGAAGGCTACCCTCCAGATTTTTAAACACCACTTTTTTGCGGTATCCGATCACGTAGAATAATAAAAAAGCCAAGAAATCTGACAGTAGATATAATATCCAAAATGGCAGCAGTGAAATCAACAGCAGAAGAAAAAACAAAAAGTAACTGAAAAGTTTTGACAATAGTTTTTTCATTTGGCCGCCCCTGAATTATTAAAAAGCAAAATTAGCTTAAAATTGTTTATGCTGAAATTTGTACAAGCATAAGCTTCGAATGCGACTTGGATTACCATCTTGCATCAGCCAACTGACGTATCAATGATCGGTCTTTTTCAACAGCCGTTCCCACCACAATCATATCCGCACCGGCATGGTAAATATTTTTTGCTTTTTGGGCAGAGTTAATCCCGCCACCGACAATAAGCGGAACAGAAATATTTTTCTTAACCTTTTCAATCATTTTTAATCCGATATGATCCTGGGCCCCACTTCCGGCATCCATGTAAATCATTTTCATTCCCAGCATTTCACCGGCCATAGCCGTACACACGGCAATATCATCTTTATCATGAGGAATTGGCAATGAATTGCTCATATAAGCTACGGATGTGGGTTTTCCGCTCTCAATCAGCATATAGCCGGTGGATATAACTTCGAGTTTGGCATTACGGATATATGGCGCGGCAATGACATGCTTTCCAATAAGCATCTCGGCGTTACGGCCCGAAATAAGCGATAAAAAAAGTATCGCATCTGCTTTTGAATTGATCTGCATCGTATTCCCCGGAAAGATTACTACCGGGATAGAGGATGTTTTTTTTAATGTCGCGATACATCTGTCCATATGATCGCTTGTAATCAGGCTCCCTCCAATAAAAAAATAGTCGATAGCCACGTCATTTGATAATGCTGCTGTTTTTTTTACCTGCTCAATAGTGGATTTGTCGGGATCGATAAGTATGCTGAGTTGCTTTTGCCCCGTGGCAACTTTCCGAATTATTTGATCATATACTTTCATAAGACGAAATTACAAAATAATTCAACAGCAGCGATTTTAAGCAGGCAGGGAGGTTGAATTCCTTGCTGTATGGGCGTGATCGGCTTATTTTACCACATAAGACAAATAATATTCTTCAATTTTTTCAAAATGTACCAGCATATCCAGCCGGCCGGAATCTCCATCAAGCACAGCCCTGACCGTACCTTTGCGGGAAAAGCCAAAAGGCATCAAATTTATCTGCTCCCTGAAATCATAATAATCATTGCCACTGATTTTAAAAAGCGCCTCTTTGGCTGTCCAGCAAATAGTCAGGTGTTCGAGCAAATTTTTCCGGTCGATAAAGGCCAGTTCATTTTCCGAAAGAAATCTGGGAGCCACCCTTTCAATCCGTCTGCTCACCTCCTCTATATCGATACCTACCGAAGTGTCCGGATTTATTATCACGGCTGAAAAATCGCCGGAATGAGTAATTGAGATATGCTGACTTTTCACTTCATTATGCAGATAGGGTTTCCCAAAATCGCTATAGTGGACACTAAAGGCCTCACCGCATAGTTGACGTATCAGCGCCCGATAACTCAGCCAGTGTTTTTTACTTTTATCGTGTTTGAAAGTCGCTAAGACCGCCTTTTCTTTTTCTGACAAAACCACAGATGCCTCCAGCTGATCCACCGTTTCGGTGATTTGCCAAACTCCCAGAGAGGTTTTTTTATCAGGTTGATTATTAATAATTATTGGCATAGATAATTTTCAAATACAGTTTTAAGGCAACTCAGTGTTTTTCATCCATCTTTTTAGCTTATCATACCCCAGGAGCCTTTGCGTTTGTTTTCCTTTAGTATGAATTGCCTCACTACTGCGTTAGCAGGCGATTGCAACTCGGGATCTGCCTCCAGTAATCTGAATGCTTCGTTTCGGGCATATTTCAAAATTTTCTCATCCGCCACCAGATCGGCAATATGCAGGTCGGTTATGCCACTTTGTTCCAAGCCCTCGATATTACCCGGGCCCCTGAGTTTCAGGTCCAATTCGGCAATACGAAACCCGTCGCTGGTTTCAAGCATGGCCTTAATACGCTGGCTGGCATCGCTGGTCAGCTTGTCGGAGGTCATCAGCAGGCAGTACGACTGGTCAGCGCCTCTGCCAACCCTGCCGCGTAATTGATGCAACTGCGACAGCCCAAAACGCTCCGAATTTTCAATGACCATTACCGAAGCATTTGGCACATCCACACCAACTTCTATTACGGTGGTAGCCACCATTATTTGTGTTTGTCCCTTAACGAAGCGGGCCATTTCATATTCTTTTTCTTTGGGCTTCATCTGTCCGTGTACCATGCTCACGGCATAGTCCGGCAAAGGAAAATCACGCACCACGGCATCATAACCTTCCATCAGGTGCTTTAAATCGAGGGTTTCCGATTCATGAATCAATGGATAGACAATATACACCTGGCGTCCCTGTTTTATCTGCTCCTTCAGAAATGCAATAACCCTCAGGCGGTTGGAATCGCCGAAATGAAGGGTTTTTACCAACTTCCTTCCGGGAGGTAGCTCATCAATCACCGAGACATCCAGATCGCCGTAAAGTGTCATAGCCAGTGTGCGGGGAATGGGCGTGGCAGTCATTACCAGGATGTGCGGCGGCCGAGCGCTTTTTTCCCAAAGTTTGGCTCGTTGTGCCACACCAAAGCGGTGCTGCTCGTCAATAACCGCAAATCCAAGATTTTGGAATTTTACCACTTCTTCAATCAATGCATGTGTTCCAATCAAAATTTTGGTTTCACCATTGAGCAGGTTTTCAAGTATTTTTTTTCTTTCCGCGCTTTTGGTCGACCCGGTGAGTAGTTTTACTTCTATATCTAACTGGCTTAAAAAGCCTTTTAATGTATTATAATGCTGTCGTGAAAGTATTTCAGTAGGAGCCATGATACATGACTGAAACCCATTGTCGAGCGCTATAAGCATACACATCAGCGCCACCACGGTTTTGCCGCTACCCACATCGCCCTGCAATAAGCGGTTCATTTGTTTGCCCGAGCCCAAATCTTTTCTGATTTCCCTGACAACTCTTTTTTGAGCATTGGTTAGTTCGTAAGGCAGCACATTATGATAAAAATCGTTAAGATACTTTCCTACATTTTGAAATACCAGACCAGGTATTTTTGTGTTCCGGTAAAATTTTGTTTTTACCAATCTCAACTGAATAAAAAACAGTTCTTCAAATTTCAGCCGGGCTGTAGCGCGATTAAGAACAAATTGATCACCTGGAAAATGTATGTTAAGGATGGCTTCTTCTCTTGAAACTAATTTCAATCGATTCAGCATATCATAAGGCAGGTTTTCGGCTATTCTTCCCCGGGCATCTTCCAAGGCCTTGAACACTATCTTGCTCATCCCCTTGCTGTCGAGGCCTTTGGATTTAAGTTTTTCGGTGGAGGAATATACCGGATAAAATCTACTTTTTTCTTCCCTGTTAAACTCTTCGGTCAGGGGTTCAATTTCCGGATGCGTAATGTTCAGTTTGCCATTAAAAATGGAAGGTTTGCCAAACACCACATATTTTTGTCCGGCCAGCACTTTATCTTTCAACCACTTAACGCCATTAAACCATACCAATTCCACCTCACCTGTTTCGTCGGCCAGGTAGGCTACCAAGCGGGCACTTCTTCCGATTCCGGCCAAAGCCACACTGTGAATCACTCCTTTAACCTGGATATAATGAAGGCTTTCGGAGATATCGTTTACTTTGTAGAATACCGTTTTATCAAGATAACGAAAAGGGTAATGCAAAAGCAAATCCCCGACAGTAAAAATATTCAGCTCCTTTTTGAGGAGTTCGGAACGGGAAGGGCCTACACCTTTGCAAAATTCTACAGGGGTATCCCAAAAATCATGTACCATCAGAAAGAATTTTCACAAATATAAAAAAACCCCGGCGTTTTGCCGGGGTTTTTTTCTCAATATTCCCACAAGTCGTGTTCTTTAACGAACAATTCCTCTTTTATTCTTTCTGCTTCGAGCAGGCCATCCATCGGTGTGGTATAATCATAAATCATTCGGTCGTATTCATTGCTTTCCTTATAAATGTAGCTAGAAAACAAACGTTTGAAGAATATGTCTTCATAAGTTCTTCTTTCGGCATCATTCCATTTATTATACACCTCATTATTGGCAAATAATTTCCTGCATTCGGGGAAATATATCCAAAACAAGGGTTTATATCCTTTGGGTTCGCCAAATTCATCAAAAACTTCCATATAGGGACATATACCAATAATGCGTACATCCATCACCGAGCGCTGTTTATCGAAAAACCAATCTTCTTTTACCCTAAACAAATAAACATCCTGAGTGCTAAAGGGGTTTGAAATTACGCTATCGTATTGTTCATAAGGCGGTTCAAGCCGGGTCATGGTCATGGTGTCTTCCTTGTCAAGACTCTGTTTGATTTCCGCAGGAGTAAGAGGAACGAGAAACTCTTCATTATCGGTGGTGTAGGCCGTTATTGTGTTTTCTTTTACGGCATCATAAATAATCTTCATCAAACTTTTTCTTCCCTGCTGGTCCGTTGTGGGATAATACATAGGGAGGTTAATTTTTTGCCTCAGGTCAATAACACGCCAGATGCGTTTCGACCACATGACATCGGCTTCGCGTAATGAAGTATAGGGTATGGGTTCCCTGTTGGGTGTGTTTAATTTATAGTAAACACCATCCAATGGCGGTGTGCCAATATTTTGCGAGAACACCTTATGCTGCATTGGAAGCAGGAATGCAGTCAGGAATACGATGCCAAGAATTTTTTTCATAATAATTACCTCCAATAAAAGGGTTAATTAATTTTTAAAGCTATGGAACTTAAAGAACGGTTTGAACCATCAGGTCCTCTGGCTTTTATATCTTCAATATATACCTTTTGTCCTTTTGAAGCACCATTAAGCATAGTAACCATCTGTGGTGTAAATTTGGCGCTACTAGAACGCAACTCAATCAAGTCCGGACCTTTTTTCATGGTTAAGGTAAAGCCGGTAATCTGAAAATATGCTTCAAATTCAAATCCGTCCATTCGTGGAATAACACCGCCGGCAGCCAGCAGGGTTCCCTTAGGTATTAACCCGCTGTTTATATTACCAACATAAGGAACCGGGTTGGGAACGCGTTTTACCCTGAATTTCATGGATCCCATTGACCGTGATGACTGACCCATTTTGGCACTGACGTTTACGGTAGCTTCTCCGGCAGTGGTAACTTTCACTACATAATTATAATCTTTACCATTAGATCTAACAATGGATCCGCCACCACCAGATATAGTTGCCGTAACTTGCTCGTTGGAGGCGCCAGGCACTGAAATGGAAACCGGATTATCCAATCCTATATAAAACACATTCATTTTAACCGGCGAAATGGTTGCTGAAGGAGTTCCCACCACATATTCGCTATTAAAAGGATACGATTTTTCAATTCCATCGGCACCTTTAACTTTGATAACGCCGCCAAACTGTTTAACTCCGGGACCTCCGGAAGGCAGTTTAAGTTTTCCAACACCTTCCACGCCTTCCACTGTTTGTTGGGAACCGCTTACTACTAAAGTATTAGTGTCCACTCCGCTACCCACAATAATGACCGGTGTTTGTTTGGTATCATAAGCGGCAACAAAAATATCCGCTTCGAAGCTTTCTCCGGTAAGCACATAATTACTCTTTGCCACTACTTTTGCGCCAATTTTATCAAATTTGAAATCTTCTAAAGATACCGAGGCCAGCAGTTGGTTTACCACATCAAATTCGGCGTTTCTCACTTCTGCAATCATTTTATTGAGGATAACCACGTCGGCGGCCATAATGGTGTTGTAGAAGTTGTGCATTTCCCATGTTTGTTCCCTGCCATTGTTGCTATAAAAAGGACCTGTAAAGTCAAAACCTATGTTCATGCCCTTGCGGTATTTTTCATCAATCAGGTTTAACATGGTGGTCTTGTATTCGGAAAGTTTGCTTTTCAGTTCCGAAGCTTTGGCGCCCTCTCCTTTTTCACTGCTGCCTATAAAATATCTGGTAACTTCTGACCATTTGTCAAGGCCTTTCAGTGATTTGAAATCTGCAGCTTTTACTTCATCAATAGTCATGCGGGATTCAGCGGCCATCACTTCTAGTTTCATTTGTTCGATATAGGCAACCAAATCTGCAGACATTTTTTTTGCTTTTCCGGCCTTTTCATAATAAGGCAACACCTTTGCCTTATTAATCTCCATTTGTTTATCAAACATGGAATAGGTAGATTCCACCTTTTTTGTAAAGTTGGTGTTGGTTTTCTCCATGCTCTCGTTGACGATAAGGTATGCATTCAGAATTTCTTTTGACACGTTAAGAGCCAGCATAGCCGTCAAAACAAGATACATCATCTGAATCATTCGCTGTCTCGGGGTTTCCGGACAATTTGTTGCACCCATAATATGCTCCTATTTATTTGTTTAACTTGAAAATAATTAACCTTGTTTAATTGTCATTGCAGAAAGCATATTTCCATAAACCTGGTTAAGGGCAGCAATATTTTTAGCCAGCGAGTTGACTTGATCTTTATATTTTGCAGTTCCTTCCACGGATTCATTAAGATTAGCCATAAATGATGCAATAGTTTCCTGCATTTTATCAGTTTTCTGAAGTTGGTCAGAAGTACTCTTTAACTGAAGTTCATAGATGGTATTGAGTTCTGACAAATTCTTTGACATCCGTTGCACTTGCTCGCCGTATGATTTTCCGTCAACTGCTGAAAAATCGATAGCTTCGGCAGATTTGGTAAGAGATTCGCAGGATCTGGTATATTTATCAGCGAGGCTGTGAGCGGACTCTGTGGCCTTTTTAATGCTGTTAACATACATTTCGGTAGCGTTGGCATCTTTCTGAAGGCTTTCTGCCACCGAGCCATAAGCGCCGCTAAGGTTGTTGGCGGAGGTCGTTGCCGATTTAACGCTATTCATAAATTCATTGGCTGAATTACTGCCATTTTCGAGCACTGTGGCAGTTTTGTTATAGGCTTCTGTCAATGATTTAACAGAACCTGCTGCGGTGTTCAAGTTGGCCACATAACCATCGGTAGCTACAGCCGCGTCGGCAACGCCTGACAATCTGTTAGCATTTTCGCTCAGGTTTTTCATGCCTTCTCCTAAACTGCTGATTAGGGCCGGGCCTATCTTGGCTTCTTCAAGCATCTTATCTAATTCCTGAGTCAGGCTTTTTGATTTGCCTCCGGTTACTGTTTTGGAATCAAGATCTTCCATGCCTGCCAGTTCCGGATATACTAATGACCAGTCGTATTCAACGTGTAAGGGTTCGAAAGCCGAGAAAAAGAAGATTGCCGCTTCGCAGCCCATCCCCAATACCAGCATGATGTCGGCTCCCGGATAGTGGTTAATTTTAAACAACGCACCCAAAATTACAGCAGATGCACCCCAGCCATATAACTTGGCCATGAAATTTTTATACCCCTTGCTTCTTACTAAATTATAAAGTCCCATAATTAAACTTTGATTTTTGTTATTGGTTAATAATTGATTGTTAGTTATTACTGATTACGACTTTTTACCTGTACACATTGGAAGAGCTTGACCCATCATCGATATGTCGTCCAAGATAAGTCTGCACGCAGCGGAATCCTATGTAACACTTGGCTGTATCCTGAAATTCATAAGTTCTGGTGCCTGTTTGCATATAATATCCAATATCTTTCCAGGAGCCGCCGCGGATTACTTTACGCTTCAATGCTTCCGGGTCGGATTTTTTGGCTTCATAAGAATAATTCATGTTCAGGTCATGGGCAAAATTATATGCTGATTCATCAAAGGCATCCATACACCATTCAGCAACATTTCCGCCCATATCATATAATCCATAATCATTGGGTGCATAATGGGCTACTATTAATGTGTGAATTCCGCCATCGTCGATATAATTTCCTCTTAAGGGTTTGTAGTTTCCGAGGAAACAACCGTTGCTGTTACGGATATAAGGACCGCCCCAGGGATAAGGGCTTTCGTCGAGGCCGCCGCGGGCTGCCCATTCCCATTCCGATTCGGTCGGAAGCCTGAATTCATTTACCCTCCAGTCGCCATTGGCTTCGAGATAATCATTGAGCATATTGGAACGCCATATGCAAAAGGCTCTTGCCTGTTTCCAGCTGACTCCTACCACAGGATAGTTGTCATAAGCAGGATGTACAAAATAGTTCAGCATGGGTTCATTATAAGAATAGGTATAATCATGTACCCAGCATAAGGTATCTGGATATACATTAATAATATCTTTTTTGATAAATACCGATCTGTCTTTAACACCTTGCGGGCGGTTAGCCAAACTGGAAAGGTCGTGGTCGGCAGCATCCTGTGTAGCGGTAGCTTCTGAAGAAAAGTCCTTGCGGGCTGCGGCTTTGTAATCAATCCAATAATAGATATAATTGAGTTGGCGGGTATCTATTTCTTTTCTTCTGAAATATCTTTCATGTTCAGGCATATACAATGGTTGTAACACTTCTATTTCTTCCTGTTCCAAATCATCCCATTCCAGGCGGGTATCCCAGTTCAGGTGGTGCGGTTCCAGGGGTTCGCCGTATTCATCTTCTTCGATCCACCAATCTTCGGGGGCAAGGCTACCCAGCAGTTCTCTGGCCAGAGAATCTCGGACATGATATACAAACTGGCGGTACTCATTATTTGTAATCTCTGTTTCGTCCATATAGAAAGCCTGAACGGTCACAGTTTTGTGCTGTGCTGTCAGCGAGTATGGCACATCCTGGTCGCTGGGGCCCATCTGATAACTTCCGGGAGGAATAAATAACATGCCATAAGGTGTTGGCTGGTAAAATCCTTCCCTTCCGGAAACTCCCGTGAGTTCTCCGTTACCATTATTCTTGCAACCTATAAAAGTAAGGCTTGCAAAAATTACTATGATTATCAGGAATTTTTTCATATTCTTTTTTTTACTTACTATTTTTCGCTTTTTATGTTCCTTTTTTGCCCGTTGATAACATTAAAACGTAAAAGTACATCTTTTTGTTACAATCAACGCAATTTTTTTTACAGATATCTTGTATTCAAATATTTTGTAATAGTCTTCTTTATTTCTATTTTAAAGCAATAGCCGAGCATAATCTCGTGTGATCCGCTGCTTCTTTTATTTCTTCCCAGGGCGGAGGTGGTAATATCATAAGAATATCCGATACGGAGATTTTGCAGTGCCGGGCTCATGGAAGGCTGATTGAGCGGGTAGGCGCCCACTATGATGGCTACGGCATCCTGCACGCGGTAGGAAACGCCGGCCCATATCATGTTTCTCCATTTGCACATAGCGGTAATATCATACTGTGCCGAAGCAAAATCAGTTTTTATCAATACATAAGGACTGAGTTCCCAGTCGGGGTTGTTGGGGAGTGTCCAGTGGTAACCCCCGGTTAGGTAGTAATGTCTTTTTAATTTTGATTTAGACTCTCCGGCTAATTTGATTTTGCTTTCGATAAGCTGGTTGGCCGACAAGCCTACATAGGCTTTTCCCGGAATGTTATAAAAAGCGCCAAAAGCGATATCGGTCATAAATGTACTTTTTTTACCGCTATTGCTCATGAGCAAAGGGTCATTCTGATCCAGCGGATTGAATTTCGAAAAATCTATTGATTTATTCAGGAATCCGGCCTGAAGTCCCAAGCCTAGCGTACCTATGGCAATATTGACATGAAAAGAATAGGCCAGTTTAACTCCTATGTTGTTTTCAAATCCAAGCTTATCGCTGAAAACCGACAGGCCGATACCGCCATGCAAAACACGTATTGGAGCGTCCACGGTAAGCAAAATAGTCTGAGGAGCGCCTTTGTGTGTTTTTGCTTCACCTCCTTCGAGATAGGTATCAGTAAAACCTGTCCATTGCTGACGATACAGCGTCGTGAGGCATATCTGTTTGCTGATACCAGCATATCCCGGATTTATAGCCATATTCGTGAACATGTTTTGAGTAAACTGAGCATCTTGCTGAGCAAAAACAGTCACAGAAAACACGGAAACAACAATAAAAAAGTAGATTTTTTTCATATGGTTTTTATTGATAAAATTCAAAAATGGGGATAAAGTAACGCATATTTTTTAATATTAACAAGCAATTGTTAACAATTTTTAATTAGCCACAAATCACTTTTTTGCAAAAATCTCATAATCAAATGATTATAAATTTGTATTAAAAATTTTTTTCACATTGTTTTTATACGGAAAGCTGCACAAAAAAGTTACAAATGCAAAGATAATTTTTTTCAGTAATTCTTCCACAGATTTATAAAAATATGCGCATGAAAAATTAAATTTTTTCAACAAATAATTAACAGCGTATGGAGAGTGGAAAATTTCTATAGAAGAGAACGCTAACAGAAGTCAGTGTATAGAAAATAAGCGGCTTACATTATTTTCTGAAACGCTTGCCACCAGCGGTCGGGGACATCCTCTTTCATGGCTGTTTCATAATCTTTGTAAGAACAGGGAACAAGGTAGTGCCTTTCATATTTAGATTTCAGGCGTGTGGGGCATGGCACTTCCATCCACCATCGGTTTGTTTTTTTACTTTTATAAAAAACTATCTCGTTTTGAAGTTCTTTGATGGCAACCCTGTATTTGACATAAAACTTTTTATCTTTTATCGGAAAATCCTGTTTGCGGTTATAAAACCCGTCGATAAAATACCATAAGGCCTGTGCTGCAAGGCTTGCAGTCTGACCATAATGATCATATTCGGGATTGATTTCGTATAATCCTACTGAGCTAAGTTTGTCGCTCAATCCGGCATAGCGCATGATGCGACATAATTCTTCGCCATAAAATCCGTTGGGGGTGGCGCAGCCGTTGCCCGGGGCATCGGATTTACGCACGGCAGCAATATCCACCGAGAGAATATCCGCATTGCGCACCATGGGTTCTACTTCTTCTATGTCGGTTTGTACCAGGCCCAGGCGATACACATCAAAAAACAATTTATCCATAAGAGCCACGGCTTCTTTATCAACAAAATAAGATTGATACCCGATGTTGGAATAATTGAAAAGGTAGCTGGGCTGATGGGTAATGATATTGCTCAAAAATGTTTTTGATGTCAGTGGGCTGTCAATAGCACCCAGGTCGAAGGCCATATCAACACAAACAAGGTTGATAATCCGGCCGATAGATTCATAGGCAAGGTAGTTGGCATAGGTAAGGTCCTGGCTGCCGCCGATAATCAGGGGGATGATGTTTTTTTTCAGCAGGGTGGCTGCGATGTCGCTCACTGCAAAATAAGTATCGTTGATGGCGTTTCCGGGATTAACATTGCCCAAATCGGCAATTTTTATGTTATGGTGTTTAAATAAGGGATAAAAGTATTTTCTAACCTGGCCGGGCGCATCCTTACACCCTGTATTACCAATGGCTGCGCGGCTTTCGTTTACCCCCACTATAGCCATATCGACGCCGTCGAGCGATGGAAATGAATTTTCTTTGGTATATATGGCCAAGGCATTTTTTATATGATTGGGATGTTGTAGTTCTTCATCATATATTTGGCTGATGCTGACCGGCTCAAAGTATAAAGAAATATCCATTTTTGTCAGGTATTTTTCCTTTTGTTTTATTGCACCATGCACTAAAAGATGGGCCTTATTATTTTACCGTTTTTTTGGCTGCACTTTTTTTCACCGTTTTTTTGGCTGTCGTTTTTTTGGCTATGGTTTTTTTGGTTGCGGATTTTTTGGTTTCCATTTTTTTTACGCCTGTTTTTTTCGCCGGTCGTTTTTTTGTACTTTCTTTTCCTGAAGCCTCTTCAGCTATTCGTTTGCAATCTTCGATGGAAAGGTCTGCAGGATTATATTCTTTGGGTATTTTGTAGTTATTTTTATTCATCGAAATGTATGGTCCGAAACGCCCTTTTATTATGCGTACTCCAGGGTTTTCCGCAAACTCCTTAATAGTGCTGTTTTCTATTTTTGAAATTTTTTCAATTATGATTTCGATGGCCCGGCTGAGGGTTAAGGTGATAGGATTATCTGTTTTTTTCAAAGAATAAAACTTACCCTCATGGCGGATATAGGGGCCAAAACGACCTAATCCGGCTACAATTTCCGCACCCTGGTAATTGCCAATGAGTTTGGGGAAACTCAACAGCGACAGGGCTTCCTGCAGGCTGATGGTTTCGATGCTTTGTCCTTTCAACAAGCCAACAAAACGTGGTTTTTCCTCATCGGTATTTTCGCCGAGCTGCAACATACCTCCAAATTTGCCAAGTTTGGCATAGATATTTTTACCGGTTTCCTGATGAATACCCAGAAGCCTAACGCCGCTAACCTTTTTAGAGGTTTTTTCTGTCTCACTGATTTGATTGTGAAAAGGAAAATAAAATTCCCTGATCATATCTTTCCAGGCTTTTTTCCCTTCGGCAATTTCATCAAACTCTTTTTCAACGCTGGCGGTAAAATTATAGTCAAGAATATTTTCAAAATTCTGCATTAAAAAATTATTTACCAGCGTGCCCACGTCGGTAGGAAAGAGTTTGGCTTTTTCGTAACCAAAATTTTCGGTTTTTTGCGTTTCCTGTATTTTATCATTGATAAGCGAGAGGAAGAGGTATTTGCGTTCGGCACCCTCTTTACTACCAAAGGTGACGTATTCTCTTCTTTGAATGGTGGAAATGATTGGTGCATAAGTTGACGGCCTGCCGATGCCAAGCTCTTCAAGCTTTTTCACCAGGCTGGCTTCGGTAAATCGTGGAGGCTGCTGGGTAAAACGTTCCACCACATTAATTTCCTCGGGATGCATTTTATCGCCCTGGGCTATAGGCGGCAAAATACCTTTTTGTTCTTCTTCCTCATCGTCGGTGGATTCGAGATAGACTTTCAGAAATCCGTCGAATTTAACAATTTCGCCGGTAGCGAGAAAATAATCGCTGATAGAAGTGCTTTCGATAAAAACATTTGTTTTTTCAAGTTCGGCATCACTCATCTGTGAGGCAATGGTTCTTTTCCATATCAGATCATAAAGCTTCTTTTGGTCGGAGGTGCCTTCGTCGACAACATGATTGTTGATATAAGTAGGCCTTATGGCTTCGTGGGCTTCCTGCGCTCCTTTGCTTTTGGTGATATAATTGCGTATTTTTACATAGGCAGGGCCATAAAAGGATTCGATTTCATTTTTCGCCATAGCAAGCGCCATTTTCGACAGGTTCACCGAATCGGTACGCATATAAGTAATTTTTCCCGATTCATAAAGCTGCTGGGCGATGAGCATGGTTTTCGACACCGAAAACCCCAGTTTACGGCTGGCTTCCTGTTGTAAGGTAGAAGTGGTGAAAGGCGGCGCCGGCGATTTTTTGGCAGGTTTGGTTTCTATGTCTTTCACAAAAAACTGCGCCCCAATACACTTTTTCAAAAAAGCCATTGCATCGCCCGGGTTATTGAATTTCTTGGAGAGTTCGGCTTTTATCCGGTAAGTTCTATTATCATTTACAAAGGAAAATATGGCATATCCTTTATAAAACGACACTGATTTGAAATTGTTTATTTCATTTTCGCGCTCTACGATAAGCCGCACGGCCACAGACTGAACACGGCCTGCCGACAAGGAAGGTCTGATTTTTTTCCACAACAGCGGCGACAATTCAAAACCTACCAACCTGTCGAGCACACGGCGGGCCTGCTGGGCATCCACCAGGTGGATGTCTATCTGCCGTGGTTTTGCAATGGCTTCCTGAATGGCGGTTTTGGTGATTTCATGAAACGCAATTCTTTTTACCTTTTTCTTATCAATGTGGAGTGCTTCGCTAAGGTGCCAGGAGATGGCTTCTCCTTCGCGGTCTTCATCGGAGGCTAGCCACACAATCTGTGCATCTTGCGACATTTTTTTCAACTCGCTGACAATTTTGGCCTTATCTTCCGGAATTTCATATTGAGGGATAAAACCATTTTCAATATCAACGCCCAGATCTTTTTTAGAAAGGTCGCGGATATGACCGAAACAAGATCTTACCATGAAGTCTTCACCAAGAAACTTTTCTATGGTTTTGGCTTTTGCAGGTGACTCAACAATTACAAGATTTTTTATCATGAATGTATTTTTGGAAAAGTAAAATTTGTGCAAAATAAAACAAAAAAAAAATTTCAGCGACAATTTATTTTTTTTCAATGAGTTGTTTCGCTAATTTTGCCCTGGATTTGAGGGTATGAAAAAAACGTTTTATATTGAGACCTATGGCTGTCAGATGAATTTTTCGGACACCGAAATAGTGGCTTCTATTTTAACAAAAGAAAATTTTTTAGAGGCACCCTCACCTGAAGAGGCCGGGCTGATTTTGCTCAACACCTGTTCTATAAGAGAAAATGCAGAACAGCGAATCTTTAACCGCCTTCGTCACCTGAAGAGTCTGAAGAAAAAAAACAAGGGAATGATGATAGGCATTTTGGGGTGTATGGCCGAAAGGCTTAAAGAACAACTATTTGAAGAGGGGGTGGTTGATATCGTTGCCGGGCCGGATTCATATCGTGAGCTTCCGCAATTAATTTATTCAGCGAACGAAAGCGGAAAGGCTTTCAACATTTTACTTTCTGCCGAAGAAACTTACGCGGACATCAACCCTGTAAGGATAGACAGTAACGGGGTATCGGCTTTCATCTCGATTATGCGGGGATGCCAGAACTTTTGTGCTTATTGTGTGGTGCCTTACACCAGGGGTACAGAGCGCAGCCGTTCTGCAGATACCATCCTCAGCGAAGCTACAACATTGTTTAATGACGGGTACCGCGAAATTACGCTGCTCGGACAAAATGTAAATTCTTACCATTATAATAATGTCAACTTCCCTGAATTATTAAGCGAGGTTGCAAAGATAAACCCTGCACTCAGGATACGCTTCGCCACTTCACATCCCAAAGACCTGTCTGATGAACTGATTGAGGTCATTGCTTCTAACGACAACATCTGCAAATCTATTCATTTGCCTCTGCAGTCGGGAAGTAACAGGATATTGAAGTTGATGAAACGAAACTATTCGAGAGAATCCTATATGGCCATCATTGATAAAATATATTCCCAGATTCCCGGGTGCAGCATCTCGACCGATATCATCTGTGGCTTTTGCAGCGAAAACGACCAGGATCACGGACACACCCTCGATATTATGAGGCGTGTCGCCTACGACAGCGCGTTCATGTTCAGGTATTCCGAACGCCCAGGCACCTTTGCTGCCGGAAAATACAAAGACGATGTGCCCGAAAAAATAAAGACACAACGCCTGAATGAGATCATTGCCTTGCAGAACAAACTTTCGCTGGAAAAAAACAAAAAGGACATTGGTAAAACTTTCGAAGTGTTGATTGAAGGGCGTTCTAAAAAATCGGCAGCACAACTCTCCGGCAGAAATTCGCAGAATAAAGTGGTAGTTTTTACAGATGACAAGCACCAACCTGGTGAGTACGTGATGGTGAAGATAACAGGGTGCACTTCGGCGACGCTGAAGGGGGAGATTATTAATTCAGAAGTCAGAAGTTAGAAGGCAGAAGTTAGAAGGCAGAAGTCCGTCACGGCGGAGAATTCAGAATGCTGTCCGCCGGTGGTGGATTAGAAGGCAGAAGTCAGTCGCGGCGGAGCAGAATTTAGAAGGCAGAATTGCAGGGATTATTGAACAATTTAAACAAAATCCGTTGCTCATTTGCACGCGTTACAAACGTGCGCGTACGGGGATTAATTTTTTCAAAAAGATTTTTCGCTCAATAACATATACTAAACTCATGAATTTGTTTGATTCTCAAAAAAAAACCGCCTTAATCAGGCGGTTTTTCTTCCAGACACTCCTATTTATTTTTTCTTCAGGGGCTTCAGCACCACCCTCACATAATGTTCTTTAGCAAAATATTTGGCTGCGAATTCCTGAATATCAGCATCGGTAATTGCATTTACCT
>DAONFU010000042.1:0-16771 GCA_035403765.1 Bacteroidales bacterium
TGTACTAAATTTCCTATATTTCAAGCGCTGTTTTGTGTCTTTGTCAGCATGTGGTGCCCTGCAAAAAGTTACCGGCAGAAAAACAGAAGTTAACGGTTACAGAGAAATAATGCTGGTGGTACGTGGGTTAAAAATTAGTTAAGCTGTAAAATAATAAGCTAAGTTGCTTACTTTTACACAACATTATATATTCTAAAAATCTTTTATGAAAAAATTCTTTGCGGTATTTGTTCTTTCCACCTTTATATCTTTTGTTGGGTTTTCGCAGATATACGAGGGCGTTCATGCTCAAAAATATGTTACAGGGAGTAAATTGGTTCGCCTTGCCGGCCAGAATGAAAATCCCACATTTATAAGGTACAGCCCACAGAATGAGCCATCGTTTAAGAATTTGGACTCTTGGCTCAAAACCACTTTTAATATCAAATCCAATATGGGCTTTAAGCTCATAGGTAGCGAAAAGGACAAACTGGGGTTTACCCATTATCGGTACAGACAAACAACAGACGGTATCCCGGTGCGCGATGCTGTCTTTATTGTCCACGTTTACCAGGATAAAATTCATTCCTTTAATGGAGTTGTTTATAGTGGGGTCAACCTAAGTAATGCCTTTTCAATTACTGGCCAGGAAGCCTTATCGCGAGCACTTTCTTATGTAAATGCAGAAGAATATATGTGGCAGAAAAGCAGCGAAGAGGCATGGATTAAGCAGCTAAAAAACGATCCTTCGGCGACATTTTACCCAAAGGATGAAAAGGAAATCATTTTCTCGGAAAAAGAAAAGGCTTTTCGCGCCGCTTATAAATTTGATGTGTATGCCAGCCGGCCTGTTTCCAGGCAGCAGATTTATGTGGATGCCGGTAGTGGCGAAATAGTGCGGACATTTAAAAAATTATATGGCACCGATGTTCCTGCAACGGCGGTAACTAAATACAGCGGCACCAGGCAAATAACCACCGATTCGGTGCAAACCAACCTTTTCCGTTTACGCGAAAGCGGAAGGGGAAATGGGATATTCACTTACAATATGCAGCAACAAACAAGCTATAATCAGGCTGTTGATTTTACGGATACTGACAATTACTGGAACAATGTTAACGGCAATCTGGATGAGGCGGCCACCGATGCCCACTGGGGTGCCGAGATGACTTATGATTATTTTTGGAACACCTTTGGCCGCAACAGTATTGACGGCGATGGCTTTGCCTTATACAACTATGTACACTATGATCAGGCTTATGGTAATGCTTACTGGAATGGCGATTGTATGACCTATGGCGATGGCGAAAATAACAATCCCTTTTGCGTTTTGGATGTCTGTGCCCATGAGATTACTCACGGACTAGATGAGTTTACTGCCAACCTCGATTATGTTGACGAATCGGGTGCACTAAATGAAGGATTCAGCGATATTTTTGGCACAGCCATTGAGTTTTATGCTAAACCGGCTCAGGCAAACTGGACTTGTGGAGAAAACATCGGATTTGTTATCCGTAATCTTCAAAATCCCAATGCAGCAGGAGATCCCGACACATATCAAGGATTGAATTGGGACCCGGCACAGGAAGTTCACCGCAACAGTACGGTACTGAGCCATTGGTATTATCTGCTGTGTCAAGGCGGAAGCGGAACCAACGACAATAACGATGCATACTCGGTAGCCGGTATCGGTATGGAGAAAGCCTCAAATATTGCTTTTAGAATGTTGACAGTTTACCTGATAAATACCTCAAACTATCAGGATGCCCGTTTTTATGCTATTCTGGCGGCTTCTGAACTATACGGATACTGTAGCCCTGAAGTGGCGTCGGTTACCAATGCTATGTATGCCGTGGGTTTGGGCGATGCTTATACACCAAATCCTGCCATACAGTTTTTCGCATCCAACACCCAGGTTTGTTCTGTGCCTTTAACGGTTAATTTCGAAAATCAGACAATAAATGCTAACCACTACATTTGGCATTTTGGTGATGGAACCACAGATACCACTGCCAACCCAGCTCATACTTACACTTCTTTTGGTACTTTTGATGTAAAACTGGTGGCTACAGGAGCCGCCTGCGGTATTGATTCACTGACACAAACGGGATTGGTTAGTATTGATGCCGCAAATTCCAATTACGCTGCGATACCACCCATCGGAAATGGAAACAACCTTACCTGCTGTACAGGTACTTTGTTTGACAGTGGCGGCCTGGGTGATTATTCCAATAATTCCAATGGTGCTGTTACTATTGCTCCTGTTGGCGCCTCCAGTGTTACATTGAATTTTTCATCTTTTAATTTTGAATCCGGATATGATTACCTGTATATTTATGATGGCCCTTCAACAGCTTCACCGCTAATCGGACAATATGATGGGACCAGCCTGCCTAACGGAGGAACAATTCAGTCATCCAACGGACAAATAACCCTCCGGCAGACTACAGACCAGGGACTTACTTCGCCAGGATTCGAACTTACCTGGCATTGTAGTATTCCCAGCACACCGCCTGTAACCAATTTTTCGGCTTCCGAAACTACTACCTGTACCGGAGTGGTTCAATTTCATGATTTAAGTTATAACGGGCCTATTACCTGGCATTGGAACTTTGGCGACGGCGACACCTCGAATCTGCAAAATCCTCTGCATGCCTATCAGGCAGAAGGAACCTATACGGTAACACTTACTACCACAAATAATTTCGGAGACAGTACAAAAATCCTGGCGGATTACATTGTGGTTCAGGATCTGCCCCATGTGCCAACCGTAACTCCGGGAGCAGCCTGCGATTCATCCAGTGTCCTTCTGACAGCCTTCGGAACAGGACAACTCAACTGGTACGATATGGAAACCGGCGGATCACTCCTGTATGTTGGCGATACATTTCAAACCCCGGTGCTGTATCAAAATACTACTTATTACGTAGAACATGCTTATGTTAATCCCGCCGAATATGTGGGAAAGACCAGCAAATCCAACGATGCCACGCTGCACACCAACAACATGTATTACCTCATATTTGACTGTAGTACTCCTATGATTCTTAAATCCGTGAAAGTATATGCTGGTGATGAAAAATACAGAATCATCGAACTCAGAGACAGCAACGGAATCGTGTTGCAGTCAGCCAATGTATTGGTACCTGCCGGTGAAAGCAGGGTACCCCTTAATTTTAATTTGCCAGCCAAAAACAATATGAGCCTTGCCTGTGGTACGGATAATCCCAATTTGTTTCGCGATCAGAGTGGAATTTCTTTTCCTTATAATCTTGCCGGCAAAATTTCCATAAAGGGAAGTAATGCCGCTCCCAGCATACGTTATTACTACTTCTACGACTGGGAAGTGCAGGAACCGCCCTGCATAAGCCCGCGGGTACCCGTTCTTGCCTCGGTTTACGCATGCAATGGCCTGATGGAGGCGGAAAATATTAACAAGCTTAATGTGTTCCCCAATCCCGCTAACGGCAAGTTCTTTGTTGAATTTAACAGCACCGGCCAGGATGATTATTTTATTACCATACACGATGTGATAGGGAAAGAGGTTTTTTCGCGGCAAGGTACTTCTGTCATCGGACCGAATTCGCATGCAATAGACTGCAGCTCTTTTAACAGCGGCATTTATGTTATTGGTTTTACAGCAAAAAATTATAGTCACAAGCAAAAAATAATTGTTTACTAAGAGGCTATTTCTATACTACCCTGCCACAAACAGCTCTGAAAAATCAGTGCCTGGAGAATTTTTGCACCGATACATTAAAGTTTATATCAGACAGCAAAAAAATTCTTTGAATGTATTATGATGTAATAGTTGTCGGAGGTGGAGCTTCCGGGTTAATGTGCGCCGGAATTGCTGCAGGGCGTGGCTTGTCGGTGCTACTGCTGGAAAAAATGGCTTTGCCTGCTCGAAAATTGCGTATCAGCGGAAAAGGACGATGCAACCTTACCAATATTTTACCCAAGGAGCGCTTCATGGAACATATTGGTCCTGACGCCCGTTTTTTGCATAACGCCTTCGGGGTGTTTTTTGCACAGGAACTTATTGATTTTTTTGAGGGCTTAGGTGTTAAAACGCTTGTTGAACAAGGCGGCAGGGTTTTTCCTGAAAGCGGAAAAGCAATTGAAGTGGTGGATGTATTAACCGCCTGGGTGAAAAAGTCAGGCGTAATCATAAATAGCAACGCTCCCGTGGTAAAGATTATTACGGATAATGATATCGCAGGAGGAGTGGTTACTGCGGCTAAAAAACAATATGCTGCAGGGGCTGTGGTTGTTGCTACCGGAGGCCTTTCTTATCCGGCTACAGGTTCTACCGGCGATGGCTATCGTTTTGCGCGGTTGGCCGGACACACCGTGTTTCCGCTTCGGCCTATGCTTGTACCTTTGATATCAAGCGATTTCTTTATATCGGAACTAAATGGATTGCACCTCAAAAATATCTGCATCACCGTGGCGGTGGATGGTACTAAGAAGTATAGCATTTTTGGCGAAATGGAATTCAGGGATAATACCTTGGCGGGGCCAGTGATTCTCTCGCTCAGCAGGAAGTTTATTGATGAAATTATCGCCGGTAAAAAAGTGGTGTTTTATTTTGACCTCAAACCAGGCCTGGATCAGGAAAAGCTTAATGCGCGGCTGCTGCGAGACCTGAATACGTTGGGAAAGGCCGGCTATCATGAGTTGCTTCGGGGCTTGTTGCCAGGGCAGCTCATCCCAGTATTTCAAAAACTATTGGCCGTTGATGGAGCTAAGAAATGCAGCCAGATAACTGCCGATGAACGAAAACTTCTGGTTTCCCTGTTAAAGGAATTTCCTGTAAATATTAATGCTCACCGTGATTATAACGAAGCTATCATCACCGGTGGCGGCGTTTCCACAAAAGAAGTGAACCCCAAAACCCTGGAATCTAAAATTGTGAAAAACTTGTTTTTTACCGGAGAGGTGCTCAATTTAGATGCTGACACCGGAGGCTATAATCTTCAGATTGCCTTTTCAACAGGCTATCTGGCAGGAATTTCAATTCAAAAAAAGGAATAATGAAGCAACTATCGGGTTTGCTATTTCTTTTTATTTGCATGACTTGTAGCGGTCAACAGATTAACTACAATTTTCTCCCGGTAAAAGTAAATGGGAATTATGGATTTGTGGATACCGCCGGTAAGGTTCTGGTCAGGCCTGAGTATGACTTTTTAGGGTGCCTGGTCGAAGGACGGGCCCGCGTGAATGTAGGCGGTAAGCCCGACGATGTGGGCAATATGGAAGGAGGCGGGTGGACCTTCATTGATTCATTGGAACAGCCTGTTTCTGCGCCAGTTTATGAGGCTGTCAGTGATTTTTGTGGTGGCCGTGCCAGAGTTATGAAGCGCGGCTTGTATGGCTTTATCGATAAAAACGGACAGGAGCTTATTCCCTGCCAGTTTTCAAATATTACGGATTTTCATAATGGAATGGCACAATTTGAAAAGGACGGACTATGGGGAAGTCTCGATCCTGATGGCAATATGGTGATTTCACCTCGTTTTGATAATGTTTATTATTTTAACGAAGAGCGCGCTGTGGTGGGCCATCCCTTTCATAAAGCGTACATCAATAAGTTGGGGAATTTTGTAACGGATTCTATTTTTTTTGAAGCAAAAAGTTTTGAAAATGGTCTTGCCATTGTAGTGACAGGGGATTCTATTCGCTATGGCATGATAGATGCTTTTGGCGCACAGGTTATACCCTGTAGCTATGGATATATCACAAGCTACTGTCAGGGTCTGGCCGCAGTGAACCTGAATGGTGTGTTTGTGGCGGAAAAGAATGAGGTAAGTGGCGGCAGTTGGGGTTTTATTGATAGAAATAACCACCTGGTGATACCGGCTGAGTATGATAAAACAGGTGTCTTTTCCGAAGGTTTATGTGCGGTCAAAAAAAATGGGAAATGGGGTTATATTGATAAAGGCAACAAGTTGATTATCCCCTGTAAATATCAATTAGCATATCCGTTTTCTTCAGGCCGGGCGCGCATTGTAATAAAGGGCAGGGTGGGTTATATTGATAAAACGGGCACCATGGTGATTAAGCCAAAGTTTGTTGATGCGGAAGATTTTTATGAAGGCTATGCTATAGTGAAGCAGGTTGTGTATAAGAAAAATCACAAGCATTCAGTTGGTCAGGACAAATATGGAATAATAAATATAGAGGGTCAGTACCTCTTTTATCCTGAGTTTGATGCGATAAAGCGCTTCGGGAAGAAAATATTCAAAGTGTACAAAGGAAATGGGTGGGGATATTATAATACCAAGGGTGAGTGCATTTTTCAGATCACGGAATAAGAGTTTTTTTTGAAAAGTTTTATGTTTACGGATAATCAGGCAACAAAAAACCCCGCGTTGGCGGGGTTTGATTATTATTTGCTTGTCTGACTTTTCTTTTTCTCTTTGATACGGGCTTTTTTACCGGTGAGGTCTCTCAGGTAGAAAATGCGGGCCCTGCGCACCATACCCTTTTTGTTGACATCAATTTTATCAATAAAAGGTGAGACAATGGGGAAAATTCTTTCAACACCAACGTTGCCAGACATTTTTCTAACAGTAAAAGTTTCTTTAAAGCCTTCGCCGGAACGCTGAATTACAACGCCCTGAAACTGCTGAATACGTTCCTTGTTTCCTTCTTTGATCTTATAACTGACTGTAATAGTATCTCCGGCTTTGAATGCAGGATATTCGGGCTTTTTGCTGAATTGTTCTTCAACAAAATTCATTATCTCCGTCTTGTTCATCACTGTGTTTTTTTAGAAATTGGAGTGCAAAGATACATTAATTTTTCGTACTTTCTAATTTCGCAGCAAATTTTTTTAATATTAGCCCGCAATTATATGTCCCCCGTATGCTTTGCCTATGATACCGTAGGCTATATTTTGTCGCCAGCAGGCATTTGTGTGGTTAAATAATTGTTAATTCATATGTGGCTGTATTAATTAGAATGATTTTAAATTATCTTTGCATTCCAATGAAAAAATTATTTTTCAAGAGCATATTGTTTATTTCCTTACTTGCCTTTCTGACGGCTTCAAATGGGGTTTTTTATATTAACCATTATTGCTTTAAGTCAGAAAAATATAGCACCAATTTTATCAGATATTTCGATGATAATTGTTGCGAGGGTATTGATAAATGCTGTGCAACAGACAAAAGTCATCACATCGATGTGTGTTGTACCAAAGGACATAACGAACCACCCTTTGGGGTACGTTTAGAGAATGAAAAGTGTTGTAAGGATCAAAACTATTATCTGAAAGTATATAGCTCATATCTCATTCCTGATAACAACCTGCTGGATTTTCAGAATTTTGTGTACACCAGTGAAATTGAGGAGCAAATTGAGTTTACCTCTTATTCGCACGAGCTCGCCTTATGTAATAGCCCGCCACCGGAACGGAACATACCTGTTTTTCTAAAAAACCAGATTCTAAGGTTATAATTTTTATTACAATTTCGTCACCTAAGACTTGAAGTCTTATTGGAATTGATTTGTATTAATTGTATTAAAAATTAATTTATGAAAATTTGTAATTATTTTTTTCTGCTGATAATGCTTATTGGCAGTATGTGTTTGTTGGCTCAGACATCAGTAATCAAAGGTACTGTGAGCGGACTAACAGCTGCTTCAGACCAACTTAAAACAGAAAAGCTCCCCTTCGCAACTATTTATTGGATTAACCGTGGTGCCTCAACCACCGCCGACAAAAATGGAAAATTTTCCATAATATTTGATGGCAAAGAAGCCTCGAAACTCGTGGCGAGTTTTGTAGGATATAAAAGTGATACCATGCTTATTAACCCCGGACAGCATGATATAGACTTTGTGTTGATATCAAATGCCACACTCGAAACTGTGGAAATTAAGGAAAAAGTGGATGATTATATTTCAAAACTAAAACCAATAAAAACAGAAATCATTACCGAGACAGGCCTGCAAAAACTTGCCTGTTGTAATCTTTCCGAAAGTTTTGAACGTACCGCTACCGTTGATGTGGGTTATTCTGATGCCGTATCAGGCGCCAGGCGTATTCAGATGCTGGGTTTGTCGGGCATTTATAGCCAGTTACTTACCGAAAACTTTCCGGCTGTCAGGGGATTGACCTCTTCTTACGGACTAACTTATATTCCAGGAGCATGGATGCATTCCATACAGGTTTCTAAAGGAACATCATCGGTTACCAACGGCTATGAATCCATCACAGGGCAAATTAACGTTGAGTATAAGAAGCCTGAAACCAACGGGGAACCTCTGTTTTTAAATGTTTATGGAAACAGTGATGGCCGTTTTGAGGCCAACCTCAACTCGACTATTAAGATTACTGACAAGTGGAAGACTATGCTGCTCGGGCATGGCTCTTATTTTGGTTTTATGGCCGATAAAAACAAAGACTCTTTTCTGGACACCCCCAAATCGTGGACAGCCAATTTTATGAACCGCTGGGAATATGAAGTGGAAGGCAAAATGCATGTGCAGTTTGGTATAGAATATCTGCAGGATAACAAACAAGGCGGACAGATCGGATACTATAACGCTGATGAACTGCAGAAACCCTTATTTTATGGTATCGGGGTGGATGCTAAACAATACAGCGGTTTTGTGAAAACCGGTTTTTTTGTTGATGACCACGGACATTCCAGTTTGGGCATCATTGGTTCATATAACCGTTATGAATTAAATTCATTTTATGGACTGAATGCATATGACGGTGTGCAAAACAGTGCATACTTCAATTTGATATTTCAGTCGATAATTGTTAACACAAACCACAAGTTCAGTACCGGGGGCAGTTTTATGTATGATGACTATCATGAAAGCCTCAACGATTCTGCTTTTAAAAGGAATGAATATGTCCCGGGCGTGTTTTTCCAGTATTCCTATACTTATCCTGAAAAGCTCAACCTGATTGTAGGTCTGCGTGGAGATTATAACTCGCGATACGGATTTTTTTTCACCCCAAGAGTACATGTTAAATATGACATTACCGACAAATTAATCCTTCGTGCTTCTGCCGGCAGAGGGTACCGTTCGCCTAATATGATTGCCGAAAACACAAGTTTGCTGGCGAGTTCAAGAAAAATTGTTCTGGAAAGCAACATAAAAGCTGAAGAAGCATGGAATTACGGATTGAATATTACCAAAGAGTTTTTGTTGACCGAGACGCTTAAAGCCAGCCTCGGGGCTGATTTTTATCATACGGCTTTTGTTAATCAGATTGTTGTTGACCTCGATCGCAATCCGCAGCAGGTAATTTTCTACAACCTTAACGGACGTTCATATTCCAACAGTTTGCAGATTGACGGAATGATACAACCCTTCAGAGGATTTGAAATTACCCTTGCAGGCCGGTATAATGATGTGAAAAGATCGGAGGACGGACAATTGCGGCAGGTGCCTTATGTGAGCAAATACAAAGGATTGATAACGCTCTCTTATGCTACAAAATTTGAAAAATGGAGATTTGATGTTACAGGGCAAATCAATGGGAAAAGCCGTTTGCCTGATGCCGGCAGCAATCCTGAGCCTTACCGTTGGGATAGCTATTCCAGAGAGTATTTTTTGTTGAGTGCACAGATCACTAGGAAATTAAAATTTATTGATTTATACCTGGGCGGTGAAAACCTTACCAATTTTATGCAACACCATCCCATAGTGTCGGCAGATAACCCATTCGGCCAATATTTCGATGCCTCGATGATATGGGGCCCGCTTATGGGTGTTTCGGTGTATGCTGGTCTGCGGTTAACCATAAAATAATCAATAGTTCAAACAACATAAGAAATTCAATGCTGTAAACAGTTTTATCAACCAAAAAATTAAAAAAAATGAACACAAAAAATTTTGTAATCACTATGCTGGCGATGGCTGTGTTGATGACGGTATCAACAACTACTTTTTCCCAGAATGTCAAAAAAAATGAAAAAACTATGAAAATGACTACTTCTTCTGTATGCGAAATGTGCAAAAAGCGGCTGGAGGAAGGATTAGCTTATGAAAAAGGAATCAAGGACGTTTCTCTTGACCTTAATTCCAAAGAGCTGACTGTTGTTTATAATCCAAAAAAAACTGATGAATCGGCAATCACGTTGCTGGTAAATAATCTGGGATACGATGCAAACGAAAGCAAGGCCAATCCTGAAGCTTACGAAAAACTTCCTGCATGTTGCAAGAATCATGATGGGCATAAATGCACACATCACTAATATAGTTATTCTAATAAAAAAAGAGATTGACCTTATCCGGCAATCTCTTTTTTATTTTTTGACTATCTGTTACACTCTTTATTGAATAAAGGAATTGACCAAACTGAAATATTTGCAAAAAATATGGTGAGCTTTATGAAATTTTTGGAACTGTCCTATTTCTTTTATTATATTTGTTGAATATTAATCAAAAACTAGTCTTATGAAAAAAATTACTCTCTTTTTAATGGCATTTTGTATTGCCATTGTCGGTTATTGCCAGGTCAATATTGGCAAAACTTATCTGAACAAGGTCTTTCCATCCAAAGCTCAATTGAATGTAGAAAAAACCCAGATGATTACTAATTCACCTGTGATTGGTAATCCTACTGGCGAAATTTACTGGTCCAATTCTCCTGCTAAAGCAACCTATACCACACAGAATTTTGATGGTACATGGTTACCTGCCAGTTGGACACAAACAATTCTTCTAACGACAAAAACCTGGCAACGAGGCAATCCGTCAGCAACTCCTTTTACTACGATTGACCCCTCTAATCTTTTTTCAGCTATTTGTCCTTATTCGCTCCCTAGTGAAACACAAAATGAATGGTTAAAATCACCCTCCATCACAGGGACTTCCGCTGCAACAACATTGATGCTGAAATTCTGGGCTGGATTCAGTTATACCTACCTGCCTGCCGGTGGTGGCGGCAATCCCGGTGCAACTTTGCAATGCAAAATTTCAACAGATGGAGGTACCAATTGGACAACACTGTGGGATGCTAACAATACACCTTCTTTTTCAGGATGGGTATGGAGAGAAATAAGTCTTAACATCACCAGCTATAAATCGGCTCCGTTTATGCTTGCATGGGTTGTTACGGGTGCTGATGGCGATCTTATGGGCCTCGACAATATTTCAATAGCCGACCCGGTTGCAAACGATATCCGGGCAAATAAATCATATATGGATCTTGACGGAACGGGTTATGGTTATTATGAGGTGCTGCCTTATAGTCAAATGGGAACCGTTAGTTATGGCGAAGCTATATATAACAATGGTACTGCAGCACAAACAAATGTTGTGATGAGTGTGAACATTAATAACGGGGCTTATACTGCCAGCAGCACTCCCATAGCTTCAATGGCATCAGGAGTATATGATACTATATGGGCACAACCCACCATTCCGGTACCGGGTGTGCCAACCATCTATGAAGGTGTGACAACAGTTTCTCAGACACAAACGGATGCTAATCCTGCAGATAATATCGGTGATTCCTTGAGTTTTGTTGCTTTCCCCAATTACTTCTCAAGGACACAAAATTTTAATGGCTTGTTGTCTCCATATAGTTTTGAACCCACGGCTGCCGCAATGACAGGAATGGAATATGGCGCAAATTATTATTTTACAAATGCCGACCAGATTGACAGTATAAGTGCCATCATTTATGATGCTACACCCAATACCAGCATAACTGCAAAATTATACACTATAACCGGCTCAAATGTACATACATTAGTTGGCCAGTCATCATCCTTTACTCTTATCCCTGCAAATTTACCGGCATACATCACTTTGGCACTTACAACGCCTTATGTTGTTGCCCCTGCGACAATACTTTGCGCCTCAATAGCCATGTCTACAAATATTGCCAATAACGATACGATTTTTGTTGGGAGTGATAAGCAATTTAAAGGTGATGCATCTGTGGCTGGTGCCGTATATCTGTACTACAATAGCGCATGGGGATGGTATTCAATAACTGGAACAGTGCCTGCCGTTGATCTTGTTCTTCACGATCCGACAACAGGCCTTGATAATAAAGAAACAGGTGAAAAGATAAATGTTTATCCCAACCCGGCCAATGATAGATTTTACATCACTGCCGACAATGTTAAATCAGTTGAAGTGTATAATATCATGGGTGGTATTATCGCCGCTTACGAAAACACAAAAATTATAAACACTGCCGACTTACCGGTGGGCTCTTACATAATAAAGGTTGTTACCAGTTCAGGAGTAACCACCCAAAAAATCAATATTATCCGATAAAAAAGTTTCAAAAAAAAAGAGGTTGCCAATATGGTAACCTCTTTTTTTATCTTCTCACGTCTGGCTTTTCATGCCGAAGTGTCCTTTTTCTTTTTCTTTCTTGTTCCCTTCCTGATTCCGAAAGCAACAAAAATTCCCCCTGCGATGGCTAAAAATACGCCGCTAAACAAACTTAGCAAAAACGACATGGTGGTTTCCATCCATTCCTTGTATGCAACAGAGAAAAGTATGAGCACAATGCCTGATAAAAACAATATTATTCCGGCTATGCTTTTAATTAGGCCGAATTTTTTTATCAGAAAATAAGCAATAAAAGCAATGATTATTATTGTCAGGATAAAAACAAGAATGGTCAAAAACTGTGTCATGCCGGCTACGTTATTTAGTATAGAAAATTATATTAAGATTCTTTATTGGCTTACTGGTTTTTTCCTACGGCGTGTTTTGCCCCGCAACGGGTACAATAAACTGTATTCCCGCTGAAATTAGCTGGCACTTTAATTTTCATTCCGCAGTTACAGTTTATAAAAGTGTATTTATCAACCATCATCATGATATCGTGGGAGCTTCTGGTAGTGGTTTTGGAGTCGGCAAATGCTGCCATGCCGGCACCTTCGCGTATTCCTGAAGTGTCCTGCTGGTTTAATTCAGCTTCGGGGATAATGGTTTTATTTTTTCCGGTAACATTATTATAGGCTTTCTGATAGCTTGCCAATCCAGCTCCGCCCGCCATGGCGCGCAATATTCGGATGCGTTCCGAAATGGGGGGGTGCGTACTGGTAAGGTCTGCCATTTTCATACCTTTTTGTTTCAGGGGATTGGCAATATACATAGGAGCTGTAACTTTGTTTGCCATAGGCATTTCGGCAGTATTGCCCGAAATTTTTTCCAAAGCCGATGCCAGTCCTTCGGGATAGCGTGTCAGGCGCACGGCTGACGCATCAGCCAGGTATTCGCGTTTGCGCGAAATGGCAAAATACAGCAATTGTGCCATGATAGGTGCGAGGATGGCAAACACCATGGCGATAATCATGATGATGATCTGGCCCTGGTTGCCGCCGCTGTTGCTGCTGCGGCTACGGCCACCGGTAAGCCACAGGCTGCGCAGGAATATTTCGGCTATGATAACGATGGCTCCCAACATTACTCCTGCCAGTGTCATAAACCGGATGTCGCGGTTGGTAATATGCGACATTTCATGCGCGATAACACCCTGCAGTTCGTCGCGGTTCAGGCGGGCCAGCAGGCCAGCGGTTACAGCCACTGCGGCATTATCGGGGCTCATCCCGGTAGCAAAGGCATTGGGCGCATCGGTGTTGATGATATATACCTTTGGCATTTTGGGCATCCCTGCTGCGATACGCATTTCTTCCACTACATTGAACAATTGCGGGTGCACTTCGGGAGTAACTTCTTTGGCATTGCTTGCGGCAAGCATGATTTTGCTGCCCGATTTAATGGAAATCAACGACATAATGATCATGACAATTGCCGCAATAGCCATCCCGACAAAGGCGCCGCCGCCTTCAGGATCGTAAGCATAACCAATAATAAAGCCCAATCCCACAAGCACCGCCGTCATCAGTACAAACAGTACCATCGACTTTCGCTGATTGGCTTTTATCACTTCCCACATAATAGGCCTGTATTAAAATTGGTAAATATTACTAAACTCAGAAACTAACTTTGGGCACTTCTTTTTCGGCCTGATCCTGTATTTCGAAAAATACCTCATCTTTAAAGTTAAACATGCCGGCGATAATGTTTGACGGGAAAGTCATTTTCTTGTTGTTGTAAAACAATACCTGGTCGTTGTATGATTGACGGGCATAAGAAATTTTATTCTCGGTGGAGGTCAGTTCTTCCTGTAAAGCCAGAAAATTTTGGTTAGCTTTCAGGTCGGGATAAGCTTCTACAGCTATCTGCAGGCGCCCCAGCATATTGCTCAACTCCCCTTCAGCTTTCACCCTGTCTTCCATATTCGTAGCATTCATGGCCTGGCTGCGCATTTTGGTGATGCTTTCCAGTGTTCCGCGTTCGTGTACCATGTATCCCTTAACCGTTTCGATAAGGTTGGGGATAAGATCGTGCCGGCGTTTTAATTGCACATCAATCTGTGCCCAGGCATTTTTCACGGCGTTTCTTAATTTTATCAGCGAGTTGTACATCCCTATTACCATAAAAGCGAGCACCGCAATAATTCCTAAAACAATCCATAAACCAGTCATAATTTTTTACCTCCTGTAATTTTTTAATTAATATTAGATTTTAATTTATGTGCAAACATTTCATTTAATAGCTGTAAAATTTTGTTGTACTTATCTCCGCTTGCCAGTTCAAGCACTTCGTTCAACTCTCCTGAATCAAACCAGAATCCGTGATTTTTCCTGCATTTATCCAACAATACCCGATTATTTTTTCCTACCAGCACCTTGTTCATTTTTTTTGAACAAGCCGGGCATCGGCGTTTTTTTTCCGAGTTTTTAAGATCCGCACTAAAAGATGACATGAGATCGTCTTTTTCCTGAGCAGCACCGAGCAAAAGTTCCAGCTCGCCTTCATCAAGCCAGATACCGCCACATTCCTGACAGTAATCAATTTCAATCTGCTGAAGTTCCAGGACAAGCATGGGTTTTTTACATACAGGGCAAATCATAATTTTATTTATTCAAAAATTGATAAATCTATCAAAAATACTAAATATTTGTTTATGCCTTTGATTTTCATTGACAAAAATCTTCTATAGAAAATACACCAGCAAATCTCATGTCATTTTCTTTTTTCTGACAATTAGTCAATAAATGCAGACAAATGTTGCAAATTTTGAATTCATGTCAGTTGACCAGTATGAGAAAATTACCACGGATCTAAATACTCAGTTTTACCAGTTTGTAAGCACCTGTATAATTATTTTCTCCCACAACCCAAAAATGCAGGCCATCATAGGTTATTCCACCCATATTGCTGCCAACTAAGGGTGAATCGATGTAATAACTCGTCAGGACTTCAAAAGGTGAGAGTTGACATTTATAAACCTGATTTCCATCGAGTAAATATAAAAATCCATTTACATATTCCATTCCGCTGAAATAGTGCGTAAATAGAGGTGTGATGGTAGTGCCGGAAATATCCCAGCTATAAGCATTTCCGTTACCGTCACAATAGATCATATTTTGTCCGATTAAAGCATGTGCGGCAATGCGGCTGCCGGAAGTCAAAACAGGGCTTGTTGAAATTATCGCACCATTTGATGGATTAACTTTATCCATGGTGTTATAATTTGAAATCCAAATAAAATTAGAAGCATAATTGACACCTGCAGAATAATAGTTACCAGCCAAAGATAAGGTGGTGCTTGTTGCATTCGTTGGGTTTATTTTATATAGGGAACTTGAGTTCCAATTGCCGGACCACAAAATATTTGTGCCGTCGAACCCTATTTCCTGCCTGCCATCTCCGCCGACGGCAGGGTTGTCAATAGTATCTAAAACTGTTACATAAATGACCCATTGTGTTTCATCCGGCGCATTAATATTCTTTTTTAAGACGATATTATAATAAGGATTTGTCAGCCTGAGAGTGTCATTTGTTATGGAATAGTTATATGTAGTCCAGCCTACCGTGATCTGAGAACTGGTAATAAATGCCATGGTACTCTGTAAAGATTTAAATCCATACTGGGCTGAATCGAGTTGGTAAAAGCTGTTGTCACTTTTTATGATGGCGTACTTGGTACCGGCAAAACCGCTCACAACTTCCCATTTTGCATAAATTGCAGGATTGGGTGTTGTGGTGATTCCTGTCGGACCGGCGGGGCCTTCAGGGCCTGCAGGCCCTTCTTCTTTTTTACATGAAGTGAAAAGACTTATGACAAGTGCAACTAATAAAATTGCTTTTATATGTTTCATGACTTTATTTTTCTGGTAATTTTATTGTTTCTTTTAGATGCTCAGTTTATATAGTAGGTACTTGTTTGTATTATTGTCGTATCCTACCACCCAAAAATGCGTACCATCGTAGGTAAGACCGCCATTGTTGTTCCCGATATTCTGATGGTCTATGTAATAAGTTTCGATGGCCTGCAAGGGTGACAACTGACATTTGTATATTTGGTTATTATTGAAAAAATATAAAAAACCACCAGTATATTCCATACCGTCTGTATATAAATGAAATTGCGGTGTAATAACATCTGAAACGATATTCCACGTTTTAATATTACCGCCTTCGCAATACCACATATCACTTCCGACCAGGGCATTTGCAGTAATACGTGAAGTGCCTAAAGCAGGACTTGTTCCGAGAACTGCGCCGGTTGTCGGGTTTACTTTATCAATTGCACTATTATCCGAGATCCAGAGAAATGTTGCAAAAGTCGTGGATCCATAATAATAGCCGTTACTTAAATGAAGATAGCTGATGGCATGATTAAGCGGGTTGATCTTGAATATAGTATCTGAAGTGCTCTTAGCGGTCCATAATATATTGGTGCCGTCAAATCCGATATCTTCTCTGCCATCACTATGCG
>DAONFU010000043.1:0-16526 GCA_035403765.1 Bacteroidales bacterium
GATTATGGATTAAGAACCTACACCACAGCCTACGATTATCTGATATTTGGCAACAGCCTGTTATCCATGTTGGTCAACCTGGGCTATACGGCTCATGAGATAAACTTTTTGCCAAGTAAAAAAATTAAAAACCACCACTCTTACGATCTGGGATGTATCTGGCATTACAACATCATGGAAGAAAAATTCATGGTGGATTCTGCCTATAATCAAAACATAGGCAAAAATGTAGCCGTTGAAAAACCATTTATGTCCGCCATACCGCGTTTAGGTATTGACTCAGGACGGGTTACGGCCGATCTGGCGGGTTTTTACATCAAGAACAAAGTGGGGAAGAAAACTGTTTATGATACGCTTATTTTCCCGCAAATTGAAGGCTCCGGATCGTGGAAAGATGCCAACAATTTCGATATGGCCTACGAGTGGCTCGAAACCTTTTTCCTGATGTACTCCGACAGCATCAACATCGCCGCCCGGCAGTTCTCAAACGAAACTCCCACGGAAATCAAACAGTGCATACTGCAACGCTTCAACACAAAAAAATACCTGAAAGAAAATAACCTCACCGTCAATGATATTCCATACCGCCTTATCGACAACTATAAAAATGAAGTCTATGATATGCTGCACCAACCCAACGAAAAAATTCTGCGGTTTGGAAAATACGAGCTCTTCAGATATTTCAACGATATTTACTGGCGGGACTTAAACGAAACCGTGGTTTTAAAAGGCAAAGGCAGAAATCTCAATGGAGAGCTTGAATCGTACAACTATGTCTGGGTTCCCGGCGACAAAAAAAACCCCGTCTGGCATTGTGCCTTCCAATACGACAAAGACACTGAAGTAAATCCCAAAACCGGCCTGTTGAATTTTGTGATGTTGCCCTATGGAACCAAGGGAAGAAACATGCCTACCATTATCCCTCACGACCTCCCTCCTTTTTCGCAGTTCGAAGGCGTTATCATATGGAAAGAAGGCTGCGAAAAGCTGGGCTATTCAAACGCCGACGACATCCGCCTGAACACGCTCAACGGCCGCATGATAAACCAGGGTTTTTATTGTTATCCTTACGAACCGGGAATCATGCCCCTGAACGATGACGGCACCGTGGATGGTATTTATAAAATCTACGTATGGAAAGACGATGAGGTGTACTGGGCATATATCTACTGTGGTAAACATGCCGGTGTAAGAGGCGGAAAGCCTGGGAAATCTTTTGTTGGGCAGGTAGAAAGTTTTAAGAAAAATTACGACTTCACCGACTATTGGTATTTTTTTAAGGACATGAACTACCAAAAGGATGTGCTTAGCAAAATGGAAGACATCATTGGGAAACTCCATAGTCTTGAGAAAAAAGAAATTGGCATCGCGGGAAAAACATTTTTACGGATAGATATTCCCATTGTTATATCCGACAGCAAAAATCCCAAAAAATCAAAAACCTACAACTACTACATCCTGCTTAATCCCGATAACACCGGAATACTTTACCCCCAGGAAATCAATTTTGCCTGGAAAATTGAAACCCGTGATGACTTTAAAAACAATATGCTGGTCAAAGTTAAATCGGTTATCATTATCATTGGAGGCGAAGAAATAGCTTTGGAAGAAATGGACGAATACATCAAAACCTCCAATTTCAACTCCTCTGAAGTGAAACGCGCCAACAAGGAGTTTGTTATCTATCTCGACAACCAGGAAAAAACCGTGCTTTCCGAAAACTTTAATGAAATATATAACAACAACATTTATAATTTGGCCAATTCGGACGAAACAAACAAGCTTATAGAAGTAGTAAAGGAAGATTTGGCTGCAGTTCGCTACGAAATACCCAAAGCCGAGCGTACACTAACCAGTTGGCAGGACGCCAACAATGAAAAAATGGATGGATTGAAAAAAACCATGGCCGAATTGGAAGTCAATAAAAAAACCAAAAAAGAAAGTTACATTAAAACTAAAGAAGAATTCGAAAAGCTCAAACAGGCCGAAGACAAAAGGATATTTCAATACAACAAACTTTTGGCCCGCGAAACTATGCTGCTCGAACTTTTCCAGAAATGTAACGAACGCCTGGGCATAAACCTCGACAATGACCTGGCGCATATACAGTCGCGAATAAGTTTTTTGTCGTCAGAAAGCAAAAAATATGAAGCACAGCTAAAACAGCTGAAAGCTGATGGAAAAAACGCCACAGACTATTACCATCAAATTCAGACATCTATCGACAATAAAAAGCAGGAACTCCAGGAGGCGGAAGAAAAAAAAGCTGCCATCGAACGCCTGATACAAAAACACAAAAAAATGCAATCCCTGGAATAAGCCCCACGCTCTTGTTACTTATCAATCATAACTTTTGGTGCTGTTTCCGGTTATGGGAATTTTTTCTCCGCCAAACCTCGGATTAACATGAAACAGCACCTCAAACACGGCCTTGAGGCTGGCAAAACTCTCCCGCATCATCAGGTAATTGATACTGGGATACCTGTGTAAATCGGCCCGGTATCCATAAGCCGTCAGCCCCAGTTTACGTGCAATATACACCGCCCGGCGCAAATGAAAAGTCTGCGTTACCACTATCAGGCTGTCCACTTCAAACACTCGGGCCGCCCTCACCATGGAACTGTAAGTATCTAAGCCTGCATGGTCGGTAAAAAGCACACTATCGGGAACCCCTTTTTTATTCAGGTAGTTTTTCATGGCTTTGACTTCGTTATACGTACGGGTGCTATGGTCGCCACTTAACAAAAACCGTTTTACCTTGCCAGCCTCGTAAAGCTCAAAAGCCTTGTCGAGTCTGTCGGCAAGTATTTCCGATGGCTGCCCGTTGGCATAAACACTGGCACCGGGCACCAGCGCCACGTAACTTGCAGGTACGTCATCCCTGTTGCCATACAAAAACCCTTTGGAGCCGTAATAAATAATTATATTACAGGAAACATAAACAACAAAAAACAATATGAAAACCCAGATAAACAGTTTTTTCAATTTGCGAAAAAACTGTTTATCTCGGATCTTAGCAAAACAGCGGAAATTCCATTTCATGCCCTTGCTTAAAAACAACTCACATGGAGCTATGCCAGGGTGGCTACCATTACAGCTTTAATGGTATGCATCCGGTTTTCGGCTTCATCAAAAACGATAGAGTTTTTTGATTCGAAAACGTCTTCAGTAACTTCCATACCATCGAGACCATATTTCTGAAATATTTCTTCACCGACTTTGGTTTCGCGGTTGTGAAAGGCTGGCAGGCAATGCAGGAATTTGGTATTGGGATTGCCGGTGGCTTTCATAAGTTTTGCGTTGACCTGATATGGTTTAAGCAATTTGATGCGTTCCACCCACACATTATCAGGTTCGCCCATCGACACCCAGACATCGGTATAAATAAAGTCCACCCCTTTAACAGCGGCTTGTGGGTCATCGGTGATCGTAATTTTTGCTCCGGTTTCTTTGGCAATTTTTTTGCATTCTTCCACCAGCTTTTTATCTGGCTGGCATGATTTGGGTGCACCTGCCCTGAAATCCATACCCATTTTGGCCGCACCGGCCATCAGCGAGTTGCCTACATTGTTTTTTGCATCACCCACAAAAGCAAAAGAAATCTGGTTTAGCGGTTTGTTACAATGTTCGCTCATGGTAAGAAAATCGGCAAGAATCTGGGTGGGATGAAACTCATTGGTAAGGCCGTTCCACACAGGCACTCCGGCGTATTTGGCCAACTCTTCCACAATAGTTTGTGCATAGCCGCGGTATTCAATACCGTCGTACATCCTGCCGAGAACGCGGGCAGTATCTTTCATCGATTCTTTTTTGCCCATCTGCGAACCACTTGGACCGATATAGGTAACATGGGCACCCTGATCGAGAGCGGCCACTTCGAAGGCGCATCGGGTTCGCGTCGAATCTTTTTCAAAAAGCAACACAATGTTTTTGCCTTTAAGCATCTGCTGCTCTGTGCCGGCGTATTTGGCAGCTTTCAGGTCGGCAGACAGTTTTAATAAAAACTTCATCTCTTCGGGAGTGAAGTCAAGTTCTTTCAGAAAATTTCTGTTTTTCAAGTTAAAAGCCATAATAATCCTCCATTTTTTTTAAAATTATAATTTACTTTTCAATTTGTCAATTTATCAATTTATCAAACCTACCGCCTTTGTTCCTATAGTTGAAATACCATACTAAAAACAAAAAAACCAAAGAAACACCAAGACATAAATAAACGCCATAACGCACTTTGAATAGCTTCCCTATTAAAAAAAACAGGGTAAGCGCCGATGTCACAGCTCCTGCATACAATGGCGCTTTTTCGACCAGTTTGTTTTCAACTTTCAAATGCTTATTAAACAACATCATGACAACAACGGCAAGGTAAACCAGGAATATGATCCATCCTGCAAAAAAATGCAGGCCGACCGCCATAGCTTGATTATAAAAACCCACCGTAACATCGGCCCAGGGCAGGCAGGTAGCCGTGATACCCAGCACAGCCATCAGCGAAAACAAGTAATTTTTAACCGGCAATGTTCTAAAATAGCTGGTTTCTGCACTCCGCCAGTTTTTAACCCTTTCGCCCAATTCGCTGATTTCAGTTAGTTCCATCAAGTATTAACAAAAAGGGTTAAAAAGAATAATGCATATGCCACATGGCGCTGGAAGCCATGGCAAATGAGAGTGCCAGTGTCCATTTTACAGTGTAAAAAATTCCAAAAAGCACACCTATAGAAGCGAAAAAATACCCAATCTGATTGTTTTTGGGTGTTTTCATTACTATGGGGAGGCCTATCAATAAGACAAAAACGCCATAGAGCCCTGCCAGATTAGCAAGAAACGACAGGAAGGGAAAGAAAAACAAGGCACCAGCAAAAAATACCGGTGTAAAAGAATAAGCCGTAAGCTGCATGGCCCTGCCAAAGTTTTTTTCGGTTTTAAAAGCCGGAGCCATCGCGTTGATAACCACGGCCCCCACAATGATGGCTGTGAATGCAGCAAGGACAAAAACAAAAGCCTGCATAAAACCAATACCAAAACTATTATCCCAGGCAACGGAAATTTTACGGCCGATAAGTCCGTAGCCAAGGATAAGAGAAACTACCGGAATAATGGCAAAAATCAATGAATATCCAAAAATCAGCATGGGTATTCGTGGCTTTTCGGCAGCAACCACCTCCCATTCTGTTTTTGGTTTAAACATAATATTGATGGCTCTTTTAAAGATATTACCACTTTTAATTGCCGTTATCACTTCCTCGGGACGAACATCGGTAAAATCTTTCACATCGATGGTTTTGTCTTCGGCGGTGTCGCTTGATGATGGGGTATCTTCAATCAACTTGTAGCCGCATACATGACAAAATTTTGCTTGTTCTGTCAGCGAGGCTTTGCATTGTGGACAAATAATTTCACCCATAAAATTATTATTTGGATTTTACAATTTTAGTTCCGCAATTTTTGTTCGAAAGCTGAGAAGCTTCTGTGATGATAGCTTCACCTTTTCCGTTTTCTGTAAAGTTTATAGCAGCACGTATCTTCGGCGCCATACTGCCTTCGGCAAAATGGCCTTCGTCCAGATATCGTTTGGCTTCTTCAACGCTGATAACATCGAGGTGTTTTTCGTCGGGTTTATGAAAATTTATACACACCTTTGGCACATCGGTTAGAATATAGAACTCGTCGGCATGAATCTGCAGGGCCAGCAAAGAAGAGGCCAGGTCTTTGTCGATCACGGCATCGATGCCTTCGAGGAAATTGGGGCGTTTGTAATATACCGGTATGCCTCCGCCACCCACAGCAATAACAATCTGGCCGTTGCGAGCAATAGTTTCTATAGTGTTTTTGTTACCTATTTTCAGGGGCACAGGCGAAGCCACCACTTTGCGCCAGCCACGTCCACGCGGATCGGCAGCAAACACCGATTTACTTTCGGCAGCCATTTTATCGGCTTCTTCTTTGGTATAAAAAGGGCCTACAGGCTTGGTGGGATTTTGAAAAGCAGGATCATCCTTGTCCACCAGCACCTGGGTTACAAGTGTTATCACTTCTTTATCAAGGTTGTTTTCTTCAAGCAAATTACGAAATTGTTGTTCGATGACGTAACCGATAAATCCTTGCGAATAAGCGCCACAGATGTCCATAGGCATTTCGGGAACACCAAACAAGCGTGAACCGGCAATGTTTTGAAGGATAATGTTTCCAACCTGAGGGCCGTTACCATGGGTAACCACAATGTTATAATCTTTTTTAACCAGTTCCAAAAGGTTAGCGCAGGTTTCACGGGCATTATGCTCCTGTTCCTGAATAGTTCCCTTTTGTTCTCCGCGCAACAAGGCATTGCCTCCAAAAGCAATAACAGCTAATTTATTCATAGATATTAAAATTTAATTAATTGGCAAATCTACAAATAATTATCCATTCCCCAAACAGATAAGATTTTTTGGAACAACTGACGGAAAAGAATGCGCTTGCTAATCTATTCTCAGGTAAAACCCCCGCCAACAAAAAGGTCACGCTGATTAACACAAAGAACAGGAATTTTCTGCTGATTAAAAATCAACTGATAGTCCACCGGGTCGATAGAGGAAAACATTTTCTTGGGCCTGATCATTATTACATACAGGTCGGCAGCAATGCTTTCAGCGTATTTTTTGAGTTCCAGTGGATAATCTTTATAGTTTCCCTGCGAGGTTTCTGTAACAAAATTTACCCCATTGCGGTAAAAGAAATGCTCGCATGATTCAATAACTTTATATTGCTTAAATTCGCGCTCTTTGCTTTTTAATGCTGCCGGACTGATGGTATAAATATGCACCGTGGCATCGCGGCAGGCTTTGGCAAAACGCAGCGCCCATCCGGCTTTTTGACGGCTGGCTGTGGAATCATCCAACGGAAAAACAATGTTTTTGATAGGTTTAAATGGGATACCTGTTTGAACAACAAAAGCAGGCACCGGCGAGGTGGTAATCACCTTTAAAATTTTGGTTGACGGTTTGAATGGCTTGATAATACCTAATAGCGTAAAAGTAACATTTTCGTTTCTCGAAATCTGCCTTATGCGTTTAATAGACACATTTTTCATCAGGTAGCTAGTCATGATACCATGTTTTTCCTCCAAATCCATGGCCATCTCCTGGATTTTTTGCTCGAGAGCAGGCCTGTCCAGATGGTTTTCTTTCATGTATTTTTTGGTACCCTCATCATAAATATTCAATATTTCTGCTGAAAAATTGAACAACTTTGATAATCCCACCAGATAATCCACAGCAAAGTCCGATTCCGGCGTAAAATCATAAGGAAATAAAATCGTTGGCTTATTTTGAGTATCCATATAATTTAATTTTTGATAAATATATAAATTAATTTTACTCCCCGCAAGAAATTTTGTAACTTTTTTTTAGATAACTCTTATTACGTTCATATAATTGGGTTTTATTAAAAATATTTTCGAAAAATTATTTATTTCTGTGCTAATATTGTTAAAAAAAATTTTAAACTACAATTATTCAGCCTTTTATATTTAATAATTTTCAATTCAAATTTCCGCCATAGGAAACATATTTTTTGCTCGAAAACTAAATATCAAAAAAATACTTATATTCACTGAAGGTGTTTATATTGTCGAGAACATGACTATCGGTTGATTCAAAAAGTCTGCTATCAAATTTCCGCAAAAAATCCTTGAAATTCATGGCATCATCCTCCGCCTGACACACTGCTCTCAATAAGTTGCGACCCAACAACACAGGATGGCCTTTTTTCCCCTTATACACAGGAACTACATAGGATTCATCTTCCAATAGCAACAACATTTTTTTAATCAATTCCACGGTGACAAAAGGATTGTCGCAAGCTTGAACAAAACATCCTCCGGCCGCGAGGCAGTTTTCAATACCCAACCTGACAGAATAAAATTTTTCTTTTTCAAGATGGTCATTAATCACAAATTTTATTTGGGCATTTTGGTTCTTTGAGCATGCTTCCTTTATTGACTTATTATTGTCTTTATTGGTAACTACAACAATTTCCCTGCATCCTGCCTGGACATATTCATCCACAATTTTTCGGATAAAGGTTTTGTGCACATCAAAGCGGAGTAATGCTTTATGCTGTTGCATCCGCGATGACCTGCCGGCCGATAATATCACTGCAGCCCAGGCGGTTTTGCTATTACCCTTTGAAGTATTCATTAAATCGTCCTGGTATTTATCCAATTATTTTTATTTTTGTCGTAAATATAATAATTTATCAATGAACGACAATTTTGCTCCTCTGAAACTACAGCAACTCGTGAATCTGATTTTCGCTGATCAAAAAGGACAATCAATACTGGGTATTCCTCAGGAATTATTCTTCAGTCCCAAAAACTATCAGCATTTAAAAACCGAAATATTCGGCAACCCATTGGCGACTCCTTTTGGCGTGGCTGCCGGACCTCACTCGCAATTGGCGCAAAATATCATAGCGGCCTGGCTTTGCGGGGCGAGATACATCGAATTAAAAACCGTACAAACACTCGATGAATTAAGCATTTCAAAACCCTGTATCGACATGCAGGACGAGGGATATAACTGCGAATGGTCGCAGGAACTAAAAATTGAAGCATCGTATAACGAATACCTCAAAGCATGGATACTAATCCATTTGCTTTCGCATAAATTCGGATACGGAAACAATCCTGAAACCATTTTCAACATGAGTGTCGGCTACAATTATGAAGGAATTTGCAAGGATAATGTCCAGTGGTTTCTAAGCAAAATGAACGACTGTTCTGCCGAAAAAGAAGCTATGGTGGATGAATTGGCAGCATGGTATCCCGAAATAAAAGATATTGAAATTCCATCAAAAATATCCGACAGTATCACCCTATCCACCATGCACGGCTGCCCTCCCGAAGAGATAGAAAAGATAGGCTTATACCTTATTGAAGAAAAAAAACTGCATACATTTATTAAGCTCAATCCGACGCTGTTGGGGCCAGGGGAACTTCGCCGCATCCTAAACGAGGTGCACCATCACCACACGCAGGTCCCCGACCTGGCCTTTGAACACGACCTGAAATATGACAATGCGCTAACCATCATTAAGGCCCTTACCCAAGCAGCCCAAAACAACAAGGTTTTCTTTGGCATCAAACTTACTAACACATTAGAAAGCCTCAATAACCGCAACATCTTCAATGCGGAAGAAAAAATGATGTACATGAGCGGTAAGGCACTGCATCCTATTTCCGTAAATATTGCCCGCAAACTTCAGCAGGATTTCGGCGGGCAGCTAAAAATTTCTTTCTCAGGTGGTGCCGATTGTTTTAACATCAGTAATATTTTAAGTTGCGGAATTTATCCGGTAACCGTTTCTTCGGACTTATTGAAACCCGGAGGTTACGGACGATTAGGCCAATATTCGCAAAACATTTCAGATTTTCTGAAAATTAATAAAAACGAAAATCTTTCGGATTATCTCAAAAACAATGCTGCATCGGAACATCTTGCCAGGCTGAATGAATACGCCGATGATGTGCTAAAAAACAAACGGTACAGCAAAGATATTTTTGATGAACCTAGTATAAAAAACAATCGGAAGCTGTCGTATTTTGATTGCATACAAGCGCCCTGTGTCAACACCTGCCCTACTAATCAGGATATCCCCGATTATCTTTTTTACACTGCCAACCGCAAATATGCCGAAGCATTGAGCGTGATTCTTAAAACGAATCCGCTGCCTGCCGTGTGCGGCATGGTATGCGACCATCAGTGCCAAAGCAAATGCACCCGAATCAACTACGATGAACCGTTGATGATCAGGGAAGTAAAACGCTTTATCACAGAACAAAAAGTCCAGACACGGCTGACTCCCCTGGGCAACAGCAAATATAAAGCCGCCATTATCGGCGCAGGGCCTTCCGGTTTGTCCTGCGCTTTTTATCTGGCTTTAGGGGGCTTCAAGGTTAGCATTTTCGAAACCAAGAGTTTTGCCGGCGGCATGATCAGCGATGCCATTCCGCAATACCGCCTATCCGCGCAGGCTATTGAACAAGATATTGAACGCATAAAATCTGTTGGTGTAGAAATCATTTACGGATCAAAAATAGATAAAACTGCTTTTAAAGATTTGCAGACAACCCATGATGTTATCTTCATTGCCGTTGGGGCGCAGAAAGCTAAAGCATTTAGCATTGCCGGCACCGCCACCAGATCGCTGGTGGATCCCCTTGCATTTTTATCGGAGATACGTAGGGGTAAAAGCCTTCTTGCCGGTCAAAAGGTTGCTGTGGTTGGTGGCGGAAACACCGCCATCGATGTGGCCCGCACGGCAAAAAGAATAGTGGGCAGCAAAGGCAAAGTCAGTATTTTATACCGCCGCACCCTCAGGGATATGCCAGCCGACGCGGAAGAAATAAAAGCTGCCCTGAATGAAGATATCGAGATCATCGAACATATTCTTCCTGAAAAAATTATTTCCGAAAACAACCTAATGACCGGACTGGTATGCTCCAAAATGAAACCAGGCGCTTCGGATGCCAGCGGCAGAGCAGCCCCCATAAAAATTGAAGGTTCGGAACACACCCTCGATTTTGACACGCTGATTCCGGCCCTGGGTCAGGAAATTGTCCTGGACTTTCTGGAAGAATCCCCCAGACGGCCAGAGGCCAATAGTTTCAAGACTCAGATCAACGGTGTTTTCATCGGCGGTGATGCCCTCCGCGGCCCGGCCACTGTGATACAGGCTATCGCCGATGGGCGTAAAGCCGCCGCAGAGATACTTCACACGGTAACAGACCTGTCCGCAAAACATAAAACCAACAGGCAACACACATACAACGAACTGATGACCATGAGGTCCAGCAGACAATACAGACAGCTTGCCAGGCCAGTGTTACTGCCCAAAACGCTGTCATTAACAGAACCCGACAGTATCGGATTATCCGAAGACGAGGCCACCACCGAGGCTGCCAGATGCCTGCATTGCGACGAGCTGTGCAACATATGTGTTACCGTATGCCCCAACAGGGCAAATTATGCCTATATGTTACAGCCAAACCGCATACTGTTGCAAAAAGCAGTATTAAAAGACAATAAGGAAATTGTATTTGAAGACGACGGCGAATGGAATATTTCCCAGCAACACCAGGTGTTGAACATCGCTGATATATGTAACGAATGCGGCAACTGCACCACCTTTTGCCCCACCTCGGGCAGGCCATTTGCTGATAAACCCAGGCTATTTATCGACATAACAAAATTCAAGGATACAGACAACGGATTCTTCATGAATACCATTAACGAAAGAACGATACTTATAAAAAAGACCGATGGCATTATTAAAACCCTGACTTTAGCTGATGACCGTTATGTGTATGAAGACGATCAGGTAAAGGCATATTTCCTTCCCGGGGATTTTGAAATGATACATGTCAGGTTCATCGACCATCAGCTCAAAGAATATGGGTTTGCGGAAGCAGCAGAAATGTTTGTGTTATTCAATATTTTCAAAAACATCCGTGTTATGGCATAAGAAAAACGCCCTGAGAAATATTCACAGGGCGTTTTCTTTATTTTTTAGCTTGAAAGGTTATTGCTTAATTACCCGGCTGTTTGCCTTGGTATTACCGGATAAAATTTCGACGAGGTACAGACCTTTTTGCGCCTTGCTCAAATCAACTTCCTGCGAAAAATGTCCACTTTGATAAGCGAAAATATTTTGATAAACCACTCTTCCCAGCAGGTCGGTTACTCTTATCTGTACATCATCCTGTGAAGCTGTTTCAAAATTGACCGTAAATTTCCCTGATGTTGGATTAGGAATTAATTGTAACCCTGACATACCAAGTGTTTCGGTTATTCCCAAATCAGGGATATAAGTAACATACACAGTGTCGGACGATGTGGTACAGCCAAACCAGTTGGTAGCCACTACGCAATAATATCCAGATGTATCGGCATCATAAGAGAAGCCATTGGCACCAGGTATTAACACGCCTTCCTGATACCATTGCAGGTTGAAGCCCGGCAAATTAGTATTCAGGGTATTGCCAACAATCCATACGCCAGGTTTGTCGGGGTTTTCAATAAAGGTAATTGGCTTTACATTTGAATTAGTGCGGCAGGCATTGGCATTGGAAACCTCTACCCAATACTTCCCGTTGGTCTTTGCATAATAAGATGATGCAGTTGCATTGTTGATAGCATTGGTGTCGTTATACCACTGATAGATTCCGCCGAAGCTATCGGTAATTGACAAAAACACCGAATCTTTGTCGCACACAGTGTCGTTGGGAGTAAAAGTCAAAGTTCCCAGCACGGGACTTTGATATACATTGATGGTGTCGATATCGGTATAATTAAGAACAGGATGGCTCACAGTATAGGTAATAACGCTGGTGCCTGTTGTCAGGGTATATGTGCCGACAGTATAACCTGGAAATGAAAAATCGCCGCAATGGTCATCTCCTCCTGCCAATCCGGTATCATATTCCCACAATTCAATGCTGTAGTTTGCATTGGTTAGAGGGATAGGTGAAAAGGAAAAGGATACAGGGGCGCTAGTATTATTAATGTATGCCGAAGAAAATATTGTATTGGCGCCTAATTTCAGTTTGAAGTAATAATCGGGATCGCTCCAGGGACTGTCGTTACAATCGGGAGAGGCATTAACTGTAAGGGACTGCAGATAATAAGGCAGTGTATCAATCTGTGTTTGCAGGGTAACAGGATAACTGCCTGGATTGGGATAATTCTGTGCTGGAGGGTTTTCCAGCGAAGATTGATTGCCGTTGCCAAAATCCCAATGATAGGTATAATTAGGATTTCCGTTACTGGGCCTGTTGCAGGTAAAGCCTGTACTCAGTGGTGCACAGCCATAAGGGTTTGAAATAGAGAACCCGTTGTTGGAAGCAGCCGCAGGCAAAATGGTAATGGGCAGGATAAATGAATCGTTGGAAGTTTGCGTGATACCGCCCAGGTCGGTAACATGGACGTGAGCAAGAACAAAGACAGTAATGCTATATGTTCCCGGCATGATAGGTGTTCCGCATATCTTGGCACAGCCGTGTTCAGTGAGCGGCGGGTTGTTGGTGGGATAATAAATATTATCGGGATAGGCACTGGTTTGAAAGCTTAAGCCGAAAGGCAAACCGGTAACATTGAGAATATCCAGTTGAAAAAGCTCCACATCGTGGCCCTGGGTGGTAAAATCGGTGGGCAGATAAAAGGAAATGTTTTCGTCGTATGGCTGCATGGCATAGCCGTCGGGCATTACGGATGGACAAATAGTAGGCTTGGCTGGTGTGGATGTGCAGCCAGTGTTTGTAACACAACCAGGGCATTGCGCCATGGCACCATAACTAAACAACAGGCCAAAACAAAAACTAATAAGGAATAATGTTCTTTTCATAACTTTCGTGTTTATTTGAGTGCAAAAGTAACTATTTGTCGGTAAATAAAACCACCACTTTTGTTAATAATCGTTAATACGGAGAATATTTTAATATATAATTATCTGAAAAAGCAATCGTTACATAAAATATTTGTCAAATTTTAATTATCAAAAAAATATTCCACCAATCAATTATTATTTGTACTTTTATTGACACTAATTTAAAAAAGGAGGTTTTATGATGTATTTAGCTTATATCGGGATACCGATAATATTATTGTTTTTCTGGGGCATTAGAATAGTAAGGCCTACCCACAGGGGATTGATAGAACGATTTGGAAAATATAACCGTTTTGCCAGTGCCGGTTTTCACTGGATAATTCCCATCATCGAAAAAATGTACCAGGTTAACATTACTGAGACCATGATAGATGCTGAACCTCAAGAGATCATCACCAACGACAACCTGAATGCCCGGGTAGATGCCCAGGTTTATTTTAAGGTAAAAGATGATGAAGAAAGCATTAAGTCATCGCAGTATAATGTGAACCGTTACCAGTGGCAGATTGTCAACCTTGCCCGCACCACCCTGAGAAATATTATTGGTACGCTGACATTAAAATCAGCCAACAGCGAAAGAGGAAAAATCAACTCGGAATTGCACCGAACCCTTTGCGAAGAAACCAAAAGCTGGGGCATTGAGATTGTTCGTACCGAGCTCAAAGAGATTGATCCGCCAAAAGATGTCCAGGAAACCATGAACAAGGTAGTTAAGGCTGAAAACGAAAAAATCGCTGCTATCGACTATGCTACTGCTGCAGAAACAGCTGCTGACGGCGTGAAACGTTCCAAAATCAAAGAAGCTGAAGGTGTAAAACAGGCAAAAATATTGCACGCTGAGGGAGAAGCCGAAGCTATTCAACTTGTGAACGAGGCCGCTGACAAGTATTTTACCGGTAATGCCCAATTATTACGCAAGCTGGAAACCCTGGAAAATTCTCTTCAAAACAATGCGAAAATCGTCATTCCATCGAACGCTGAACTGATCAATGTGATTGGCGATATGTCAGGAGTGCTTCCTATTCCTATGAAGAAGAAAGAGTTTGGAACTCAGGTTTCATAATCCAACGTGATCCGTCATAGATTGACAGAAAGACCAGAAATAAAAACAGAAGCCGGTATCAATTTACCGGCTTTTGTTTTTTTACTTTGATATGAAACCCCAAACCTCCTGAAATCATAAATTCATCAAGTTTCAAAGAACCATTTTCTGCACCGCGGTAACGCAAAACAAAATAATTGGCACCCACAAAAAAATTGCAGAAGCGCGAAAAATAAAAACTGTAGCCCAAGGACAGCGCTAATGATGGCATCATGCGCATCGGATAACTGCGATCTGTAACCAACGACAACAGGGCTGGCCGGGTAAAAGCAAAACCCGGCTGTATTCCGGTATAAAAGTCGTTTTTCCCTTTGGGTAAATGAAACAAGGCACCAAAAAACACCAGTGTGCTTTGTTTTAACACCGGATTTTCGCGGCGGGAATCCAGGTACCAGAAACAATCACCCCGAATGCTAATGTTTTTGCTTGGAAAATATTCGAGGTTTCCGCCCAGATAAACATTTTGAGATTTTTGAAACAACATAAAACCCTGATTAAAAGAAAGATTTGCTTTTAGCAAACCGCTTCTGTCACTAAAATCCTGTGCCTGTGCAACGCTTTGAAAGCCAATAATCAAGACTATTGCAAAAAATGATTTTTTTACCATAAGTCAGCAATTTTATAGTTAATACTCAGGTGCAACAAAATATGGTCGTGAATACCCAGCCCTTCTGATTTGGAAAATGTAGTTACTCCTTCGGCATTGTCCGCCTTGATTTTGGTTCCGAGATGCAGCATATATTGGGCGGCAAGCGATAAATCAAGCCTCTGGGTAATAGTAAACTGTGCACCCATCCCACCCTGAACCGATGCGCTCCATCGTTCGGCAATATTTGAATCATCAGTATTGTCAGTGAATTTCAGGTATTCGAAACAATGCCCGGCAAGGATGTATGGCCTGACCAGGGTTTGTGGCTGTTTTGTGAGGTAATACATGACACTCCAGCCGATATGAGTGTCGGCACGCCACGCATAATCACTCAAATCGGCCTTCAGGTGGTCAGCAAACCATTCGGTATTTACCCTGTCGGAAAACTGTATGCGAAATTGCCCTCCCGTGCCAAACGCAGTTCGCTGCCATTGGCCATCATTTACCAGACCAATGCTGGTCCGTACACCTAAAGAAAAAATACCTGCCTGACTGTTTTTTTGCTTTAACGGCTGTGCATTAACAGAAGTAAAAAATAAGAGGGCTAACAAGCTGCTAATAATTTTCATAGCTATTATCTTTTGGGTTAAGATAATAACGAATTAGCCCGCAATAAAATTGCAGAGATATAAAATCACTATTTATCAGTAGATAATTTTATGGAAATGTCAGACAAAGCTTTTTCCCTGTAAGGATCTTTAAAGCTATTGCCAGCCTGGGAGATTTTTTGGAGAAGAGAAATAATATCAGACTACAAGGTAAAATCAGCATGTACTATTATTGTTTTCAATTTTGTTTAGATGCATTTAACCAAGGAGATAATTAAATCACAGGAAATAGAAATGGATTTTATTCACAGGTAGTCTTACTCACCGTAACCGTATCATTAATGGTTTGCTCATAGTTAAAGCATGTACCGTCGAGATTGTTTTCAGAGTACATTACAATTTGCTGGTTTTCAATTTCAACACCATTAACCCGCTTCGATATTTGCTGAGTACATTGATACTCTTTCTGACAACCGGCCAGAAAAGCAATTACGGGTACGATAAAAAGCACTTTTTTCATGTTTTGTCCTGTTTTTTTTATCACTTTTAAATCAATCTTATTGATATACGTTAAAATTTATGGTATAAATAATTTTAAACAAACATTGTAATTGATAAATCCGCGGACAAAATTACAAATAATATTTGAGAAAAAGAATTTTTTTTCAAAAAAAATTAAATAATTTTTAGATAAAATAACAAAAAAAGCATATAAATAAAGCATTACAGGGCATGAAGAGCTTTTCCCTCATCGGGATTTTTAATTTCATTACAAAGTTTTGCGCACCATGTAAAGACTAAAAATTAT
>DAONFU010000044.1:0-16091 GCA_035403765.1 Bacteroidales bacterium
GTCAGGAGATTGAGGATGCTTATCTTATCATGCCTAAGCTTTTTGTTCAGGGAACGAGCACCGACACAGGCTTAGAGTTTTCGGGCTATCCCAACCCTTTCAGCGGCACCACCGGCCTAACATATCGTTTGCCTGAAAGCGGAATGGTAAAAATCAGTGTGTTCAATATGTTGGGAGAACTGATATCCGAATTGGTGGATGAATCAATGGATGCAGGGAAGCACACTGTGAACTTCGCTCAGGGGAACCTTCCGCAGGGCATATATTCGTTCAGACTGGAGTTTACCGGTGCCGGTAAATCAGAAAACCTGGTTTTGAAAATGGTTCATTAAAGGGGGGTGAAAAGTTTTTCATTTCGCTTGTTCCGCGCTAAACGAGTTGTCTTTTGATGTACCGATGAATAAATCTTTTCTATCTGACAAAATCTTCGGGTTGAAAAGAAAACAAACTCTGGTAAGAGGTTTTCAGTTTGAGATAAACGGCGTCATCTCTGCCCCTTACCTGCCCTATAAAATTGATATATCCTTCAAGTTGCCTGATAAACCTGAGGTTTAACGCTGAATCCTTATCCTCTGCCACAAGGAAATGTTTGCTGGTGGCGGCATATAAGCCATTTTTCATAAGATCGTGGAGCATGGCGCGGGTGCGTTTCAGCAGTTTACGGTTGACATTTACTTTCTGATTAACGGTTATGCCTGTAACGGTTTGCCTCCGATTGGCTCCGGCCAGGCGGAGCTTTTTTTGATTAATCTTAAAATGGTGTTTGTTGATGATGCTGACAATGTCAAGTATCATATCATTATCAATGCGGCCATCAGATGAAAACGTCAGGTCATCGGCATACCTGGAATATTTAAGATTATTTATTTGTGCATAATTATTCAGCTCTTTGTCGAGCTCAAGACAGACAAAATTTGAAAGCGCCGGTGAGGTTGGTGCGCCGGTAGGCAAGTGCCCTTTATAGGTTGTAAGCAGGGTGAGTGCCCATGTTATCTGTTCATCATAATTGAACCAGGACGAGGAAAAAAGCTCTTTTATTCTTTTGGCAGTTATGCTGGGAAAAAAATCTTTTAGGTCAATATTCAGCAAATGATTTTTACCCGTGTGGACCTTCGCATTTTCGACAATATTGCAGCCACGTCCGAGATAATGCGGGTTGATGACAAAGCCATGTATGTTGCGAGGTTTAATGAGTAAATAGTACGCCTGAAGGTAATAATTCAGGTGTTTCTGTGCTGTTTTAAGTTCCTTATCCGGAGCATAAATATCTCTGAACCCGCCTCTTTTTTTCGGCACCACATGATGCATGTAAACAGGTTGGTTGATCATGTTTTGAACATCGAATAAAAAAGCATTCAGCAAGCTGGCAAGGTCACTGGGCTTTTCCAAAGTATGCAAATAACACGCATTCAGCACATGTTTTTCGGTTTGTTTAATGACCGGATTAGACGCAAACAGCCCTTCCCGTTGATACTTTTGTATCATCACCCTGTTTTTATGGGCAAAAGCTATAATTTCTTCAGCAGTCATATTATTAAGAAAAAATGAGCCGTTGACGATTATCTGTGACCTGGGCACTGCTTACGCGAAGCGCAGCGCAGCGAGCATCGCAGTAAGCAGAAGATCCAGTACTTCTGTGCAGTTCCGGGTTGCTGGAACACAACCGCATGTCGTTCATTCTGTGACTCATAATCTTTAGTCAACGGCTCAATATTTTAAAATGGCGGATTGTCAATTTCATCCAGCCTGTTCTTGTCGAAAATGAATTCGTCCGGGGTTTCTTCAACATCCTCAAAAGAGGCAAAACCATTACCATGCCTGAGCTTTATGCTGGCAGTACTACCGGTCCTGTTTTTTGCTATTATCAGTTCCAGGATGCGTGTTGTGCTATTCCCAAATTCATCCTCCTCGATGCGGTAATATTCCGGGCGATACACAAATAGTACTTTATCGGCATCCTGTTCTATGGCTCCGCTATCGCGCAAATCGGAGAGTATGGGGCGTTTGCAGCCCGGGCGCCTCTCGGCTTCCCTGCTGAGCTGACTGGCAACAATTACGCATACATTAAACTCGCGTGCCATATTTTTCAGTTCCCTCGTTATATAACTTATCTCAAGCTCACGGTTATAACGTAGCCGGGGATGGCTCATCAGCTGAAGATAATCAATTATGACCACCTTCACTCCGTTTTCGGCTATTTGCTTCTGACAATGAGCCCTTAATAGGGAAACGGAATCACTGCAGCCATCGTTGATGAAAATTTTATATGTGTTCAATTTTTTTTCAACCTGGTGTATTATCATTTCTTTTTCGTCAAGTTCCAAATCCCCGCGCATTAACCGATCTGTGGCGACTTGCGCCATTATCGAAACATATCTGTTTTTCAGCATGCTCATTGAATAGTCAAAAGAAAAATACAGCACGGGTATCGTCCGGGAAAACTTCATGGATAAATAGATCAGTAATTGAGTTTTGCCCATTGCCGGCCTGCCTCCCAATACAACAAGTTCACCTAAAGCGAAGCCGCATAAAGCGCGATCCAGACTTTCTATTCCTGTTTTAATTATGGTTTCTGCCACCAGGGGATTTTTTATTTCGCTGAGTTTTTCAGACAGAAGCTCCGACAAGCTAATAGTATCTCTGGGGGCCAATTTTTTTAAATCGTTATCATAAAGTAATTTTTTTAGTTGAAAAATCACCTCGTTCTCATCAATATCTGGCTGATTGATAAGGTTTTTTATTTTTTCGGTTAAATCTTGTTTCATGCTACTAATTTACGAAGGAGATTCTTATATTTTTCCATTGTTAATAACTAAATTTAGTTTGTCTATAACTGCCAGATTTGCAGAGATTTTTGTTTTATACCAATAGATCAGCGCTATTTATTACAGGTGGTATTTGTGGTGTTTATTGTAATCCTTAAGCATTTGCATAAAACCAACTTTTTTCTTTGCCATAAATCGGTTTTGCCGACACAAAATATTTGTCTGAAGGGAACACAAATTCTATCTGATTGAATTCATTTTTGATGATTACAGCGCTGCCTGTTACTTCCAATTTTCCAACTGTTTTAAACTCAAATTTAGCTGTCATTATTTCCATATAATCCGGACTGTAAACCTGATCATCAGTCCAAATCTCGTACTTGCCTTTTATCCGATCTTGCTTTCCGCTTTCTTTCGTAAATTGCGAGTACTCATACTCGGTGAGCTTCATCAGGTTGCTTACCTTAATGTTTTGCAGGCCGTTTTGAATAGGGACCGCACCATAATCCAGCTTAACGCCCAACGCTTTTTCTAATCTGTCCTTATAATATTTCATTTCTTCAAGGGACACCTGCTTTTCATTAAGTTTTTTAATGAGTTCTGAAATCACAAAATCACGGTAGTCAGGATGAACAGTTTCCAGGTGAAGGAAGTACCATGGATATTTATTGTTGATGATTTGAAAAGGCTGCTCAAAGTTGTCGTACTCTCCATTTTCGCATACTCCCATGCCTTCATCAGTGAGGTCACATTCGTTGTGGTTATACAAAAATTTTTCTCCTGAGGCATCCCTGATTCTCATGATACGAAGACTTCCGCCTTCGGCCAGGATTTCAAATACGGGTTCTTCTTGATTTTTCATTGCTTCTTATATTAATGGTTTATAATTATGTTGCTGTTATATTTCAAAAACTGCGTGACAACTTTTCAAAGTATTTAAATGAAGTTCTATCACCTTTGAAACAGGACTCTGATATCCGCCGGCGAGGTTCCAGACAAGCGGGATGTTATGTTGTTTTGCGAACTCAAAAACTGTTTTATCTCTGACTTTCATCTCTTCCGTGGTCAGGTATCCGCCCAAAGGGTCATCCATGTGAGGGTCGGCACCGGCCTGATAGAATATCATGTCGCGGTCCGTAAAACTGCAAAGTTTTTCAAAAGTGCGCCCGTTGCGGCTTTCCGTCATATAATCATCCATTGTATAATGTTTTATATCAAAGCTGAACCTGTTTATCAAAGCCGCTGTTCCATTGCCGTAATGAGCATCAAGGTCTATGATGCCGATGCGGATTTTTGGAAATTCCTTTAGCAATAAGGCTGCACTTATCATCAGCCCGTTGAACGTGCAAAATCCCATGGTGCTGGAATAGTCTGCATGATGAAATCCGGAGGTTGGCGACATGGCCAAGGTTTTGTTAACATAGGCATAACGTGCTGCATGATAAAACGAACCGCTTGTCCAGAAAAGCGAAGCCGCGATTTGCGGCAGGTGGTTGCCAAAACCATTTGCTTTTCTGCAGGAGAGGATGTCCTCCACATGTTTCCTTTCATGTACCAGGCAGATATCCTCTTTGCTGAGCGGTAACCATTCAGAAACCATTTCAATATATGGTAATTTTTTGAGCTTCTCTGCCATTATTTCAGGCTTGCCGGCACTCGGCGACATACTGTGGTTTTTGCCTACCGATTGGTTGGGGTTGTAAAATACTTTCATTGCTTTTTCTCCTCCATTTTCTTTAGTGTTGCTGTTTATCTTTGTTTGTGAAAACAAAAGTAGGTCAGCTTATCTCGGAGTCAAAGCTATATAAGGTGATAAATGGATTTGTAAGCTTACAAACCTCTGTCAGCAATGAAAATCAAGGTGTACCAGTTCCGTTGCGATGCCGATCCGGAACACTTCGCCCCGGTTACCGTTAAGGTAATAATAACCTGCAAGAGGTTCGCCCAACTGAGCTTTCAGTTTTTTATTCAATGAATTTTTATTTTTTGAGAAAGTCCCCTCATATAAATAATGCGCTATCAGATTGTCAATAGCCCGTTCGCTGCCGCCAGGCCTTAAGGTTTTGTATATGGCCAGCAATTCGGCCCTGAATTCCGGCAAATCGTTAAACGTTACTCCATCCAAATGCTTCAGAAAAAAAATAAATAATGTTTTTGGCAGGTAATCAAGCTTTATTTCTTTGTCCCCTATCATAATCATCCCGGATGCGTCAACAGTGAGGGTTTTGGGAGTGATGTTCCGGGAAAATCCCTGTACAAAAAGCAATTGTTTTCTGATGATTTCAAACAGGCCTATCGCATGGTCAATAATCTCCTCATCCATCCGCGCCTCTTTCATTTTGCATAAGCATTCGTTACAGATATCTCCCGTCCGGAGCTTTATGATTATTTCTTTTTTGTTTGCACAAAGATCGTTCATACAGCCGATGGTATAGGTATGAAACCAGTGATCAGGCAGGCCCGGAGGCATTTTCATAAGTATTCTCAGGATGTTTGCCACCACCTGATAGGCCACTGGAAATTTTTGCGGAGCATTGATTATATGTTCCCAGCCGCTGGTCTGGACAAAAGCATTACGATGTTCATCATAAAAGCTGAAAAAATTCAGATCATTTTTCAGGTCGGTGAGTAAGATAATGAAATCGTGTGATGGTATGCTGAAAGTCTTACGGTAAAAGGAACATAGCCCGAACAAGTCCTCCCAGCTCAGGCGTTTGTTTTTTAAAAAAGGGAACTGTGCAGTATTGAATTCATAGGCCCTGGCATCAAAATTCAGCGGGCCGGCCGGAGATGCCAATACCTCAAGCACATCCCAGTAACTTATTTCATCATACTCAGGGGTTTTGATTAGGTGAACCTTCATTTTGCGAAGATGGGTTTTGGATGATTACCTTTCAAAGGTAGTAAAATTCAGGTTTAACACAACAGCTAAAAATGATTTCATTGTCAGGCGTTTCGTCCTATTTGTCGGGTTTTATCTGGAACACAAATGATTTCACATAAACCGATCCGGTGGGCAGGCTCATGGTTTCAACACCGCGGGTGTTGCCGTCGGGCCGGTATGTTTCTGCAAAAAGTTTTTGAAAGGGATTGACTTCATTGCCTCTGGTTTCCGGGTTTTTACCACGGGAACGCACCACACTTGTCAAATCAAGCGGTGTGGCAGAGGTAATGAGTTTAAAAACCTCGTTACCATAAGGCAGCCCTATTTTAATCAAGGGACTTGTAAATGTTTGGCCGGGTTCCAGGCGGTATTCCTGGGGCAAACGACCTTTCACGGGCAACAAAATACTCAGGGCATCGTCGGGCTGAATGTCAAGGATGGTAAAATAAATAGTTTGGCTTGCCATGTTGGTAATCTGCACTTTACAGACATCTCCATTCTTCAGGAAGAGGTTGCCGGCCTCATCAGTACGCTCTGACAGGGGCCTTGTGCCATCTTCCACCACGTTGCTTCCTTCCTGTTTTACCTTGAGAGGAATAATGGCAAGGTCGGCCCTGAGTTTGCTGTCGTCCACCTCGAGCTTGCGCAGAAAACGCGACTGGGCATAGGCAATAAGGCGTTCTGTAATCTCATTGGCAGTTTTGGTCACATCGCTGATGTCTGCTGAGGAAGACCACAACTCAATATCCTTTATGTTACTGATCATGATATTATTGCCGCGTGTAAACATGTTGTTCTCTTCAATAAGCAGCTCATAATCTGTATCTTTAATTTTAATCATCGGATACTCTTCCGCTTTTGCCCTAAAGGCGGCTACAAGGTCGGGGTTGTGCAGGTCGAGTTTGACTTGCAGGGCCATATCGCCGAAATTCTGTTCGGTGATATACACCCAGGAATTTAGCGCTACATCTTCCTTCAATGGCTGATCGAGCAGTATATCAGCCGTGACAAAATCGCTGAAGATAACCGTTCCGGTTGCTTTAGGTTGAGCATTTTTATAATCGCGCTCATCTACATTATAAAACCCGACTTTGGTGCCTTTGTTTACGCCATGCAAAAGGCCTCTGTTGATGGACACATTTTTTTCGTCGAAAAAGCGCAGCAACGTTGCATAGTCAGGTGCTCCTGTGATTTTTCCTGCCAGAATATACTGGTCGAGCGTGCCTTCGGCCAGTGGCGCCTGATTGGGGGCAATGCTTGCCATAATAAAACGAATCCGGTCGAAAAGGCCTTTATAGGTCGTTTGTGGTGTGGATTGGCTAAAAGCTCTACTAAAAGCAAAGGACAGAGAGCCAACATAAGTGGAATCGTTCACCTTGTACTCATAATTGAGTTGGTGTGCTGATGCGCCATAAAAACAGGCCATCGGAGCCAGTTTGTCATCTTCGGTATAAACCCCAAAATTCTCCGGGGCGCCCTTGTTGTCCGCGGGTTTATAGCCAGGGCTGATGAAGGCTTCTGAAGTCCCCCGGGTATTGTTTTCTCCCCTGGTAGCAGTTCCCGAATGGCAGGCATCAACCACCACCATCACATTGCCCTGAGGTCCGGCTTTTTCTCTGACACTGTTCAGCAGCATACCAAACTCATCGTCTCTGAGGTGGTTTTCCCCCTCGTACACGTCCTTTTTAAAGAACTGGCGGGCATTGACCGGGATAAGCGCTTCGTCGTAGCCATCAATTTCGTCGCCATCGTTGTCTTCAATCTGCTGTCCATGCCCTGAAAAATGAACAAACACTATATCACCTGGATTTGTAATGGTTGCAAGATCTTCGAAAGCTTTTACAATACCAGCCTTATCAGCGTCTTTATCCTGAAGCAGACGTATATCAGCCTCTTGAAAGCCTTGAGTAAGGAGTGCATTTTTAATCAGTGGCACATCCCGAGCCGATGAAATGGGGCGCCACCGCGTAGATGCGTAATCATAATCTCCAACGGCTATAACAAGAGCCCGTTTGTCCTGGGCCTGGAGGGCGCTGAACACAAGCAATAAACACAAAGCCGGCAACAAAAAAAATATCCGATTCATAAAAGGAGCTGATTTCAATACCAAAGAGTTAGTTTTTGTAAACTTTCGCTATCGGCAAGGCTAATGCGGATTTTTTCAGGCTTGGCCCGGGGCTTTTTTTGGTCCACGACTACCATGTCGTAAAAACCATAAGGCCCGGTAAACCTGAGTGCCGCACCAAGATCGCTCAAACTGTTAAGCCGCCATAAAACATCATAATCTTCCTCACTTAATCCTATGGTAAGAACCTGATACGAATCCACCTGCGTGCTGGTTTTCTTCGACTGCACCTTTTTGTTTGCATATTCCTTACCAATGTTAAGAATTACCTGATTGCTTTCGAACACGATGCTCACCCTGTCCTCTTTCTCCATAACATAGCGGGCAATCTGTTCATGGTGCCGGGCGCTGAGTTCCTGAGTCTTAATATCAACGTTTTCTTCAGCGTTGTTATGCCGAATAAGCAAAGAAAGGGTGGTGTCCGGCCTGGCTTTTTCCAATTCGCCAAGTACTTCCTGTATATTTCTTACTTCCACACCATTAACTTTAAGAAGACTTGCACCTACCTTATCAGCAAGTACGCTGAATGCAGGAGAAGAACGCATCACGCCGGAAATCAGGGGCTCAGTGTCTTTAAGCTGCCATTGGTCTGTACAAGTAACACGGTCAAAAACAGTTTCATAACGTTGCGACACTTCTATACCCACAAAGGCCCTCTTCACACGGCCATCGTTATTGATAATTTCATCAATAAGCCTGTTGCTGAGTAAGCCCTCCAGAGCAAAATTGATTTGCGGCTGCCAGAGTGTCATATCGTTTGTTTGGGCAAAGGCGATCTGAGAGTTGATGCCAACAAGCTCGCCCCTTCCGTCAACCAGCGGGCCGCCGCTGTTACCCCATATTACCGTGGCAGTGGTTTGCAGAAAACCGAATTTACCAGTAGCGCCACCCCTGACACGGTTTCTGGCGCTTATTATACCATCAGAAATAGTATAAGGATATTCTCCAAGCGGATTGCCAATGGCAAAAACAGGCTCGCCGATACGTGGTTCGGTTGTCCGGATAGTTAGTGTCGTAACTTCTGCATCTGGCTTGTCAACAAATTCGAGTACGGCAATATCATAAAATGAGTCGCCGCCTAGAATTTTTACTTCATATTTGGAACGGTCAATAGAAAAGACATAAATACTGCCGTTATCCGTTGAAGCATCTTCCACCACATGGGCGTTTGTAATGACATATTTTTTCCTGCCTTTTTCGATAATAAAACCTGATCCCGACGCGACAGAATTGCTCAGGTCGAGGGCCTGGTCATAAGCGATATCGGAATTACCGCGAAACCCAAGAATCTGCCTGGTGGACTCCACTTTGTAAACAGCTACTGTAACTACCGATGACAACACTGTTTCGAGCATATCACTGGTATTCTGTGCGTAGCCTGAACTACTGAATGCTATGATCAGAAAGAATATGACAAACTTTTTCATACCACTTTGTTAAGCATTGTATCAGGCGTTTTTTGCATAAAAAACCTGACCAATGTGTTCATTCCCTTGTGAAACATAAAAACACACCTGTTATCTTTGGGGCATCATGTTGCAGGCTCACTATGCCCTCAACGCAGCAACTTATTGCAGATTGAAGCTGTGAGTGCCGTCGCAATCGCCATCAGAAACCCAGCTATAAGTTCCTCCGCTGGTTTCGCAATACACATCTTTCCAACCGGAAACGACATCTATATCGCTTTTGGCCCAGGGTGCCAATTGTCCTTGATAATAGCCGTCAACCCAAATATGGATATAATAACCGGTCCAATTTTGAAATTGAATAGTGCACCAGGAGCCTTTCACTTTTTTGATTTTGGATTTCACCACATCGGGCATTTCGCACGGGACTTTGTCTTTAAGGTCGGAATTAGCGCCACGGGTAGCCACTACCTTTTCCTTAACGAGGTCTTTAAATTTCTGAGCTGAAGCGCTGCCAGCTGATGCAAATACAAATGCCATCATCAATACGCTCAATAAAACAGTTTTTTTCATAGCCTTAGGTTTTAAAAATTTATATAAGTCTTTTTGGTATATTTTTAAGATTCGCTATTGTGGCCGAACCTGATAATCTGTTTTTGAAAACATCTTCAAATATAATAATTTTCAATTACAATGTTATCAATTAAGATAATTTTGAGATTTATTTTCATTGCGTAAGAATGAAAGAAATATTGTATTCCCCAACCTGTTTTTTACCATACTCCCCAGTCGAATTCCAAACTCTCCCTTCTGCTGGTGGGTTTCTGTGCGCCATTGGTCAGGCGTTCCACTTCTTTGCTCACGTAGTCTTTAAGTTCAGAAACTGAAACAGTTTTATCGCCGCTGGCATCGGCAGCGAAGTTTTTCAGTCCATTGATTATGCAAAACGTGAACACCCCGTTGTTCCATTCTGCCGACTCAAGAGCATATCCCGTGCCTGCCGCAGCAGAAATTACCACAGCGCCAGAGCCTCTGGACAAATTGGCAAAAAGCTCCTGCATCAGCTCAAAACTGTTTTGCAGGCCAAGGCCGGAGCCTTCCTCTTCGATGGTGGCGCCTTTGTAGCCGTATGTTTTAATATCTCCCCTTTTGTTATTGCCAAGGTCAGCCACCGAGGCATTGACCACCACCTGGTCTTTGTCAACCTCACCGCTGTGGCAGGCATCCATCAGCAAGAGTTTTTTGCGGGCGGGAATGCCGTCGAGAAGGCCTTCAAGATCATCATACAACACCCCCCGCTTAGCAGGGTCGGCGAAATCCATATCATAGGCGGCAAAATAAAAGTCATAATTTTCATCCAGCAGGCCATGGCCGGAAATATATAAAATCACCTCATCATCCACCCTGGTTTGCATTAGCTTTTGTTTCAGGGCAAGGATGTTCGTACGGGTAGCGTTTTGGTTAAACAGGGTATCGACAAAAGCGCCCCTGTCGCCAAAAAGCTCGGCCATATCACGGCCGTCTTTCACGGCGTATCTCAGGTTATATTTTTCATCCTGATAAGCCGAAACGCTTATGACGACAAGGTGTTTTGCCGATGGTGGTTTTTTATCCGGCAGGTAATCAATAAGCAGTCGTTGTTTCAGTGAGCTGTTGTTATGGCTGTTTAAACAGAATACTTCGATTTTATTTTCGCCATACGACAAGCTTATGGGCACAGTAACCCGGACATCCTTTTGTTTTTCAGTGAATGACAATTCGTTATTCGTATCTCCGATGGGGCAATTATTGACCATGACAACAATTTTATTAAGATATCCGTTGCCGGATTTGTCAACAGCCTTGATTTCGAGGGTTATCTGCGAATCTGCTGAGATACCCTGAAGGGCGTCAGCATTTATAACAACAATTTCAGGATAGTCTGCGCCAATTTGATTTGCTGAAGAGTCGGTATTCATCTTTTTCAGCCGTTTCAGAAAAGCCTGATGATAAGCCCGGATAAGATTATAGTCGGAAGACCCCAGTGTTTTCATAACCTCATCGGGCCGGTTGTATATCACATCCCACTGATCAAAACCATATATCCTGTTGTTGACCTTCCAGGCAAGGTATTTTAAAGCTTCCCGGCTGCAACGGTATTTTCCGTTTTCTAATAAGCACACATATCCATGATCCTCAATAGCAGTCAAGAAAAATTTAACCTCACGTTGTTTTTTCTCATAGCACAAAATTTCCAGTTGATTATGGGCAAAATACTTGTCGTCAAAACAGAAAAAACAATGAGGCCGTTCCGACGGGCAAATCCTGTTGATCATCTCTCCGGTAGCCACATTCCAGAGTATCATTTCTTTGGCGTCTTCGGAAAACGACATCATTTCGGAACCATCCTTGCTGAATTCGATAGTGTACGCTATGCCCTGATGGCCCGAAAAGGTTCTGATGTATTTTCCCGATTCGGGGTCAACCAACTGTATATTATTCGCGGTATCAATGGTAATAATATAATTATGAACCTCATTGTAATCAACAAAAGTAAGGGTGTGGCTGTCCGGAGTAGAATAAACCAATTTCCAGGTATTTATATCCCAAAGGCCGACTTTCTTTGAAGAAGACAGGCTGATACCGTGCTTTCCGTTTTTGCAAACCCTGAAATCTTCAATATATCCTTCTTCGTCTTTCATTTCATTATCGAAATGATGTAAAAGCACCCATTTTTCTGCACACCATATTTCAGGCTCCATGCCTATGTATCTAATCACCAACTTCTTCCCATGATCGGTCCATGCGGCTGATGAAAGATGTACAGCGCTTTTATGAAAAAGTTGTTTGCAGGTTTTGGCATCAATCACCGAAACGCATCCCCAGTTTGAAATGAGCAGTTTGCTGCTGTCATCATTAAAAGCACAATTGGTAAAAGGCAGTTCAAAATTCTGATGCAACTCATCATCCACGGCTTCTGTGATATTAACAGGCTTTGCGCTGTTCAAGTCCCATACCGTTGCTTTGCAGCTATCATAAAAAACAGTAACAAGTTTCTTGCCGTCACGGAAAAATAACGCTGTGCCTCCCCACACTTCCGGCCTCCACGCCGAATCTTCCATAAGGACGGCTGCCGGTGTCCCGTTGGTGATATTCCACACCCTTGCCGATTTGTCATCATGGGTGGTGACAAGAAAATTTTTATCCGGACTTAATTGTATATCCGTGATTTTTGGCACCCGGCCGGTTAATTTTCTCAGTTCCCTGCCAGTTTTCGCATCATGCACACTCGCAAAGTTTTGAAAACCACTGGCAGCAGGGACTCCATAGTACACATAGTATCTTTTATCGGGACTATATGCCTCTATAGGTTCCTGAGATTCTTGAAAGTTTTCGTCCGTTCTTAAAAACGTGCCGGTGAACGCATTATACACGCGTCCCTGATCACCCTTCACTACGATTTCCTTACCCGAATTAATAAAATCAAATTCAGGTTCCCATTCCTGATATGTGATTTCAAACAACACTTTTCCATTTTCAATGCTGATGGCCTTCACAAGCTTTTCGTCGTAAGCAGCGGTCAATAATGTTTTACTATCGGGGCTGAAAACCATCCTTCGTATCCGTTTATCATGACATTTAAGCTCCTTGACCAACAACCCGGTTTTGAGGTTATAAACAGCCAAATTTCCTTTTCCTGTAGCCACCGCAAGTGTTTTACTTTGTGGATCTGAGGTAAAAACTCCTGTAAAGCATTTCTCACATTGAAAATCATATTTAAGGACTCCCTGAGACAAGGTCCAAACCTTAATAGTATTATCATTGGAGGCCGTAATTGCCAGCCTGGAATCATCGGTAGATTGAATCCTGTTTACATAATCAGAATGTCCATACAGCACGGAAAGCAGTTTTCCGCTGTATGCATCCCATATTCTGGCGGTTTTATCCATAGATGCGGTCATAATGTATTTGCCGTTTTTTGAATAAGAGGCGTGCAATATGCCATTGGAATGACCTGTGGGTAATATTAGTTCAGGCATCTGGCAATATGTTATCAGAGGCCATTGTATGAATAAAACAATTATCAGGAATACCTTTTTCATTTGTTATGCATTATGCTGATAATGATAATATTTTCCTGTTACTTCAGGTTTTACGATTTAGATTTTTTCCAGTTTTTTTCAATTTCCTGTTTCAGCCATGCTTCTGCTTCGGCTTTATTCCTGAGCCCTCTATCTTTCTTTATTTCATCAAGGCTCACAAAATGTTCGGCCAGTTCATCAAACACCTCTTGTTGCTTCAAGCCCATCCGTTTCAAATGCTTCACGATATCGCTGAAAAAATAAATGCAGAACGGATTCACTTCAGGATAGGTGGATTTATTGCTTGCGGCATCGTAATACGTGAGTTGTATGCTGTCAACGCCGATGGAAGAAATGTAGCCGTTTTCTATAGTAAAAATTTCTGGTGAAAGAATGATGCTGTCGTTTCTTCCTATGGTTTTTGTTATACTGTTCCCTTTTGCCTTGTATTGCACCATTAGCTGTTGATTGCCATTGATCTTAAACCTACGGAGTCCATAACATAACAGGGTATCGTCTTCAAATAAAAAAATGGAAGGCCGGTTAAAGAAGTAAATTAATTCATTGTCGTTGGTAATGTCTTCCGAAGAACGAGTAAACAAGTAATGGCCTTTGCCGGATTTTTGTTGCTGGGCATAACAGGTTCGGGTGGTTCCGGTGCTTATTTCCATCACTTTGAGCCAGTCGTCAGGCCCCCCATAGCAGAAACCGGTAACCAGTTCGCCTGCCTTGTTTACGGTGAAGACATCGTTTTTTTTGAGGGGATTGCCATTATGAAAAACCTTGCCGTGAAGAGCCAGCACCTTAAATTGAAGGCCGTCAGTCTGAGCTGTCGCGGGACAAATAATCAGCAAAAAAAGTCCGTAGAGAAAAAGTCTTGTCAACATGATTTTTTTACTTTTTGTTTTTTATTTCTACATTTATTAATCAGGTATAACGCAATGTCAATGACCATAAAATAACTCATCAGGATCAGGAAGTGAATATAATGATGGAAATACAACATGGAAATCAGCACCAGTAGCAACAGTAAAAGATAATTGGACTGAACCACCAAAAAGCGGAAAAAGGGGCTTTTATTAATAAATTTTCGGTTTTGGTATTCCAGATCTTTATTGAAAAAAGTATAATAACCAACAAAGAAAAAGAAAAAGAATAGCAACAGCAAATAACAGCCCCCAATGATGTTATCGCCGTTCATGAGGGTTTCCAACGCATTGATAAGTAACAGTGCCCCAGGAATATTGTCGGCTATGGTGCTGTGCACATCGTACCTTCCCTCAAAATCACCGATAACAACAATCTGATTTTTCCGCAGCATTTCTTTGCTGAAGGTACCGATATGATGATAGGAAACATCCTCTTCCAAAGCATCTGCCGCATAACGAATTTCAGGTATAATAGTGTTCAGGCTCCACCTGCCATTTATGGTATAGTAAGGCAAACAAAGCCAGCGTTTCTTTTCCATTTTATGCCCGGTAATATCTTCATAAGCTATGAGGGGCAATTGTTTTAATGTGTCATCCAGGATAAAGGAATACTTCAGGAATTGTTCATTAAGAAAAGAAGAACGATATTGCGATATCCCGGTTCTACATGAGAATAATGGCAACTGCAAAGTGGCATCATCATCGTAATATAGCGCAGGAAGGATGAGTTTGTTTTTTGCATCGAGGTGTTGGATGACAGCGCCCAGAAGGCTGTCGGCAAGCCGGTTTGAGGATTGGCTTTCAAAAAGCACATCGCAGATGATCAGGGAAATTTTATCCGAGTTACTGTCGAGTACCTGTAAGCTTTTGAGTAAAGCTTCTCTATCGGTAATCACCGTATTGAGGGTGTTATCGTTGTCGGCAGGAAGTATTTCATTGTTCCTTGATGTATTAAGCAGCAAATATTTTTCTGTGGGCAACGGTTCAGGTTTCTTGTTCAGAATATGCTTACACAACAGTTCTTTGTAGTCCATCACCTCGTTCATAAAATCGAAACCGTCGTACATATTGACATGAGCCAGCCAAAGCAGTGAAAATACAATCATCCATACTGCGTGAGCAGCATTAGCCAACAAGCGCTTCAGGCTGATGCCGGGCAGAAAAAAACTGATAACACTGCTGTTGAATTTTCGGATTCTTTTTGGCTTTGCCATACAAGCATTTATTTTTTTGTGTGTACTGCTATTTTCTTTGTTTGTTGAAGTTGTTCATCAAATTGAAAAAAATGAATTAAAGCGAGCCATAAAAAAGATGCAAACAACTGATTATTAATAATCTATATGCATAATATTTTTATTAATCCCGTAACTATATATTTCAGAGAGAAGCAGCACGCACTCCATCAAGCTATTTAGAACAGAATTAATGCATGCAAATTAATGAAATTTTATTACATAGGTAAAAAAAATAACTCAATTATAAAAAAATCTCAACATAGTTGATATAGATTGAGCCAGTATGATTAGCTATCACCAATGTACATCATAAAGTATTAATCAAGCTGGTAAAACAATGGCTGCCTTCCTGATTTTTGAAAGAATGTGAATGCAGGAATTAATATTTGAAAACTTTTATTAATAAAAGTGGCCTGGCCCCGTATTAATCGAATTTTGATAGAAAAAATCTTCTTCATGTTTATTCCCTTTATTTTTAGTTTCAAACATTAAAATTCGAGTAAAATTCGATAAAAAGTATGCAGGTAATTCTTAATTCGATCTGCACTAAATAAACCTAAATTTGCTCACAATAATCTCAAAGATATTCTGTAAAATAAAAAAACCTCACATTTTGTGAGGCTTTATCTGTTTTTTTGTGGTCCCACCTGGACTTGAACCAGGGACCACCTGATTATGAGTCAGGT
>DAONFU010000045.1:0-15786 GCA_035403765.1 Bacteroidales bacterium
TGCGGTCGAGGTGCGAAGTATTACGCCTGCTGTGGCAGATGAAAAACTGAGAGCCGCCGGTATCTTTTCCGGCATGAGCCATCGAAAGTACGCCACGGTCATGAAACTGGTTGCCGCCATCAAGTTCGCATTTAATGCTATATCCGGGTCCGCCAGCGCCGGTGCCGTCGGGGCATCCGCCCTGTATCACAAAATCAGGAATAACACGATGAAAAGTCAATCCGTCGTAAAATCCTTTTTTGGCCAGGTCTGTAAAATTTTTCACAGTGCCCGGGGCATCTTTCTCGTAAAAGGTAACAGTCATATCGCCCTTTACGGTTTTAATAATTGCTTTTAACATTGTTTATCGTTTTAATATTTTTTGCGTTCTACCGCATATGATTATTCTGTTTTTACACTACGAATTCCAACATTTTTCCTTTTTTCATCATCAGCACATCATCGAGGTAAACATCAGGCTCATTTACCAGGCCATCGAGATGGCTGCTTACCGAGACATTGCCGCCCATGCTGATGTTGTTTCCAAAGGCAATATGTATCGTCCCGAAAACTTTTTCGTCTTCCAGAATCATACCTGTGAGTTGAGCCTTATAATTGGTGCCGATACCAAATTCGGCCACCGCGCGGGCATCCCTGCCAACTTTATCAAGCATCGCGGTCAATCTTTCAGCCTCTTCGCCCCCGGTGATCTTTTCGGCATATCCATCCACAACCTCAATAGTAATAGGAGTTTTCAGCATCCCGATTCCGGCCATGGATCCGTCAATAACAACGATGCCGTTTGACTTTCCTTCCCAGGGGGCAAGATAAACTTCTCCGGAAGGCAGGTTTCCGCTTTCGCCCTTGTTGCGCATCACTCCCTTACTCGGCAGCACATTCCTTCCTTCAACAGGCATGGTAATGTCTGTTCCTTTTTCGGTAACGACACGGATTTGTTTTATACCTGTCATTTTTTGCACCACAAAATCTGTGAGGTCCAGAATTTTTTGGATATCGGCATTCAGGCAACGTACCATGCAATCTACGGTAATTCCGGGCATCGTCCCAACCCTCACGCCAAGTTTTGACGCTTCACGGCGTGCATCGGTATGTGTGAGTGATTTGGCGGTGGGACAAATAACCACATCGACCATTTTCATAAGGTCGGCAATTTGCCTTGGAGGTTCCTGGCCATTTATTTCGCGCGATTTTATTTCTACCAGTAAAGACTCTTTGCAAAGTTCCTTCCCTGCTTCATGCAATGCCGCACCGATGTCTTTTTTTAATTCATCGGTAATTACCAGCAGGGTTTCTTCTGCTTTCAGCCCCATGCAATCTCTTAAAGCAATAATGGCTGCTTTTTTTAATTCTGTATCCATTTTATATTTATTTTTTGACACGTATCCACCGCAGCGGAACGCTGATTACTTATGAATTTAACCGCAAAGGTCGCAAAGTTTTTCGCAAAGGTCGCGAAGATTTCTTTGCGCTCTTAGCGTGTTCTCTCTTTGCGTTCTTAGCGGTAAAATAAAAATTGCTTTAATTATTCAACCGGATTAAAACCTTTTTTCTACTTCTTCCCAGTTTACATATTTAAAGAATTCAGCCACATAATCCGGGCGGCGGTTTTGGAAATCAAGATAATAGGCATGTTCCCAAACATCACAGGTTAATATCGGCGTAAGTCCGTTGCGGATCGGGTTTCCAGCATTACTTTCTTGGACAATGTCGAGGCTGCCATCGGGAGTCTTTACCAGCCATGCCCAGCCGGATCCAAAAAGCGTAACACAGGCTGCGGAAAATTTCTCTTTAAACGCATCAAAGGATCCAAACTTATTATTTATCGCGACCGCCAGCGCGCCTCCGGGATTAGCTTTGGGCTTAGGGGCAAGGCTGTTCCAGTAAAACGTATGGTTCCAAACCTGTGCGCCATTATTAAAAATCCCGCCTGTGGCTTTTTTGATGATTTCTTCGAGGGTGGCATTTTCAAATTCGGTACCAACAATTAATTTATTAAGGTTGGTAACATAGGCCTGATGGTGCTTTCCATAATGGAAGCCGATGGTTTTTTCAGAAATAAAAGGCTCTAGAGCATTTACTTCATAAGGTAATCTCGGTAATTCAAACATAACATAATATTTTGGGTTAATAATTTTATTGTTTTTTCGATGTTCAACAAAGATACGTAATTTTTATATGGTTTTATTTCCTGAAATTTTTTCCTTTTTGTATCTTTGAAAAAAACGCCGATGATCCGAATATTTTCTTTTTCCTTTTCCGACCAGGATTTATTTAAACAGGCTTTTGCCATCCGTCAGGCAGTATTTGTTGCAGAACAAGGCGTACCGGCAGCGCTCGAATACGACGAACACGAAGCCGAAGCTACGCATTACCTGCTTTATATGGATGAAATACCTGTTGGCGCTGCCCGCTGGCGCAAAACAACACACGGAATTAAATTAGAACGTTTTGCTGTTTTACCCGAATACCGTAATAAAGGCATCGGCAAAACTTTAGTGAATAAAGTGCTTGAAAATGTTATTCCACTCGGGTTGCCGGTTTATCTCCATTCGCAGCTCAGGGCCTGCAGCTTATACCAGCGACATGGTTTTGTCATCTCCGGCGAAATGTTTACCGAAGCAGGAATAGCACATTATAAGATGGTGCTGAAAAAATAAATGATCTTTTTTTTGAATATTTTTAACCCGATTAAGAGTTTGTCTCAAAATACCTCTGTGTAACCCTGCCTCGCCGGCAGGCAGGTCTGTGTGTCCTCAGTGTCGCTCTGTGTGTTTTTTATTTTACTGTTACACAGAGATTCACAGAGACAACATAGAGAACCACGGAGAAATATATCAATGAAATGAGGCTTTTGAGAGAGACTCAAACTAATATTTTCAATGCTTTTCCCGATATATTCTATTGAAAATATGTTTTTCTAAATCGGGGTTCATCTGAATGCCTTCACACATTTTACCCACTATTCACAAATTCGCTTCACTTTTTGTGAATAATTCAGATCAATAAGGAATTATCTCAAATTTTGCATCATCTATTGCCTGTGGTACATTGCCTCCCCAAGTTGAAGCATCAAAATACATATTCAGAGGTACCGTGGGAATATTCGTTGTATGAGTGGCTATTAAGGTTCCGTTAAAATAAAATTCAACTTTGGACTTACTAGCGATAATAGTGTAACTATGCAAATCTGCCACCGAAGCACCAACCGCATAATCAGTGGTAGTTGCCGTTCCTCCGGAGACCGTTCTCGCCTGTATAGAGCTTCCGCTGATGTTAATAAACTCTATGGCATTATTCCTATCATAATCACTAACCAATCCCCTGGACAAGGGGCCATAGGCCAGGTCATTATCTTCATAAGTATTGCAAACTGCTGTAAAAACAAGTTTTCCGTCGTTAACAGATTTTTTTCTGTTTGACTTTAATTGTATAGTATTCGCACCATTTGTTGATAAGACAACTGACTGCATATAATTCCAGCCTAAAGATAAAGAAGCCCCACCGGTAGTTGTGTATGACCAGAAACTTTTTAATGCTGTACATGCAAAGTCGTCATAAGTGATCAATGCGGGGATATTATTTTGTTCGGGAATTTTGACAGATCCTCCACCGTTACTCAAAGTAATGGTATCATGGCTGATGCTTAATGTCTGTATCTCATTAGTAAGCGATCCGTCCACTTCCGTAGTCAGGTAACCTGCAGCAGCATGATTGCCCCAAACAAAAGCGGTGTTCCAGATGGTCGAATTTCCTCCTGTTGCCGTGATCACACCATTAACATCCAATTTTGTGGAAGGAGTTGTTGTGCCGATACCGACATTTCCGGCATCCGTAATCCGCACCTTTTCAGAACCACTGATATAAAATGCAAGATGTACCGGCGGATTAACTGCCGGGCCAACCACATCGATCACGCCACCATCGGTTCCCCTCCAGATGGAGACATAACGGTCGTCATAACTATGATTGAGCAACCGGAGTGTAAATCCGGCTTCTGCCGAAGGCTTTATCTGAAGCTTCGCATCGGTGATTGTAGTTCCAATTCCAACATTTCCATTATCATAAACTGATGAAGTAACCAATGATGTCCCATCCCATTTTGAAAGATAATTGTTTGTATTTGCTCCTACTTCGGGATCTGTTTCCGTATATGATGTCAGGTAGCCTGCAGCAGCGTGATTTCCCCAGGCATAAGCGGTGTTCCAATTGGTAATATCCGTTGAGGAAACACCACCTGCGGGAGATGCGCCAAAAACAGGATCGGTTTCGCTTCCCAAAGCATTTTGCCAGCTTGCCAGGCCATTGGCATCGGATGTGAGCACTTTTCCTGCGCCCTGTGTGCCATCAGTAATTTTTACGGTTCCGTTCACCTCCAGCTTTGCTCCCGGTTTTAAGGTTCCGATACCCATCCTGCCCAAACTATCAATCTTGGCTACACCAGCGTCACCTATCCTGAAAATAATATTGCCCGCCGGCGAAGGCGAAACCCCTGCTCCGCTTTTTATAATGACATCACCGCCCCGGTAAGAAACGGCTCCTGTTCCTGTACCTGCTGCCAGGGTAACCGACCCTCCGTTTCCGTTCGAACCGCCCTCCCCTCCTGAAATCACAACGCCTCCGGCCGGAGCCCCATTGTTCATACGCCGTCCAACAGAAATAGATCCGGCAGTATTGAACCCCCCGGATATTAGGATACCTCCGCCGGTGCCGCCTATTCCGATACCGTTAATAAGGATACGCGCCCGGTCGGTCCCTCCCCAGGCCCCGGCGGTCAAGTTAACCGATCCGGCTCCTTTCCCAATTCCGGCAACATCGCTGCCACCAGTTATAGTAACTGAACCAGCCGTATCGATGGCCACATTATTAGCTAATCCGGACAGAAATGCGTGTTTTCCGACTTTCAGTAGTGTATTGCCGGTATTGCTCACATGAAGAAGGCCCAGGGGAACGGTTGTCCCGATACCAACATTGCCGGAAGCTGCTACACGCATTTTTTCGAGGCTTCCTAACTGGAATCCGATGTAGCCACTGCCAGTACCGCCTGAGCCGGCGCTAATGATTGTCTTCCCGCTTGGGTTTGAGCCGGATCCATTACCGGCTGTTACATAGACATCGCCTCCCGCTCCGTTGGCATAAGTAGGATTTCCACTTCCTGCCACCATCCAGACGCTGCCCCCCGGACGATTGTATGTGCCCGCCCCGCCCTGTATGTTAATGTTGCCACCAGGCCCTCCCTGAGATGTTTGATTTCCGGTAAGGGTGATCGTGGAACTAATAGGTGTCGCATATCCTTCAGACATCAGACTCCCGGACCGAAGTATAATGTTTCCGCCCTGATGCCCGCCCTGAGCCTGGCCTGTACCGGCAGTAACCATTATGGAGCCTCCTTCGCCGTTAGGATTGTCGTTGGCAACAATAGATAAACTGTTACCCTCACCAGCCAGCGCTGTATAAAGCGGCGACAACACGGAAGTTGAAAAATTTGCACTACCAGCAACAGAAAGAGCATTAACTGGTGAATTGGTACCTATACCTACATTGCCGGAATTATAGTAAATATTGCTGGCATTTTTTTTCCAGATCATCGTATCCATTTCAGTGAAACTTGTCAGGTATCCGGCTAATGCATGATCACCCCAGCCGTAGGAAGTGTTCCAATTGGTAATATCTGTGCCCGTTATTCCATTAGCAGGTGATGCGCCAAATACAGGATCGGTTTCTGTTTCTAAAACATTTTTCCAGCCTGCTATTCCGGCTCCATTGGTATAAAGAACTTGTCCGGTAATCCCATCTGTTGTAGGAAAAGTATAAACGTTATTTATATTCAAGTTGCTGTAGATTTTTACGGTATTTGTACTGAAATCCCCATAAATCAATGGAGTTGAAGTGTTGCTGTTTGCTATATATAATTTATCTGAGCCTGTTTCATTATATCCTGCTTGATAGCCGAGAAAAATATTCGAGGATCCAGAAACATTACTAAGGCCAGCATTTGAACCAATTACGGTATTATTGTTTCCTGTTGTATTATTATAAAGTGCATAATACCCGGTGGAAGTATTATCACTTCCTGTAGTATTGTTCATAATAGAGTTACTTCCTGCAGCCGTATTGAAATTTCCTGTTGTATTTCGCTGCATTGCAATATATCCGAAAGCAGTATTATCATACCCTGTCGTGTTGCCATTCATAGCCGCCAAACCAGTGGCTGTATTATTGTAACCTGTAGTGTTTAAGCGAAGTGCGCTTACTCCACTTGCTGTATTGAAACTTCCGGTGGTGTTGTTCAGAAGTGCAAACATTCCGGTTGCCGTATTGTGGTTTCCAGTAGTATTGGCAGTCATTGCATTCAGGCCAATAGCCGTATTATAGAATCCTGTTGTATTTGTAAAAAGGGTTTGATAGCCAAAGGCAGTATTATCCACTCCGGTGGTATTGGCGTAAAGTGCCTGATATCCAAATCCAGTGCTTTTTGTGGCAGTATTTACATTGCCTGCTTGATAACCAATGAATGTAGAGCCGTTAGCATCAATTCTTCCGGCTTTTTGATTATTAACCGTAAAATTTAATGGCACATTATCCGTGGTTCCTATAAAATTTGTCCCATCCACTGTTCCTGCATTTCCAAGCAAAGACCATGCATTCAAAGCCCCGTCAGCACCTGTAGGGCCTATCGGGCCTGTTGCTCCCTGTATTCCTTGTGTTCCTGTTGGGCCTAATTCGCCTTGAATGCCCTGTGCGCCGGTGGCTCCATTTGCGCCTGTCGCACCGGTAGCTCCTGCAGGCCCCTGAACACCCTGTATACCTTGCAAACCCTGAGGGCCGGTAGCTCCCACAGCACCTTGAGGGCCTAAAGCCTGCACCCAAATCGTTCCGTTAAAATACCAAAAACCCTCGGCCCCACCGGCCATGGCTGCATTAGTGTTATATACAAGCAACGAAACTGCCGGATTGGGAATGGTGGTAATATCATTAACAGAGAGTAATGAAACGCGAGGAATCAACAGGCCTTTTGAGGTGCTGCCGACATCAAGCATAGCGGAGGGGTCAGCCACGCTGCCCGCCGTATTAATTGAAACCCCCTGTTGCGAATAAACAGCACAGGAAAGCAAGGTAAAAAAAATAAAAACACTATTTTTCAACCATGTTATTATACAAGAAGCTGGAGTAATAAGTTTTGTTTCCATAGTATTAATTTTACTAAAAATACGTTGATTTTAGTACAATATTAATTAAAAAAATCGGATAAAAACAACCTTATCGCATGTAACTAAAAAAATAGGTACATTTTTAACAATTCGTAGTATAATACAAAATAGAAATGATATTTACCTTCACAGAATAATCATATCTCCTGCTCGCACCATTCGCGGTTTAGCAACACTCTGACGCTCTTATAGCCAAGCTCTTTGAGCATTTTCTCCGTTTCATTAAAATAAGTATTCAGATCGGAAGGTTTGTGCGCATCGGAACTAATGGTGACGGGGATGTCCAATTCAACCATTTGCCTTAATACTTCCTGCCCGGGATAAAGGCCCTCATATTTACCAGTATAAACGCCGCGTGTGTTCACTTCAACAATGCATTTGCTTTTTGCAATTATTTCTAGTGTTTGCCTCAAAAGATCTTTGTACCATTGGTCGCTTTCCTGAAAATACCGGTGTTGATTGTTCATTTTAACCTTATCGAAATGGGCAATAATATCCGGCTTTTGAGTTATTATCATATCGTTGAGCTGCGCGAAATATGTTTCAACGGCAAAATGAATATCGTTCTTAAATATATTCTTCAGGCCGTTGTCGTAATTACTCACAGGGCCATCAATAAACCATATTTCATTACTGTCCGGATTTTTCACCAGATGAACGGCCCCCAGCGTATAATCCAGTTTATATTGCCTTCTGAAAAAAGCAAAATCCTCTGCAATGCCCGGTATATAATCATTTTCAAGGGAAAGATAAATCTCGGTTTGTCCTTTATACTTTTCACGCAGCCTAAGAATTTCAGCACAATAGGGTTCAATATCCGCTTGCGCCAGGTTCCAGGCCGTTTCAAAAGGCAGGGGGGCATGAGCGCTGAACCCCAAAGCTGAAAAGCCCTTATTAATGGCTTCGAGAACATATTTTTCGGGTTCCGAACTGCCATCGCAAAAATGAGTATGTGTGTGGTAATTAGTTGTTATCATATTGGGCAAAGGTAGGCAATTTTTCTGGCACGGCACGCTTGCGCCGGGTTGCGTTTCTGAGTGTTAACCCCCACTATTGGAGGATAGTCCGGCGGTTGAGAACTGAACAGAGGATTTTCAAAAATAATTTATTATGTTCACCTTTCCCGACAGGGGTTTCTTCAAACTTGAGCAATGTAATTGCGGATGATTTTCACCTGCTCTTCAACCGGCAGCAAACCATCTATCCATTGAATGGCAATCCCTCTCCGTTCCATGCCGCGAAACCAGGTCATCTGTCGCTTGGCAAACTGATGTATGGCAATATTCAATAATTTGACCATATCATCATAGGAATATTCTTTCAGCAAATATTGAGTAATAAATTTATATTCCAACCCATACCTGATTAACCGACTGGCGCTGACACCCGAATCAAGCAACTGCTTCACCTCCTCAATCATACCTTCTTCGAGTCGCTTATGCAAACGTTCCGTTATCCTTTTTCGCACGATCTCGCGCGGCATTGAGATGCCAAAAACATAAGATTCCCCTTCGAACAGTTTTCCCGGGATAACTTTTTTTTCGGTAGCGAAATGAGCAATCTCTAATGCCCTAATCAGTCTGCGGCGGTTCTCAGTGTCGGTTTCATTATGCAATGTTTTGTAGGATTTTAGAAGTTCCTGCAGTTCCTGATCGGTTTTGTTTTCAAGCGTTTTGCGAAAAGCTTCATTTACTGGCACATCGGGAATCGCAAAATTTTTCAATACGGCCTCAATGTACATGCCCGTTCCCCCACAAAGTACCGGCAATTTTTTCTTCTTTATGATTTCGTCTAAAACATTTTTAAAATCTGAAACAAAACGAAAAAGGTTATACTCCTCTCCTGCTGCAACAATATCGATCAGGTGAAAAGGAATTTTTTTTCCCTCAATCAGGTAATCATCCAGATCTTTTCCTGTACCAATGGTCATGCCCCGATAAACCTGCCGCGAATCGGCACTGATGATCTCGCCGCCTGTTTTGTCGGCCAAAGCCACGGCAAGCTGTGTTTTCCCGCATGCTGTTGGGCCCAAAATAGTTATCATCCTGTTTCCGCTTTTCATTTTTTGCCAGAATTGTTTTAATCACTAACAACCTGATTCTTTTATAGTAAAAAACATCAATAACAAATATTGCTGTTCTCAGTTAAAACAAATGATTCGCATTAAATTGTGCTTATTTTAAAATTTTTCGATGGACAAGCCTTCATCATAAATACGATCAGCTTTTGCAAACCCTGATTAAAAAAATTTTTCGCTGATTGTCGTTGCAAATATAAAAAGAATAAATTTGTGGCTTAATTTAAAAAAACTATGACTGAAAAAATTCAAAAATTGATGAGAGATGTCCCTTCAATAAGGTGGACAGCCTTGGTATTATTGGCTTTTGCTATGTTTTGTTCGTATATCTTTATGGATATACTTTCGCCGGTTAAAGATTTGCTGGAATCAACGCGTGGTTGGGATTCAACTGCTTTTGGAACTTATGCCGGGTCTGAAACATTTTTAAATGTTTTTATCTTTTTTCTGATTTTCGCTGGTATTATTCTGGATAAAATGGGCGTGAGATTTACGGCAATTTTATCAGGAATCGTGATGCTTGTTGGTGCCGCAATTAATTGGTACGCTGTAACTGAAATGTTTATGGGTTCTAATTTAGAAACATGGTTTACTAATAATTTAAACTATATACCTGGATTTGATGAACTGGGAGTTTCTCCTTTTTACAGAGGCATGCCTGCTTCGGCCAAATTTGCTGCCGTAGGTTTTATGGTTTTTGGATGCGGTGTTGAGATGGCCGGCATCACAGTTTCTCGCGGTATTGTAAAATGGTTCAGGGGGAAAGAAATGGCTTTGGCAATGGGATCAGAAATGGCTTTAGCCCGTCTTGGAGTGGCTACATGTATGATTTTCTCTCCTGTGATCGCACGTTCTTTTGGTTCTGTTGACGTTTCCCGTTCGGTTGCTTTCGGAGTGATTTTATTGATGATTGCCCTCATTATGTTTATAGTTTATTTCTTTATGGACAAGAAGCTTGATGCACAGACAGGTGAAGCAGAAGAAAAAGACGATCCGTTTAGAATTCGCGATATAGGCAAAATTTTGTCAAGCACCGGTTTCTGGCTTGTGGCTTTGCTTTGTGTTCTCTATTATTCTGCTATTTTCCCGTTTCAGAAATATGCCGTTAATATGCTGCAATGTAATCTGACCTTTAAAGAAATTCCTGCTGACTCTTTTTGGGCATCAAATTCGGTAACGGTTGCTCAATACATAGTTATGCTTATTGTGGCCGCAACTGCTTTCATGAGTAATTTTTCAAAGAAAAACAAACAAATTGTGTTGCTGGCAATTTCAATAATTACCCTGCTCATATTCTGCTATATGGCATACAAACGTCAATCAGCCGAATCAATATTTGCTGTATTCCCGTTGCTCGCCGTTGGAATTACCCCCATTCTGGGAAAATATGTGGATAATAAAGGCAAGGCGGCTTCCATGCTTATGCTGGGATCTATTTTACTTATTGTTTGTCATTTAACCTTTGCTTTTATTTTGCCAATGTTCAAGGGAGATGGAATAGGAGGTATTATTGTTGCTTTTCTAACCATTTTAATTCTTGGATCTTCTTTCTCTTTGGTCCCTGCATCGTTATGGCCAAGTGTTCCGAAACTTGTCGATAAAAAAGTTATTGGTTCGGCTTATGCATTGATTTTCTTGATTCAGAACATTGGCTTATGGCTTTTCCCATTGCTGATTGGCAAAATTTTAAATGCATCCAACCCCGATATTGCACAAGCATTGATTGATAAGACTATGACTCCCGAAGTTGCGGCCATTTCATATAATTACACCAATCCACTGATAATGCTGGCATTACTTGGTGTCGCTGCTTTAGTTTTAGGATTAATATTAAAAATGGTTGACAAGAAAAAAGGGTACGGACTTGAATTGCCAAACATTCAAAAATAATTTATTATATTGTTTTTCAGAAAGTTGCTCTAAAATCAGAGCAACTTTCTTTTTTTATACCGTTTTATGAAAATTTTAATTGTTTCCGCCACATTTGCCGAAATACAACCCTTACTCAACAACCTCGGCATCGCTGTTGTGAAGAACAAAAACTGCTTTCATTCCCGTATTGCTCTTCACGAGATCAGCATCCTGATAACCGGCCCGGGAATGGTTGCCACGGCCTTTTATTTGGGAGAAATTAACTTGCAGAATTTTGACATTGCCCTGAATACAGGCATTGCCGGTAGTTTCAGCAAAGACATTGCTATCGGAGAGCTGGTTCAGGTTACCAATGATTGTTTTGCTGAATTAGGCGCAGATTATGGCGAAAACTTTGTCCCTCTCTGCAAGTTGGATTTCTCTCCTGATTTGCCTGATCCGGTATTCGATGAGCAGGGAAAAATCATTAACCCAACCACCAATAACAACCCCCGGATCAAACAACTTAAATCCGTTAAAGGAATCACTGTGAATACCATTAACGCAGAGGCAAAACGCATCGAAAGAATTAAAAGCCTTTTTGACCCCGATACCGAAAGTATGGAAGGTGCCGCCTTTTTGTATGCTTGTCTCAAAAAGAAAATCCCCTGTTTTCAATTACGTTCCATTTCCAATTACATCGAGCCGCGCAACCTCAATCACTGGAATATTCCTTTCGCCATAGCCAACCTAAACCGGAAATTACCGGAAATAATCAGCGCATTCTGAAAAATTTTTATTCTTATTCAACTTATGAACTTTTTAGCCATACTTTTGCATAAAAAAGTTCTGCTCCGCCGCGGCGGACTGAAATCAAAAATCTGACTTACTCATGTCATACATCATAAAACTCGGTTTTTCGCCCTGCCCCAACGATACGTTTATTTTCGACGCCCTCATCAATAATAAAATTGATACCGAAGGCATTGACTTTATCTGCGATGCCGAAGACATCGAAGCGCTAAACCAACGTGCTTTTGAAGAGGATCTGGACATGACCAAGGTTAGTTTTCATGCTTTTTTGCACCTTGCCGACAGGTATCAGCTATTAAATTACGGGAGCGCCATGGGCAACAACTGCGGCCCCCTGCTGATAGGCCGCAAGAATTACTCCGACGAAGAAATCAACAACCTCACCATTGCCATACCCGGAAAATATACCACCGGTGCCTTTTTGCTGAACTATGCTTACCCTGATGCTTCAGATGTTCATGAAATAATTTTCAATAAAATTGAAAACAAAATCCTGAAAAACATTGTTGATGCCGGCGTTATTATTCACGAAACACGGTTTACCTATCAGGAAAAAGGGCTGGTGAAACTTTGCGATCTGGGTGAATTTTGGGAACAAAAAACCGGATTTCCCATCCCCCTCGGGGGTATTATCGTTAGAAGAGATATGCCGGACGTCCTGAAATCAAAACTAAGCAGAATCATGAAAGCCAGCGTGGAATATGCCCTTCAACATCCCGATGCGTCTAAAGAATTCATCAAAGAACATTCTACTGAAATCGCCGATGATATAGTCAAAAAACATATAGAATTATATGTGACCCAATATACCAGAGGCCTTGGCGACAAAGGGAAAGAGGCCGTCAATTATCTATTTCACTACGGTCTGAAAAATAAAATAATAGACCGTTTTCCTGAAAATATTTTTTGGGAAGAATAATCCTGCCCGGATATCATTGGCCGCCGTTTTGATATATCTTGCCAGCTTTTCTAATCTTCCTTAATTATTTTTTATGTAAGTTTGTGGAAAATATCACTAAAATGGCAAACCCTAAAGAATCCGAAAAAGAACGCAAGGTTGTTGTAGGTATTACGCATGGCGATTTTAATGGCATCGGCTACGAAATCATTATCAAGACACTGTTGGAACCACGCATCCTCGAAATTTGCACCCCTGTTGTATATGGCTCCTCAAAAATTGCCTCTTATTACCGCAAGGCGTTAAACTACAACGACATTAATTTCAACCTGGTGAAAAAAGCCGAACTGGCGAGTTCAAAACGCCAGAATATCGTGAATGTAACCGAGCAGGAAGTAAAAATTGATATCGGCGAATCTACCGAAACGGCAGGAAAACTTTCGCTTATGGCTCTTGATATGGCTACCAACGACTTGAAAAACAACCATATTGACGTATTACTCACCGCACCCATCAACAAGAATAACATTCAGTCCGGCACCTTTCAGTTTAAAGGACATACCGAATATCTTGCCGAACGCTTCAATGCTTCTAATTATATGATGATGATGGTGGCTCCCAGCCTGCGGATAGGTTTTGTAACAGGCCATGTTCCCATAAAAAACATCCCCGACACGCTTACCGAAGAACTCATCCTGCGCAAGCTTATAGTGATGAACAATTCGCTGATACGCGACTTTGGTATTAACAAACCAAAAATCGCCCTGCTGGGCCTGAACCCACACTCCGGAGACGGAGGCATTATCGGCAACGAAGAAACCAGCGTGATTATTCCGGCCATGAAAAAAGCCCAGGCTGAAAATATTCTTTGTTTTGGGCCATATCCACCCGACGGATTTTTTGGCTCGCTCAAATACCGGCAATTTGATGGTGTGCTGGCCATGTATCATGATCAGGGTATGATAGCCTTTAAAATCATTGCCTTCAACGAAGGCGTTAACTATACCGCCGGACTGCCTATTGTGAGAACTTCGCCCGCTCATGGAGTTGCTTACGATATTGCCGGAAAAAACCTTGCCACCCCCGAATCGTTCCGCAACGCGCTGTACCTTGCCTGTGATATTTATTCAAATCGTAATAATTACGACTCGCTGAAAGCCAATCCCCTCAAAATAAGTTCACACAAACAATCCGATACCGATTCGGAATAAAACAACCAACCCTGTTCTTTTCATGCCCTCTTATACCATATCAGAAATTGCGGCTATTGTTAATGGCACGCTTCCAAACGACCTCCCGGATGATTATCCCATCAGGCACTTGCTCATTGACAGCCGAAAGGTAACTTCGGCCGACAATGCATTGTTTTTTTGTATAGTTACCCAAAAAAATAACGGGCACAACTACATACCGGAGCTCTATGAAAAAGGAATCCGTTATTTTGTGGTGTCATCGCTTCCCGAAAATCAGGAAAACTATGTAAACGCCCGATTCATAGTAGTTAACAATACGCTGGTGGCGCTGCAAACTCTTGCCACCCATCACCGCCACCAGTTCAATATTCCTGTTATCGGCATCACGGGCAGTAATGGCAAAACTATTGTTAAAGAATGGTTGTTTCAGTTACTTTCGCCCGATAAAAATATCGTTCGCAGCCCAAAAAGTTACAACTCGCAAATCGGCGTTCCCCTATCGGTATGGCAAATGCAACCCGAACACGAACTGGCCATTTTTGAAGCCGGAATTTCGGAACCGGAAGAAATGAAGCTTTTGCAACCGATTATTAGTCCCACTATTGGCATCTTTACTAATATTGGCACTGCCCACGATAAAAACTTCCTGAATGTCAGGCAAAAAATCGGCGAAAAACTAAACCTTTTCAGGCGTATTGAAACCCTCATTTATTGTTCGGATAACTACGATATCCAGGAACGAATCATAAAATCCGGAATTCAACCTCAAAAATGTCTTTTTTCCTGGGGCTTCAAACACAAAGCCGATTTAACCATTAAAAACATTGAAAAAAATCAAAATCATTGCATAATTTCTGCAGTCTATAAAACGGAAAACATTTCAGCAGAAATTCCCTTTTCCGATGACGCTTCTATTGAAAACGCCATACATTGCTGGGCGTTAATGCTTTATTTAGAATATCCTCACGAAACCATCAACGCCAGATTATCGATTCTGACACCTGTGGCTATGCGCCTGGAGCTGAAAGCCGGCATTAACAACTGTTCTGTGATTAACGACAGTTATAGTTCCGACCTCAATTCGCTGAACATTGCGCTGGATTTTATGTGTCAGCAAAAACAACACAGTAAAAAAACGGTGATTTTGTCGGATATCCTGCAAAGTGCACTAACGGATAACGAACTCTATAACGAAATCGCCAAACTATTGGTATCAAAAGGGGTTACGCGTTTCATCGGTATCGGGCCTTCGATTTCGAAAAACGAAAAGCTTTTCCCTATGGAAAAGTCGTTTTTCATTGACACCGATGCCTTTCTGGCCAAAGTCCCCGGATCGGCATTTCACAACGAAACAATTCTTATCAAAGGAGCACGTATCTATGCCTTCGAACAGATTAGCCGCATGTTGCAGCAAAAATCGCACGAAACACTGCTCGAAATCAACTTAAACGCCCTGATTCACAACCTGAATTTTTACCAAAACAAACTAAAAAAAGGCACCAAAGTCATGGCGATGGTAAAAGCTCTTTCTTACGGAAGCGGCGGCTACGAAATTGCCAACGTGTTGCAATACCACAACATTGATTACTTGGCCGTGGCTTACGCTGATGAAGGCATAGAGCTCCGCAAGGCTAAAATCACCACCCCTATCATGGTCATGAATCCCGAAGAAGAAAGTTTTGACCTGATGAAAAAGTTCAACCTTGAACCCGAAATATATAATTTCCGGACCTTACGCCTGCTCAT
>DAONFU010000046.1:0-10852 GCA_035403765.1 Bacteroidales bacterium
TCTCTGCAGGACACGAAATGGAACATATCAACAAGGCCATTGCCGCATTTACCAAGGTGGGCAAAGAATTAAATATGATTAAATAGTTTGATAAACTGCTATGTAAAAAGGGTAGCATTTGCTGCCCTTTTTTATTCAAACAATTTAATTTTCAACGTAACGCTTATTAATTTATGTTTTCCGAACATATAGGAGAGTTTGCTGCTTTATTTACGGCCTGTTGCTGGACGGTTACTGCGCTTGCTTTTGAATCGGCAAGCAATAAGGTTGGCTCTGTTGCGGTAAACCTGATACGTCTGGTTTTAGCGATGTTGTTTTTGAGTGTTTTCTGTTATGTTTCCAGAGGTAAATTCTTCCCGGTTGACGCCAGCGCCAATACCTGGATGTGGCTTTCACTTTCAGGATTGATAGGATTTGTTGTGGGTGATCTCTTTCTTTTTGAGTCCTATACCATTATTGGTTCGCGGGTGGCCATGCTTATTATGACGTTGGTGCCGCCCATGACGGCCTTTTTAGGCTGGCTCATGCTTGACGAAACCCTGACACTTTTTAATTTCTTAGGCATGGCGCTGACACTTGGTGGTATTGCTGTGGTGATCGTAAATAAAGGAACAGGCGAAAAGATGTTTTCTTTCACCCATTCGCTGAGGGGAATTTTATTCGCATTCATAGGAGCGGTCGGGCAGGCGATAGGCCTGGTTTTCAGTAAAGTGGGCATGGGCGATTACAGTGCGTTTGCAGCCACACAGATACGCATCATTACTGGGATTATCGGATTTTCAATTGTGATTACTTTCTGGAAAAAATGGCAAAATGTGGGTCAGGCCGTAAAGAATGTTTCTGCCGTCAAGCGCATCGGTCTGGGCTCTGTTTTCGGGCCTTTTCTGGGTGTGTCGTTTTCTCTTTACGCCGTGCAACATGCCAATGCGGGTATTGCTTCCACCATCATGTCCATCGTGCCAATCCTTATAATTCCCGCATCCGTCATGTTTCTTCGACAGAAAGTTACGCTGAAAGAAATCATCGGGGCTGTTATCAGTGTTTGCGGGGTAGCATTATTTTTTTTGTAAGAGCTGTCTATTCTTTGTTGCTCAGCTCGTTGATGGCGGCCCAAGCCATCAGGCCCATGCCGGTTTCAAGGCTATTTTCGTCAACGGTAAACCCGGGTGTATGAAGGTTTGATATTTCTTTGCTTTTGGGGTTTTTAACGCCCAGTCGATAAAAACATGAAGGCAGGGTGTGCGAAAAATAGGCGAAATCTTCGGCGGTCATCCTAAGGTCAATTTCCTGCACGTTTTTACTGCCCAGATAATCTTCGGCATAATGCATAATGCGGTGAGTGAGGTTTTCGTCATTAAATAAAAACGGGTAGCCTTTATCAATAAAGATTTTACAGGTGGCTCCAAAAGCCGATGCGATATTTTTGGCAACTACGACGATTTTTTCGTGGGCTGTTTTGCGCCAGTTCTCGTCCACCGTACGAAATGTGCCTTCAATGAACACCTCATCGGGGATAATATTGGTTTTTCCGTTGGCAAATATCCGTCCGAATGATAGCACGGTGGGGATGGTAGGGGTAGCCATACGGCTTACCACCTGCTGCAGCCCTATGATGATGTGAGAAGCCACCACTATGGGATCAATCACCAGTTCAGGGGTGGCGGCATGACCGCCTTTGCCTAATACATTGATATACACCTCATCGGTTGACGCCATTGATTTTCCGTGCTTGAAACCAGCTTTTCCGGCATCTACGCTGGGATGCACATGCTGGCCTATCATACAGGATACTTTGGGGTTTTCCAGCACTCCTTCCATGATCATTTGGATAGCGCCACCGGGATATTTTTCCTCCGAGGGCTGAAAGATAATTTTTATACTGCCTTCAAAGGAGTCTTTCAGGCTGTTGAGAATAAACGCCGTGCCAATCATAGAAGCCATGTGCACATCGTGTCCGCAGGCATGCATACGGCCTTCGTTTTTAGAGCTGTAGTCGGTATTTGTGGTTTCGGTCATGGGTAAAGCATCCATATCGGCTCTCAGGCCTACGGCTTTTTTGTCAGGATTTTTTCCCTTGATAAGAGCTACAATGCCGGTTTTTGCTATCCCCCTTTGGTAAGGAATGCCGGCCTTGTCGAGCTCGGCACAGATTATGTCGCCGGTTTTTATTTCTTCGAAAGCCAGTTCGGGATAGGCATGAAAATGTCTTCTGAGGTCTGTTATTTCAGAGGTATACTCCCTGGACAGTTCTTTAATTTTTGATTTTAAGTCTTTCATAGTAAAAATGTAGTAGGTTAAAAATCAGTGCTTAAAGAGATATAGAAAACAGGTTTCTGCAACAGACCGTTTTCAACTCCCCAGGCATAGTCGGCCCGGATAAAATACCCTAAAAGCTTTGTTCTCAGACCAAAGCCAAATCCGCCAACGATAGGGTCGCGTTTTTTGATGAGGGTTACGGTAATCGGCCCTTGTTGCACTATTTGTCTGGTAATCACATTTTCGTCTGAATACGGGTTTAGCCCTGTCCAGGCGGTGCCGATATCCCCGAAACCGACAATCTGCAAGTTGGTGAAAAGGTTGTCTTTGAGGGGCTTCTTCGAAAAATACCGAACGAATGGGAATCGCAACTCGCTGTTGATGACGGCAAAGTTAGGCCCGTTTCGGACATTTTGCACAAAACCCCTCATATTGGTAGCTAAGGTCTGGTAGGCATAGTTCTGTGTTTGCGAAACCTGATTCTCGTTGTTAAACCTGGGGATAATCCACGTGTCCACACCACCCATATAATATACTAATTTGTTGTTGCCAAAAGAGGTGCTTGCCGCCAGTCGGTTGGCCCAGATAAAGGTGCGGTGAATCTTTTGGTAATGGCGGAAATCCATACCCAGCACCACCAGGTTATTGAATTTTTTATCGAGTTTTTGGTAATATTCTCCAAAAATTTTCCAGCGCCAGCCGTAATAGATGTTAATGGCTTTGTATTGTGTGTTGTCATATACCAGCTCGCCTTTGGCACCGGTCCAGAATTCATGGATGTCGGGGACTTGCAGGTTGTAATAATCGGTGGAAGCATAAATCATTTTATCGTAGCGCCCCAGCAGCGTACCTTTGATGGCCAGCACCCTTGAAAAAGGCCATTTCATAACGTAAAACAGCGAGTTGGAACGCAACTTAATGAGTGAATAACCATCGGTGCTTGTGTTGGCCTGCCTGTAATAGAAAAAGCCATGATCGAGGCGTTTTTTCAGGTTTTCAAATCCGATAAAAAATTCGTTATTATCAAAACTCAACGACAGGCTGATGCCTCCCGATATCCTGTAATCTTCGAGCAGGTCTATCACACCGAGTTGAAAAAAGACATTAAACCCGGGATTGAGGAACACTGGAGAACCGCCACCGGTAAACTGCTGGTAGGAGGTGTTGAGGTAGTTGAAGTCTATCTGCCCGACGAGCTGGTTGATGGAATATTCCACGTTATAGTTTTGCTGACGTGGCAGGGTAAAAGTTTTTTTAACTTTCAAGCCGAGAGAATCCTGGCCTGTGGCTATCAGGGATTTTTGTTCTCCGCTGAACACATAATTGTTGATATCCACTGCTCCCGTATCAGGCTCGTTATCCAACTGGTCAACAAGGACGTTGGTGGGTTTTTTGGTCTTGTTTTTTGTCTTTTTGTTTTTGAGGATTTCTATTTCTTCGGTATTTATCAATGAGTTGTCGTTGCGGGTTTCCTGCTGCAGGTTATTCAGAAAAATAGTGCGGTTGAACGTGTTGGCAGGCGTTGTTTTTTTAATGTCTTTGGCAGGGGTAAGGTCATTGACAAAAAGGCGGTGCCTGCCTTCCAAAAAGATTACTTCTGCAGATTTTCTGGCAACAGGCGAAATGTCGTGTTGCAAAATGTTCCTGGAATAATCGCTGGCAGCAAAGGATGTGGTATAATAGCGGTAATGTGTGGCTGTGTCGATATAACTGATGGTGCTGTCAATCCGCGCCAGATAACGGTTATAAATGCCGTTTTCGTCCGAAAGGAATGAATAAAACCGGGAATCATAGGGCAGGGGCATTATTTCATTGGTGTGCGGTGTATTGGTGAGTCGTTTCAGCAGCCTGCTCTTTGTTTTGTAATCGTAAATGAAAATGTCTGTATATGGAAGCAGGTGAGTGATGGTATCCCTTTCCGTTTCGAGGTAAGTAAGCACATCATACCTTATGGTGTCGTCGGGGCGATTGGAACTGAAAATGATTTCGGAAGAATTATTTGCAAAACGCGGGTTAAGGTCGTCATAGATATCTTTGGTTATTGGCTCGTAGGTATGAGCAGCCACGTTGTACACATAGATATCGGTTTGACCCTGTACCACCCCTGAAAACACTATCATTTTTCCGTTTTGTGAAAAGGAAAGGTCCAGAATTTTTTCGAGGTTGAACAGTTGTTGTTTCTCAAATTTCTTTTCGTCCATCATATATGAATACATCATGTTTTTCCCTTTGGATTCCATGATGATGGCCAGCATTTTTCCTGTGGGATGCCAGGCCAGCAAAGGAAAAGAGTAGTCGATTTTTTCGTCGAGCCGGCATTCGCGTTGAAGAATTTTTTGGGTTTTATTTTTTTCAAAATCAAACAGCCAAACGCGGTATTGCCCCATGTAATTAGTTGTATATGCGGCGTATTTTGCATCGGGACTGATTTTCAAATTTCCGTAAACAATGTTTTTTTTGAATTTTTTTAATAAGGCTGTTTCCTGGGGTTTTTGGCGTCCCTGGTCACCGTCGCGGTACATTTGCTCATAGTAAGCCAACCATTCTTTGGCCAGGTTTTTAAAAGATACCCCGAGGACATAGAGAAAGCCGCTTTCTATATTACGGCTCACTTTAGAAAGGTACACAATATTTGCGATTGCCGAGGGGCCGTATTTGTCGGCCACATATTTCCAGATGGAATGTCCGGCATAGATAGCGTCGTTGCCCGAAAGACTGTTATATCGCTTGTAGTCGCCGCGCAGTATGCCATCTTTCACGTAATTGTCGATGTCGGCGCTCCATTCTTCGGCAATGTAGGATACCAGACCCTGCGAATACCAGGCGGGCATGGACATCAGGGCCGAATTTTTTATCATAGAAGTAATTTTGCCACCATACATCATTTCGTCAATAATAACTTGTGCCATACCGGCACGTATCTGTTTTTCAAAATCGGTGTGGCTGCCGTTATAATACAAAAAGACCTTGGTGCCCACAATATGTGTCATACCGCCGATGTTGTAGTTAACATCCTGAATTAGGCCAATGTTGCTTTCCTGAAGCTCAGAGAACTTGTTATAGATGATAAACTGTATCTTGTCTTCGAGCGTATATTCGAGTTTTTTTTCTATATTTTTCAGGTATTTATCGGCATATTTGGCGGTATAAACGGCCAGCTCTTTGCCATTGAGGTAAAAGTACGTATCAAACTTTTCAAAGCGCATGAATGACCAAAAACGATCGGTATATTGAACCCGGTTTTTGCCAAAGTTTAGCTGCGAGCCATTATAAAACTGGGCAAAGGCCGAAAAGCCTGAAATAATCAGTAATGACAGTGTTGCCCAGATTTTCAGGTGCTTACTCATGAACGGCTTATAATAATAGTGTAAAGTTACAAACTTTTCATATTGTTATTGCAAAAATTATTCAAAAAGTAGGTGCAGATGAAACGCAGAAGTTCATGAGGTCATTTGCGCAGCTGTTGGTGAGCCATCTATTTGGATTTTTTTGAAAAGGGTGTGCTGTTGGAAAAAACAAAACAGATTTTATTGTGAAGAACACATCATTTCATCGGGTAACAAAAATTTTATAGCATTTCATCGAAATGGTCTATATTTGGTAAGAATATTGAATTTTCTGATGGTAATGAAACATAAAGGATTTCTGTTCTTAATAAGTTGTTGCTGCCTGTTTGTTGCTAATGCCTTTACGCAACCAGTTATTACCTGGCAAAAGAGTATTGGCGGCTCGGGCCTTGATTTTGGCAAAGGGCTTTGTGTGGCAGGTGATTCACTGTCGTATTATCTTACCGGATACACCAATTCAGCCAACGGCGATATGTCAACCAACCTTGGCGGGACCGATATTTTTCTGAGTAAGATAAATCTTAACGGAACTGTGCTTTGGACGCGTACATATGGCACCACTGCTGCTGATTATGCGCATTCGGTTATTCCGTCACATGACCAGGGAGTCATCATTTGCGGGTTTACCAGGGATAGTGTGACACAGGGAACCCACGGGGGGTTTGATGTGTTGCTCATTAAAGCCGACTCTTCAGGAAATCAGCAATGGATGAAATTTTATGGCGGCAGCGGAAATGATGGCGACCATTTTGCTGAAATAATTCAAACACAGGACCTGGGAATTGTTTGTATAACCGGTTCTGCTTCTTCCGATGGTGATTTGGATACCAATTATGGAAGTACTGATTACTGGCTTTTTAAAACAGATTCGGCAGGTAATCTTTTGTGGGAAAAAAGCTTTGGAGGCAGCGATGATGAAGACGGGCATAACCTACTGCCCATGCCTGACGGCGGTTATATTATCAACGGCCATACTGCTTCCAATGATGTGGATGTTAGTGGGCACCACAACCCCGGCAGCGGAATCCACGATGGGTGGATTCTTCGTGTGGGACCATCAGGGAATATTTTATGGCAGAAATGTATTGGCGGTACGGGCTTTGAACTTGTCAATCAGATGGTGATGGATGATTCGGGCCGTATTGTGATGATAGGATATACCGCTTCCACGGATGGAGATATTGCGGGCAACCACGGTATGAATGATGTGTGGATAGTGAAAATGGATACAGTTTCGGGGAGCTTGTTGTCTTCGGAAGTTTATGGCGGCGTGGGAGATGACTATGGGCTTTATCTGCTGAAACAAGCAGGGGGTAGCCTGAAATTTGGCGGCTATTCCAACTCTTCCACCGGTGATGTTACGGGAAATCACGGCAATTTCGATTATTGGGTTTGCTCACCGGATCAAACGGGTGGTGTTATTTGGGGTAATTGCTATGGGGGAAGCAGCAACGACCGCATTGGAGGCATCAGGCAAAGTACCGAAAATGGAATAATATGTTATGGGTTTTCAAATTCCAGCGATGGCGATGTGGTGGGCAACCATGGGTTGTTCGACTGTTGGGTATTCCAAATAGACTGCCAGAAACCGTCTGCCTCATTTACTTGTAATCCCAATCCTGTATGTGCCGGTGATACGGTTGATTTTAGTAATCTCACTACGGGAGCCCTGACCTGGCAATGGTATATCAATGGAGTAAACTATAGTAATGATTTTAATGCCCCGGCCCTGATTGCAGTTAGTGGCACCGACACTGTTACCCTGTTGACATCGTTTGAATCATGTTCGGATACTGCCGTGCAGGTTGTTACGGTTTATTCTTCCCCCGTGGTGAATTTGGGGCCTGATACCAGCATTTGTGCGAGTTGCAGTATAATGCTTGATGCAGGCAATCCGGGTGCGGAATATTGGTGGTCAACGGGCGACAATACGCAGCACATTACGGTTTCAGGTGCAGATACTGTCTGGGTTGTGGTTACTGTGCATGGGTGTTCCGGCCATGACACTATTTTTGTTGCCGAGGATACCGTAACAGGAATTGGCATCGAGGCCGCGTACAGTATTGACATCGCACCCAATCCCAATTCGGGGATTTTCAGGATAAACACGAATGGCACCGAAAATTACCTTGTGGAGGTTTGGTCGGCTGATGGTCGTTTCCTGCTTGCAGTAGGGCCATATTTAGGCAATGCTTCTGTTGATATGACAGAGGCGGGGCCAGGCTTTTATGTGGTAATAATCAAAAACAGCGAAAAGGTAGTGGCGAAAAAAAAGTTACTTATCTACTGACACAAAAGGAATTTTTGATAGCACGCGAGAAATCCCCAGATTCTGTTTAAATTATTCTTACCACCGATTCAGGCACCCAGCCATCACTGCCATTGGCAATCCTTATTTCTATCCAGCTACCAACCTTGTCGGTGATTTTTACTTTGGTTCCTTCGTGGATAACAAAAATATCCTGACTGCCGTCGTCTGGAGAGCTTTTCACATTAACAGTCGGCTCGAAAACAATACCTTCACGGGCAGTTTGGAAGTCGCGGTGCTGATGGTATGCGCTGATACCTGAAATCAAAGCCCCCAAAAAGAAAATTACACCAAACCAAAAAAACACCTTGCGTATGGTGATGGTATTCCCGATAAGGTAAAGGGCGGCTGCTGCGAAAAAAACAAACAAAAATATCAGGCCGAGTACCGCCCAGGTGTCAACAGAAAGGCTTTGGCGGAACCCTGTCATCCATCTTTTGTAGAAGGGTTGGGGCAGCTCTTCTATTTTGTCAATAATTTTGGTATTGGCAACATTGATGTTAAATAAAATTTTTTCGCCGGAAGGGTTTAATTTTTTTGCTTTTTCATAATAAAGCAGCGCCGAAGGGTAATCTTTGGTTTTAAAATAAGCGTTGCCCAGGTTATAGAAAAGTTCTGAAGATTGTAAATTGTTTTTTGCCACTTGCTCATACAATTCAATGGCTTCAGTGTATTTTTCCTCTGTATAGGCCTGGTTGGCACGGGCAATTATATCTTTATTGTCGGCCGCTGATGCCAGCAACCATTGAATAATGATAACGACAAGCAGGAAGATCTTTTTCATCATTTCATTATTTTTTATTTCAATTCTCGTTCTGTTTTACTGATTATTTCCACGGCTTCGTTGTATAATGTTTCCATACCTTTGGTTGCTTCGGCAGGTGCAAAACGGGCAAATTCGCAATCATCAAGTATTTCAATAAATTTGGTGCGTATGCTTTCTTCAATATTTTTGCTTGTCAGGGTTTCGCGTGCGGTGTCAAGCGACAATTCCGATAAGGGTATAGAAAACTTGTCGCAGACATATCCCCATAAGGCCTTCGAGAGTTCCTGGTAAAAATTATTGCGCTCGTTGGATTTCATAAAGGTGTTGGCCTGTTTTAACCTTTTTAAAGCGACTTTGGTGGCACGCCTGTTTTTGAGCAGTACCGTGTTGCTTTGCAATTTGATGTAGCGTCGCATCAGTATCACAAAGGCAATAAACAATAATACCGGTAACACCAGCAGAAACCAGTACCATGAAGAGCCAAAAAAGAAATAACCTCCCGGAAAAACTTCAAAATCTTTGTTTTCAATAAACTTGATATCGCTGCCAATGTATTTTATGTCTTCTTTGCTGGTGCTGCTGCTGTAAGCACCGCCGCTTCCATCGCCCTTGCCTACTTTGAGATTGATTTCGCCTGAGCTCAGTGTAGTGTATGACTTTTTGTTTTTATCGAAATAACTCAGCGTAATCGGGTTTAGTTTGAAGTTGCCCTGTGTGCGCGGAATAATCAGGTAGGTGAAAGTTTTTGATCCTGATATTTCATTTCCTGAAGAAATGTTTTCGGTGATTTGCGGGTCGTACACTTCAAAGTCAGGAGGAAATTCGATGTTCAGGTTGTCGATGAGGTTTAAGTTTCCTTTGCCGCTGATTTTCACTGTCAGGGTAACCGCATCATTGGACTTTACTTCGTTTTTGTCGAGTGTGGCCTCCATGTTCAGATTGCCCACTAGTCCGCAAAAATCTTCGGGTTGCCCGGCAGGCAGTGCCGAAACATTGATGGCTAAGGCGTTGGATTTGAGTACCTTCTTTACTTCCTGATAGCCGCTGGTAAAAGCGTTCTGGAAAAAGGGGTCGTTAAAGAATGGGTCGTTAAAGAAGTTACCAAAGGGGTTATTGGCTTTTTTCTTGACCAGGATGTGGGCCAGGGCTTCCACTTCTAGCGGGTCCACGGTAAGTTTTCCCGACTTTTGCGGAAACAACGCCACCTTACGAATCTCGGCCACGGTATATTTTTGCCCGTTGACGGTTTCGTTGTATTGAACGGCCTGTTCCTTGTTTTTCATCAGGTCATAAGACCAGAATCCTGAGAAAGTTGGCAGTTTCTGTATGGCGTATTGCGATACAGGGATGCGGGTATATATTTTGTAGGTAACGGTAAGCTGTTCTCCCTGCATCACATTGGTTTTGTCGGCAAAAACTTTTACAAAAAGGTCGGTGGCAGAGGCTTCGACGGCGGCCTCCTGGGTTTGTTTTGTTTGTTGTTGCTGCTGCTGACTGCCTGTTGCCGTGCCGGTGTTGGCAACTTCAATGGTCAGGTTGTTGGATGATATCCATTGCCCGTTTACCTTAACTTTGGCCGGTTCGATAGTAAACTTTCCTGCTTTGGTTGGTGTAAGCGTGTATATCCAGCTTTGCGTGCTTTGTACTACGGATTTTCCATTGATAAACGAAATGTTGTTGCTCGACGAATTGTATGGGCCGTTGGCGTTAAATCCGCTGAATGATGGTGCCTGAAAACTTTCGGCCTGAGCATCCGATAGGGAATAAGTTATCCTTATCGAATTGTTTAATCCGGCGTTTGTAGAACTGGCTGATGCTGTAAATTTCTGAGCCCGGACAATGCCCGGAACACTACAAAAAACTATGGTTACAATGATTAACGCACAATGTCTGTATTTGGTGATGATTCCTTTCATTTTTTTTGTTGCATTACCGTTATAACACGCTCCAGGTTTCCTTTTTTTCATCCGAGATCGGCTCTCTATTTTCCCATCTCCCAATCTTCCATTCTTCCATTCTCCCATTCTCCCATTCTCCCAATCTTCCATTTTTCCAATCTCCCAATCTCCCAATCTCCCATTCTTCCATTCTTCCATTCTTCCAATCTCCCAATCTCCTAATCTCCTAATCTCCTTTTTCCCTAATTAACTCAATTAACCCAATCCCTCTCCCTTA
>DAONFU010000046.1:10952-15753 GCA_035403765.1 Bacteroidales bacterium
TCTCCTAATCTCCTTTTTCCCTAATTAACTCAATTAACCCAATCCCTCTCCCTTACCAATCCTTCTCCGTTTTATAATTCTGATTTTGTTGTTCTTTTGCCATTTTTTCCCTGAGGTTTTTTTCTTTATTCTGCAATGCGTTCAGCATGCGTTCGGCATCTTCTTTTGATATTTGTTGTTTTTGCTGGTTTTGTTGGTTTTGCTGATTTTTGTCCTGCTTCTGTTCCTTATTTTGTTGTTGCTGTTGTTGTTGTTGCTGTTGCTGCTGTTGTTTCTGGTCCTGGTTTTGTTGCTGTTGCTGTTGTTTCTGGATCATCCTTTTGGCGTACTCCAGGTTGTATTTGGTTTCGGGATCATTGGGTTTTTGGCGCAGTGCATTTTTATATGATTCCACACTTTCCTGGTATTTTTTTTGTTGAAGCTGGCTGTTTCCGAGGTTGTGGTATGCTTTGGCGGCAATTTCTTTAGGAATATCCGACTCGGTAAGGTTTTGAAAAATCTTTTCCGACTCTTCGTATTTGCCCTGCTTGTACATAGCATCGCCGAGGTTGAACCAGGCTTTTTGATAATTGTTTTGCTTTTCGAGGGCTTTGCGGTAGCTTATTTCGGCTGATTTGTAATCGTTTTTTTCAAATAGTTTGTTGCCCGACCTGAGGTCTTTCACCGCCTGTTGAGCAGGAACATGAGTCGCAATACCCAACAGTACTATGATTGCTGCGAGTTGAAACCGCCAACTTTTTTTTCCTGGTTTACTATGTAAAACTGTCATTTTCATATTAAATCAGACTACGAAATTATATGTTTTTTTTCAAAAAGGTGTACGTTGCGCGTCAAGCGGGTTTTTCTTTCCAGGATAATCAGGTCGGCAATCAGGAGCAGCAATGCTGCAATGACAAAATACATATATGTATTGCGGTATTCTGCGAAAACCCGGGCTTCATATTCTTTTTTCTCCAGCTTGTTTATTTCGTCGAAGATTTTGTTCAGGCCTGCATCGTTGGTGCTTGCCCTTACATAAGTTCCCCTTCCTGCAGCCGCAACCTGCTGCAGCATGGTTTCGTTCAGTTTGCTTACCACCGTATTGCCGGAGTTGTCTTTTTTGTATTCAATATTAAATCCCGACATACTCACCGGTATGGGTGCTCCTGCGGCAGAGCCTATTCCTATGGTGTAGGTCAGCAGCCCTTCGTTGGCGGCTGCACGTGCAGCCTCAATGGCGTCGTCTTCGTGGTTTTCGCCATCGGATATCACAATGATGGCTTTTTTGTTTTTGCTGTTTTTGTCAAAAGATACCCTGGCGAGGTTTATGGCTTCGCCAATGGCGGTGCCCTGTGCCTGCATAATATCGGGATTTGCTTCGGAGACCAGCATCTTGGCCGCTGCATAGTCGGTGGTTACCGGCAGCAGGACCTGTGCTTTACCGGCAAAGACAATTATTCCGATCTGGTCGTCTTCAAATTTATCAACAAGTTTTGTGATAGCCATTTGCGACCGCACGATACGGCTGGGTTTAATATCCTGTGCCAGCATGCTGTTGGAGATGTCGAGGGCGATGATAATGTCAAGGCCTTTTCTTTTTTCTGAACTCATTCTGGAGCCAATTTTCATGTTGACGACGGCAAAAACCAGCATCGACAGGGCTAGCATGAGCAGGACAAATTTCACTATAGGTCTGGAAGGCGAGTGGTCTGTGAGGATGCGTTGTACCACGCCGGTATCGCCAAACTGTTGCATGGTTTTTCTCTTCCAGCGTAACATCAGCAAGAACAGTACGATACATACAGGGATAAGTATCAGCAGGCTTAATAATATCAGGTGATCAAATGCAACCATAGCCGTATCAGGGTATTTTTTTGAAAATAGTTAATCGCAGAACAATTTCCAGTACCAGCAGCCCCAATGCTGCCAGGATAAATACAAAATATTCGTCTTTTTTGTTTTGAAAACGGGTAACATCGATTTTCGATTTCTCCAGTTTATTTATTTCATCATAAATTTCTTCGAGTTTCTTTTTGTTGGTTGCCCTGAAATATTTTCCACCGGTTATTTCGGCTACCTGTTGCAGCAATTTTTCATCAATCTGCACGTCAATATTCTGATATTGTATGCCGAAGGAGGTTTGGAAAGGGTAGGGTGCCTTTCCCATTTTTCCAACTCCGATAGTATATACCCGGATGCCAAATTTTTTTGCTATCTCCGCTGCGGTGAGCGGATCGAGCGACCCGGTATTGTTGATGCCATCAGTAAGCAGGATAATTACTTTGCTGACAGCCTTGCTTTTTTTGATGTGGAATACCGACAGGCCCAGACCGTCGCCCAGGGCAGTCCCGTCGGTTATCATACCGCTTTTCACCTCGCTGAAAAACGATTTCAGTACAGCGTGGTCAACGGTGAGCGGGCATTGCAAAAAAGATTCTCCGCTGAAAATTACCAGACCAATGCGGTCGTCGGGCCGGCCGTCAATAAACTGCATGGCTACCTCTTTGGATGCTTCCAGGCGGTTGGGTTTGAAATCTTCGGCAAGCATACTGCCCGAGATGTCTAATGAGATAAGGATATCTATCCCTTCCACCCTGATATCACTTTTGTCGAGGCTGCTTTGTGGCCGCGCAATGATGAAAATCAGCAGGGCGATGAGCAGCATACGCAACATGAAGGGCAGATGTATCAGCCGTTGCCTGAGTGTGGGAGAAATGTTTTCGATTCCCGAAGCAGACGAATATCCAATATCGGAGGTGCTGTTTTTATGCTTATAAAAATAATGAACTATCAGCAGCGGAATGATGATCAGCAACAGCAGATACCACGGTTGTGCAAGATATATGTAGAGTATGCTGAGTAACATTTTTATTCAGTTTTTGGGTCTTCTTGAGGTTTCTGGCTATTGGGTTCGCTAGTTGTGCCTGCCTGTGCAGTAATACTGGTTTTTGGCCTGGTGTTTTCCACAAACAGCACCCCGTTTTTCAGGCTTTGGTCGTGTTCGTCGGGCAGCGGGTTAAACTTAGCAAATTTTACCATATCTGCCAGGGTGAGAATTTTTTCCATTCTGTTTATTTCTTCCTGAGGAATCTGTGTTGCTTTTAGCGATTGGATAACGTCGGAGGTTACCATTTCCATAGCTTCCACCCGAAATTGTCCTTCCAGATAAGTACGAAGGATATCCGTCAGTCCGGAGTGAAATTCCTTGGTTTTGCCACTTTGCCAAAGTTTTTGGATACGTAAGGCTTCCAGCTCGGTAAGGGCTTGTTCGTAAGGAGGTATTTTGGGCTTTTGGGGCAATTGTATTATGGGTTCTTTTCTTCTGAGTTTGCGCCATACAAATATTACGATGCCGGTGATTAGTAATATGGCAAGCCCGAGTAAAGCCCAGGGTAGTATTTCGCGCCAGGTCAGGGGTTCGCTGAGAGGCTTTTTTATGTCTTTGAATTCCTTGGTGGTGTCAACAGGCACTGTGTTAACATAAAGCATTATCGGGTTGGTGCTGGCGTAGTAAGTGGTAGTGTCGTTGGGCTGCTGATAGGAGAAAACCATCGGCGGAATTACAAAAGTACCAGAGTCGAATGAGGAAATGTATAAGGTTTGTGAAAGAGAGGTGAACTTTTTGTCGGCTGAGACGGCGGTATCCATTTTGCTGCGCGAAACTATTTCCACTTCTTTGGTTAAGGTGTCGGCAATAACGGGCATTAAAGGAGTTGCTGCGCTGGGAAATGTGAATTTGTAATTATATTTTATCTGGTCGCCGATAAGTATGTTGTTTGAATCGATAGAGGCGACGGCTTCAGGCTTTTGGGCAAAAACAGCCGTCGGCAGCCCGATGAACATCAGTATGACAAAAAAATCCGATAGCCTTATTCCCGGTTTCATACTCTTAATATCTTGATTCGCGTTTTTTAAATAATTTGATCAGCGGTTTGGTAAAGTCTTCGTCGGTGTTTACTTTGGCAATGTCTATGCGGCTTTTTACAAAGATGTCGTGAAGCATTTTTTCATGTTGTTGCCAGCGGTATCTGTGAGTTTCCTGAAACTCCTTGCCTGACGTATCCACCCAGTAGGTCTGGTTGCTCTCGAAGTCTCTGAATTTCATAAGTCCAGCCCGGGGCAGTTCGCTTTCGCGTTTGTCCACGATTCTGATACCTATGAGGTCGTGCTTGCGGGAGGCGATTTTTATGGCATCCTGAAAGCCGGTATCCATAAAGTCGGTAATCAGGAATGCCGTGCACCGTTTTTTTATTGCATTGGTCAGAAAACGCAGAGGTTCTGAGAGTTTGGTGCCGCTGCTTTGCGATTTAAAGGTAACTAGTTCACGTATGATGCGCAAAATGTGGGCCGTGCCTTTTTTTGGCGGGATGAACTTTTCTATCCGGTCGCTAAAAAATACCACACCCACTTTGTCGTTGTTTTGAATGGCCGAGAATGCCAGCACGGCTGCTATTTCGGTGATTTTTTCGGTTTTCAGCATTTGCTGTGTGCCAAAATAATTCGAACCGCTGACATCAATCAGGAGCATCACCGTTAGTTCCCTTTCTTCTTCAAACACCTTTACATAGGGATGGTCAAATCTGGCGGTAACATTCCAGTCAATAGAGCGGATGTCATCGCCGAAATTGTATTCGCGTACTTCGCTGAAAGCCATCCCACGACCTTTAAAGGCGCTATGATACTGTCCGGAAAAAATCTGGTTCGTCAGTCCGCGCGACTTGATTTCAATTTTTCTTACCCGTTTCAGTAATTCAGACGTTTCCACTTTATCTTATTGAATACTTTTTTTTATTTCTATGTACGGACATTTCATGAAATGTCC
>DAONFU010000047.1:0-14080 GCA_035403765.1 Bacteroidales bacterium
AGTTTTAATAAAGCTCACAGCGTTTTGTTTTGGCGGTCCGGACGGGACTCGAACCCGCGACCCCGTGCGTGACAGGCACGTATTCTAACCAACTGAACTACCGAACCTGAATTTGAGAGTGCAAAGATACATTATTTTTGTTTTCAACAAAATAAAAAAATAAAAAATTATTGATTCCAGATTTCCCATGATTTTTCAGCCTGAACCCTCAGCATTTCCAGGCCATTTAAAACCCGAGCCTGGCACTGTAGGCACTTCTGCATAAATACGGTTATGTCGGGATTGTAAATCAAATCGATACAAATATGATTTTTTGAAACAGCTTCGTAGGGTATGGAGGGAAAACTTTCGATATCAGGGTACATGCCTGCAGGTGTGGCATTTATTATCAGTTGATGTTCAGAAACTAACCCAGCCGTGAGCGACTGGTATGAAAATATTTCGGTATGGGCTGGATGGCGCGAAACAAAATGAAAAGGGATATTTCTTTTCTTCAAAACAAAGGCCACGGCTTGGGATGCCCCGCCCGTACCAAGTATCAGCGCACTGATGCCGGCAGGCAAAGAAAAATTGCTGAGCAGCGCCTCAAAACCAACAATATCCGTGTTAAAACCTTTGGTAATGGTTGTTTCACCTTCGTTAATAAATTTTATAGTGTTCACTGCCCCTACCCTGACCGCATCTTCGTCGAGTGCATCAAGATAGCTCATGATACTTTTCTTGAAAGGAACAGTAACATTTAATCCCGAAAACTGATAACGCTGCACCAACGATTGAAAATCGGCAATATTTTTCATCGGGAACAGAAAATACCTGGCATCGGCAATTTTTTCCTGCTTGAATTTTTCGGTAAAAAACTTTTCCGAATATGAATGTTTCAGTGATTCGCCAATAAGCCCATAAAGCCGCATCTTTTAGACAGTTTTGCTTTTTTTACGGTTCAGGTACAACTTATAACCGTAGTAAATAACGATTATTGCGAGAACTGCAACAATCACATAATCAATGATGTGACTGTATTTCATAATCTGGTCCCAGTTTTCCTTCAGGTAATACCCGGCGATGGTGAGTATGGTGTTCCACATACAGGCGCCCAGCACAGTGTAGATTGAAAATTTCATGAGGTTCATCCGTCCCATACCTGCAGGGATAGATATAACGTGCCGCACCACAGGAATAAAACGACATACCAATACGGTCATATCGCCTTTTTTGTTGAACCATTTCTCGGTGATATCGAGGTCGTGTTTATCGAGCAACAGGTATTTTCCCCATTTTTCCACAAGCGGTCTGCCACCCTTGGCACCCATCCAATAACCTATCAATGAGCCTATTATACTTCCTAAGGTGCTAAAAAAGATAACACCCGGCCAGGTGAGCGTGCCTTCGTAGATGGCAAATCCTGCAAAAGGCATCACGGCTTCGCTAGGCACAGGAGCCACCATGCTTTCAAGCATCATAAGCACCATAATGCCTGTGTAACCGGCAGATTCAATAAATCCAGTAGCCAGATCGGCTATCCAGGCTGTTAGTCCCGTATGTGCTTCGGTGGCCACAGTCATTTTAGCGGTATCAGCGGCCTGTATAATTTTTTGTAGTATTACCATAATAATGTTTTCCGCAAAAATAGGATTTTTCTGCTAATTTGGCACACAAAAAATATACTACAAAATCTGCTAATAAAGGTTGAGAATTTCGAGAAATTCGGCCTTTTCCTTCAAGGTGGTATCGAAATCAAAAAATTCGGCTACCAGTTCTTTATCAAGTGATACTGCCTGCTCGAACACCAAAAGGGATTCTTTTTCTTTGCCTGTCAGATACAGCATGGCGGCCAGGCGATAATACAAGGAAATATTTTCGGGTTGTTCTTCAATGCCCTTGCTTGTTGTAAGTAGGGCCTGGTCAACCTTTCCCAAATCAAACAGCACTTCCGAAATATCCAACAGTATATCGCGGTTACTGTGATCCAGCTCATAAACTTTATTGTAAGCGTCCATGGCTTGTTCTTTCTGGTTCATTTTGAACAATAGGTCGCCAAGCATATACCAGTATTCAGGGTTTATGGGCTCTACATCAACAGCTTTGCGGGTGTAGAGCAGGGCTTTGCAATAATTACACTGTTCATCGTGAACATTGCCGAGACCCATCCAGGCTTCACCCAAAAATTCATCCAGTTCCAGCGCACGGTGATAATTTTCGAGGGCCTTGTCCCATGATTTCATTTTTTCGAAACATTCGCCGAGATAATAGTACGTGAGGGCGTCGGGTTCGTCGGCGGCAATAAGGTCTTCGAAAACCAGCACGGCTTCATCAAAGCGTCCCAGCTCATTCAGTGCATGCGCTTTATTATAATATGCTGAAGTAAATTTTGGATTGATTGCAATTACATAATCGTTGGCATCGATTGATTTCTCATACAAGCCCAGGTTGCCATAGGCAATAGCCAGGTTAAACCATGCCACATCGGAATAAGGATGGTTTTTTAAATAGTTGGTAAAAAATTTGGCCGATTCTTCGGTACGGTTCAATATCTCGAAACAATAGCCCAGTTCGTAAAGCAGGTTGGTATTCGACGGGTCTTTCTCCAGGGCAATTTTCAGATAGTTCAGTGCTTTATTGTAGTTACCGGCATTCTCATATTCAAAAGCGATATTAAAATATATTTCGCCGGGATCCTCCCAGACATCGAGAAGTTTTTTATATTCGTTTACTGCCTGTGAGTACATTTTCAACTGACTGTAAATGCCTGCCTTAGCAAAATTGATTTCCGGATCCTCTTCGGCATCGGGTTTAACTTTTTTTAGTAATTGCAGTGCTTTTTCCGATTCATTGGCAGAGGCATGCAGCATAGCAAGCCGCAGCAGGAGCGCGTCAGAATCTGGATGCAGCTTAATAGCATATTGCAAAGCCAGGCCAGTTTGTTTCAGGTTTTCTCTGGCAAAATAATAGTCAATTATATCTTCGCATTCAAAAACATCAAAAAAAACAGGGTCATTCTGCTGTTGCATCTGTTCAAAACGAGAAATCAAAGACGACATTTCCATATCATCGATATCGTCAAAACCCTCAAATTCATCAAAATATTCCGACATCTTATCTTTCTTTTTCTTTAGCAAATTTAAGCAATAATATTCAATCCAGGCACTTTTTTCGAAAAAATCAGCTAACAATAGTTGTTTGAAAATTTTTTCGTCATACTAACAACATTCGAGTATTTTTGCATAAGAATAAAATTTTCATTTATGCCATTAATCAAATCCATTTCGGGAATCCGCGGAACCATTGGGGGCAAAGCAGGTCAAGGCCTCAGTCCGCTTGAAATAATAAGGTTTACAAGCGCTTATGCCGCTTTTATTGCTGACTCCAAGACAAAATGCAAAGTTGTCGTCGGTCGCGATGCGCGCATATCAGGCGATATGGTGAACAGGCTTGTTTGCGGAACGCTGATGTCGATGGGGATAGATGTTGTTGACATCGGGCTTACCACCACGCCAACAGCCGAAATAGCCGTTACGGAACTAAAGGCCCATGGCGGAATCATTATTACGGCAAGCCATAACCCAAGGAATTGGAATGCATTGAAACTGCTTAATGCCAAAGGTGAATTTCTCACCAACCAGGAGGCAGCGGATTTTTTGAAGATAGCCGAAAAAAGCGATCTGGCCTATGCCGAGATAAATAACCTTGGTTTTTATAGCGAAAACGACACCCTTATCGACCTGCATATTGAAAAAATACTGGAATTACCCCTGGTAGATACCGAAGCCATCAAAAAAGCCCGGTTTAATGTTACTATTGATTGTGTGAATTCTACCGGCGGCATAGCCCTGCCGCGCTTGTTAAAAGCGCTCGGGGTAGCCGAAGTAAACGAACTGTATTGTATTCCTGACGGAAAATTTCCGCACAATCCCGAACCGCTGCCTGAAAATCTCGGGGCTCTGGCCGAGAGTGTGGTAAAAAACAATTCGCATGTGGGTTTTGTGGTGGATCCCGATGTGGACCGCCTGGCCATTGTTTGCGAAGATGGCGAAATGTTCGGCGAAGAATACACCCTGGTAGCCGTGGCTGATTACGTGCTTAGCCAAACTCCCGGAAATACCGTTTCCAATCTCTCATCCACATCGGCCCTGCGCGACCTTACCAGAAAATATGGCAAAGAGTATTTTACTTCGGCCGTCGGTGAGGTAAACGTAGTGGATGTTATGAAAAATCATCAAGCCGTCATAGGCGGCGAAGGCAACGGCGGCGTGATATATCCCCCATTGCACTATGGCCGCGACGCACTGGCAGGCATTGCCTTGTTTTTATCACATCTGGCTAAATCAAAATGCTCGTGTTCCACCCTGAGAGCCAAATATCCCGACTATTTTATCTCAAAGAACAAAATTGAAGCCGGGACAGATGTTGATATTTATGAAATTCTTGACCAAATAAAGGAAAAATACAAAAACCATCCGGTAAACACAGCCGACGGGGTGCGTATCGATATCGAAAATGGATGGGTACATCTGCGCCGGTCCAATACCGAACCAATTATTCGTATCTATGCCGAAAGCGATTCAATGATTAAGGCAGAAACCCTGGCGAAAAAGCTGCTCGACGATATCCGTGAACTCATAAACCGGAACCCATCCGACGATTAGTCAATCGAGAGGAAATTATTTTTTTCTTCTAAAAAACTCACTCATGATTTATCTCGACAATGCTGCTACCACACCTCTGGATGCCGAAGTAGCGGAAACCATGTGCCGCATCATAAAAGATTATTTTGGCAATCCCTCATCATCTCACGCCGCTGGGCGCAACAGCCGGGTACTCATTGAAGAATCCAGATCGCTAATTGCTGATTTACTAACAGTAAAATCATCGGAAATTTATTTTACTTCATGCGCCACCGAGGCCATTGCCACCGCCATACAGGGTGTTGTTGCGGCCTATGGAATTAAAAGGATTATCACCACCGCCATTGAACACCACGCAGTTACACATACCATTGAAAATGTTCACAAAACCACTCCGGTGCAGGTTTCTTTTGTCAGGATTGATAAAAATGCGAACCTTGATCTGGAACATCTTGAAGAGCTTTTGAACGAAAAAGAAAAAGCATTCGTAATTATCATGCATGCCAATAATGAAACAGGCACATTATTTCCTGTTATGGAAATTTCAAGACTTTGCAAAGAATACCACGCGCTGTTTTTATCCGATATGGTTCAGAGTATGGGAAAATATGAAAACAGACTGTCGGAACACGGCCCGGATATCACTTGCTGCTCGGCTCACAAATTGCATGGACCCAAAGGAATAGGTTTTTTGTACCTCAACTCACGCGTTAAAATTGCGCCCATGATATGTGGCGGAGGCCAGGAACGCAACATGCGGTCGGGGACAGAAAACATCTATGGCATAGCAGGAATGGCAAAATCATTTGAAATTGCTTACCGCAATATGGCAAAGAACAGGGAATATATTTCGAACCTGAAATTATATTTTATTGAAAAATTAAAACTGAATTTTCCTGAACTGATTTTCAATGCATCCTGCGACAGGAAAGGGTTGTATAACATTATTAATGTTTCGGTGCCTGATGTTTATAACAACAAATTATTGCTTCAGAAACTGGACATGAAAAATATTGCAGTTTCCGGAGGGAGTGCCTGCAGTTCGGGGCTTGTAAATGCATCGCATGTACTCAGTGCACTACTTGCCAATAGCGCGATGCCGGCAATCCGCTTTTCGTTTAGTAAATACAACACTGTTGAAGAATTAGACCAAGTCCTTGAAGCGCTTAAAGAGATCTTGTTCAGAAAATAAAATCAGGGTTTTCTTGTTTCGACGAGCTTAATTTCCTTTTTGGGATTCAGCACCGCATTTATTATCTTGTAATTTTCGTATCGGTATATCATACAGCCAATATTCCCGTAGCCGCCCGAAATGGTTTTCCGGAACGTATATTCGGTTTCGAGCAGCGAAGGATTGTATTGTTCCAGGCATTGCTGAAAGTTTTTTCCATATTTACCCAGGACATGGGAAAAATACATCATAAGGTCATAACCTTGATAGCCATAATAATCAGGCTCCGTTGAATATTTTCGCCTGAATTTTTTGATGAAATCGGCGGTTTCGGGTTTGTTGTAATCAATAAAATAATTATCGAAGATATGAAGGCTAAGGTTCATCAGGTATTCGAGATCGAGACTGGGATATTGCTCCCATGATGGCATTCCGAAGAGTACAATTTTATGTTTATGAGCCGCTTCATTCAAATTTCGTATATATGCCGAAACAAAAGCTTCACCCTGCGCCAGTGTAATTACCACATTAACAACATCACTCTTAAGCTCATCAGACAAGGCCGCAAACCCTTTGCCGGAATAGTTGACTCTATGATATGTGAACAGGCTTACGCTTTGATTTATCATACTGGCGTTCAAATCAAAAGCCTTTACCAAACTGCTGTCGGAGTTACGTTGAACTACAATCACGTTAGAGCCGGGATATGTTTGAGCAATAAAACCAAGTACTTTAGCAGCTTGGGAGGAATCGGAGGCAACAACTTTAAATGCAAAGGGGTTATTTTCCAACACCGATTCTTTCTTGGTAAAGGGATTTACAATGTTGATTCGATGATTTTTGGCCCAATCGGCAAATTGAGAAAAATTATTCATGAAAAACGGGCCGATGATCAGGTCCATATTTTTCATTTCGGTTTTCTGCGTAACAAAACTTTGCACATCGGTATTTTCATGGACATCATAAACATAAATCATTAAGGACAAGCCACTTTGTTTAAGTGAGTCTATTGCCATGCGAACCCCTTCGTAAAATTGAATAAAATTCAGCGATTGATGGGAAGAAACCGGAGTTTTACCGTCGGCTGTATCAATGCTGTAGGTCCGGTCGAGGTAAAACGGGATGAGCAGGGCTATACGGTAAGTATTGTTTACACCTGATTTACCACAATCAATAAGGATGACCGAATCCTTTTTTACTGCTGAATCTTTGGCAGCAATTTTACCGATAACGGCACCAAAAGGCAGTCTAATCTGCTGACCAACCTGTATGGTTTCGGTGAGTCCCTGGTTAATTTTCTTCAACTCATCGATAGTGCTTGCATAAAGGCGTGCTATAGAATAAATTGTTTCGCCCTGCCTGACAATATGCAGTCCGTAAGTGGTGGTAACAGTGTCTTTGATTTTTTTCTCGGCTACAGGTATCTGGATGGTGCTGCCTGGTTTTAGCTTTTCTGTGAGGCCAGGATTACAGCTCAATATTTCACTGACTTTCACATTGTAATTAAAAGAAATTTCATAAAGTGTTTCGCCCCTGACTACTTCATGAGATATGAATTTTTTTGCCTGATTGCTGGTTATAACCGGAATTTTGATGATATCACCGGCGCGGAGCCCTTTTTTTAGTTGAGGATTAGATTTCATAATCTCCTCCATGCTAACGGTGTAAGCCTTGGAAATACCATAAATGGTTTGTCCGGGATTAACGGTATGTAAGTAGTACTCAATATTACCAATAGTTTCCTTTTGGGGACTAATCTGAACTTCCTGAGCGGCCACATTGGTGCACCAGATAAGAAGTAAAAAACCAAAAGATAATGTCGTTAATCTGCTCATTTTATTCCCATTCTATCGTTGCAGGCGGCTTTGAGCTAATATCATAAACTACCCGGTTGACGCCTTTCACTTTATTGATAATATCGTTAGAAACTTTTGCCAGAAATTCGTAAGGCAACTGCGACCAGTCGGCTGTCATGCCATCGGTAGAGTTCACTGCCCTCAGGGCGACCACATATTCATAGGTTCTTTCGTCGCCCATCACGCCTACCGACTGCACGGGAAGCAGCATGGCGCCAGCCTGCCACACTTTGTCGTATAATCCTTGTGATTTCAATCCTTCGATAAAAATATAGTCCACTTCCTGCAAAATACGTACCTTTTCGGGAGTAATAGCGCTGATTATCCTGATTCCAAGGCCAGGCCCGGGGAAGGGATGACGGTTAAGAATTTCGGATTTTATACCAAGCGCCAACCCTACCCTTCTTACTTCATCCTTAAACAAGGATTTCAGCGGTTCCACCACCTTGAGTTTCATAAAATCAGGCAAGCCGCCCACATTATGATGCGATTTTATGGTGGCTGAAGGTCCCTTGACCGAAACAGATTCAATAACATCAGGATAAATGGTGCCCTGCGCCAGCCATTGCACCTCTTTAATTTTATGGGCTTCCCTGTCGAAGACTTCTATAAAAGTTTTTCCGATAATTTTCCTTTTCTTCTCAGGGTCGGCAACATCTTCGAGAGCCTGAAGAAAATATTCTCCAGCCCGTACCCCGCTTACCTGCAAACCCATACTCTTATAATTCTCCAGTACACTTTCAAATTCGTTTTTCCTGAGCAGTCCGTTGTCCACAAAAATGCAGAACAGCCTGTTGCCTATGGCCTTGTGCAATAACACTGCCGCCACACTGGAATCCACCCCACCCGACAAACCCAGCAATACTTTATCATTACCAAGTTTTTGTTGTAGCTCCTTTACCGTAGTATCGATATAGGAGTCGGGTGTCCATGAGCGGCTGCAACGACATATCCCTGCAACGAAGTTTTTTAGCAACACCATGCCTTCGGTGGAATGATACACTTCGGGATGAAACTGAATACCATAGGTAGGTTCACCCTCAATGGAAAAACCGGCATACCTGACCTCGGGTGTGCTGGCAACCACCTTGAAATCAGCCGGTGCAGAAAGTATCGTATCGCCATGCGACATCCATACCTGGCTGCCTGGCGACATATTTTTAGCCAGATCAGACGACTGATCAACAAAAGAGAGGTTGGCCCTGCCATACTCCCTGATTTCAGACGGCAGCACTTCGCCGCCAGCGAGATGCGCCAGAAACTGCGCCCCATAACATACGGCAAGAATAGGAACACGACCCCTGAAAGGCGAAAGGTCAATCGTGGGTGCATCGGGCTGCCGCACAGAAAAAGGGCTTCCGGAAAGAATCAGGCCTTTAACATTTTCAGCAAGGGCTAAAGGGTGATTATAGGGATGAATTTCGCAATACACATTTAATTCCCTGACACGCCTGGCAATCAGTTGTGTATATTGTGAGCCAAAATCAAAAATTATTATAGTTTCCTGCATGTACTTTTTTGTACAGCAAAATTATAAAAAATTCATTGCATGAAATATCAACAATAAGTTATTTATCAACACGCCGGCAAATACAAAATACTCTTATCTCCCAAGTGTCAGAGGAATACTAAAATAACAATTATTTATCCGCTAATTACACAAGTTGTTGAACTTGTCCATCTGATTCATGAACAATGATATCCGGCCGGAATGGAAAAATTAAGAATCTATTTACTACCAGGCTTGGGGTTGACAATGACATTGGTTCCTTTTTCGCTTTTTATATCTACATTGCCTCTGCCTTTAATAAATCCTGTAACCTTAAACTCCGTTCTTCTGTTGAGCTGGTGATCTTCTTCGGTACATTCAACACCATCCGAACAATTATTAATCAACACTTTTTCACCATACCCTTTGGCCGTAATCCTTTCTTTATCAATACCCATGCTGATGATATAATTAACCGCCGATTCGGCTCTTTTTTGTGATAACACTTCGTTGTACTTGTCGGATCCTCGACAGTCGGTATGGGAGCCGAGTTCTATTTTTATATCTGGATTATCAACGAGTATCTTGAGTAATTTATTGAGTTCAATTTCAGCATCAGGGCGAATAAACCATTTATCAAAATCATAATAAATATTTTCCATCACAATGGGTACATTGACTTTGATTTTTGTCAGCAGTAATTCCACTTCCACGGTATCATTTTTGGTGATGCAATAAGGCGTTTTTACGGATTGAACACAAGCAAAATACCCTTCGCGTGAGCCTTTTACCTCGTATTCGCCATTGCAGTTGGCCCTGGCGTAAAAAATGCCGGGATTACCACTAACAAAGGGAAGCGGGCTATTATCTCCTGTATTATTAATATTCACATCAACGCCTTCTAATACTGCTGTGGTATTATCGTCGAACTTTTCTTTTGTAACTACTGCCAGAATAAGATTTACCGGTGGTGAAGCTACAAAGCTGTAAATATCATCGCTGCCCTTGCCGCCTTGGCGATTTGAGGAGAAATATCCCGACTTCCCTGTTTCAGTGTAATATATTGAAAAATCATCCCGTGGTGAATTCATCGGAGATTTTAAGTTTTCAGGTTTTTCCCAGTTATTCTTGCTCCCCTTGGAGCAAAACAAATCCAGCCCTCCCATTCCGGGGTGGCCATCGCTCGAAAAATAAAGGGTGCCGACGTCATCCAAAAAAGGAAACACTTCTTTGCCTGGTGTATTAATGGTATTTCCGGCATTTCGTGGCTGCGACCATGAGCCATCTTCTCTTTTGGTGCAGTAATAAATGTCTGATCCGCCATAACCGCCGGGCATATCCGAAACAAAATACATAATATTACCGGCACTATTTAGCGCAGGATGACCAACGGAGTATTCTTCTGCTTTGTTATACTCAAAGGCTTTGATACCAGACCATCCACCGTTTCTGCTGTAATCGGCCGAAAAAATCTCCAGACGGTTGGTATAATCAGCCGCCGTTGCGTGATCGTACCAGCTGGTTGGATCGGGGTTAATAGGCTTTTTTTTCACCCGTACCATTTCGGTTCTTGTATAATATAGCACGGCATTATTGTCGTCCATAATGCCAGGCCCATTGTGGTATTTATAATTCAAAGAGTTTATCACCCTGAACTGCCCGGTAGGCATACCCTGCTCGTCGGCCTGAACACTATAGAGTTTGAGATAGGGATTTCCTGTCCAGCTGTAGATTTCTTCGTCACCCCTCATTTTGCGGTCAGAGGTCAGCAAAAAGTTTTTACCGGCAGGCACCAGCCCAAAATCGCTGTATTCACTATTGACTTCCGACATATTGGCAACATCAATAAATTCAGGTTTGGCCACCCATTTTTTTGCTTCTTCACAGGCAAATATCTCAAGATCGGCTGATTCTTCTTTTTGTGGATCCATCACTTTATACTGCTCCATTTGCTTGATGGCATCATCGTAAAGCCCTTCGGATTTCAATAGCATGGCATACCTGAATACGTCTCCTGCCGTGGCTCCTGTATTTTTCACAACACGGCCCATAGTCTCCATGGCTTTGGTTGTATTATTCACCATCAGGTAACATTCGGCCAGGTTTCGCAAGTCGGCAATGGCAGGCGCATTGACTTTAAAACTGCTTGTATATAGTTCTATTGCCTTAGGGTATTCGTACATTGCCATAAGATCCTGCGCTTTCTGCAAATCATTCTGCCCGAACGAGCGATTTGCAAAAAACAGGCAGCCAAACATCACTGCCAGAAAAATGGTGGAAGAAATAATTGTTTTCATAACTTTAATATTTTTTTCATTAAAAATATCTCGGTGTTCTCATTTTGGTATCAGCCTTTTTGGGGAAAGTATATCCCAGGATAATTTCATGCCCCGAATAATTTTTCAATGCGGTCAATGATAAGGTATATGAATAACCTATTCTGAAGCTCCTGGTAATATTCCACTCGGTCATAAACGCCATTGCATTGCGGAATCTCAACGTATTGTCCAGTTCGCGGTTTTTGAAGATGTTGGCACCGAAACGCGCAGTAGCTCCCAACCAGAACATCTCCTTGATCAGGAAGAAACAACTGACATCAATGTTGGATGGGGCTTTGAAATCTTCTCTGAACAGAAAACTTGGTTTTATCTTCAAATTTTTTCCCGCATCAAAAACATAGCCTGCGGTGAGGTAATAATGCCGGGATTGTTTGGCAATATTCAAATCTTTGCTTTTTAAAACATCGGCGAATAATTCCGTAACTGACAGGCCGGCGTAAAAACGGTCGCTATAAGCAAACACACCAACTTTCGAATCGAAATTAGCACGTTGCACTTTTGTTTTGGGTATAGCCGGGTCGTCCACATTATCGGTGGTAAGTTTGGTGCCGTCCACAATAAAATTGGACACTCCCAGCGACAAGCCCAGCGACATTCGCCACTTTTCGTTAAACTGGATAATGTATGAATAACTGCCAAAAATACCCTGCTGGTATTGAGCGCCGATAATATCGTTGATGAAATGCAGGCCGAGTCCCATATTTTTATATACGGGGCCTTCCACACTTAGGGTTTGGGTGGTGGGAGCTCCCTCGAAGCCAGCCCACATGATGGAATAAGACCCACTGATATTGAACAGTTGTTTAGTACCCGCATAGGCAGGATTTATTATCAACTCATTGAAGATGTATTGGGTGTAAGGGGCATTCTGCTGACCATAGCCAACAACGCTTATCAGCATAAAGGCAAATATTAGTTTTATGGTTTTCATGGCATTATGTTTTTCTTGTTAATAATTATCTCAAAATAGTAACATACCCCTTAAATACTACATCTTCCTCGCACATTTTAACTTTAATAATGTACAGATAGGTGCCTTCCAGTAAATCGCTGCCGGCCCAGTCGTTCATGTAACTCTTTTGGGTAAAGATTTCATTTCCCCAGCGGTTTAATACCACAACATCATTTTCAGGATACAGATAAAGGTTGCCTATTACCCAGGTATCATTTATTCCATCACCATTGGGCGAAAATCCTCTGTTAACCTGCAATTCTATCCTTGGTTCGGCAGTTATGGCAGTGTTGAACGCCATCGAACAACCCATGGCATCGCTTACCGTTACGGAATAATTGCCTGCAGCAAGATCATAAATGCCTGCTGTAGAGCCTCCGTTTGACCACTGGTAAGTGTATTGTGGAGTACCTCCATAAACGATTACCTGGGCAAAACCTCCGTTAAGTCCCGAACAGTTGGCCTGAGTCGAATTGAATTCTGCGGTCAACGGATTCGGATTAATAATATTGATTTCATCCAGCACAAGATTGCAGCCGTTTTCATCATAAATCGTTATGGTATATACTCCAGCAGGTAATCCGGAAAACACATTGGAAGTCTGCAGCGGTCCGCCGTTAATACTATATGACAAAATTCCTGTTCCGCCAGAGGCAATCACTGTAATCTCGCCATCTCCGTAATCATTGCAACTCACCTGACCACTGGTTTCAGTATAAGCTTGAATTTCCGGAGGGCCGTTCAGTACTATCTGTTCTGAAACCGAAGTACAGCCATTTTCATCCATAATAGTAATGATGTATACACCGGCTGGCAGACCTGAAAAGACATTAGAAGTTTGTTCAACAGCGCCATTGATGGAATAAGTATAAGCACCCGTTCCTCCGCTGCCAGTGGCCGAAATCTCACCGTCGGAGCCATGATAACAGGATATCTGCCCCGTTATGGCTGCCGTAACAACAACAGAATCGGGATTATGAATAATATAACCGTCGGCAACAGCTTCACAGCCATTAGCGTCGTGTACGGTAACAATATAATTTCCGGGAGGCAAGCCATTAAACATAGGTGAAGTCTGGGCCGGTCCGCCGTTCAGCGAATAAGTGTAGTTTCCTGTTCCTCCGCTGACAATGGCGTATATCATTCCGTCGCTGGAATTATGGCAGCTTACCTGTTCTGAACCTTCTACAACAACCTGTAATTGGGGAGGATTGACAATAATAATTTCCGGTAAGATCTTAATACAGCCAATGGAGTCAATTACGGTAACCACATAGGCGCCGGCAGCCAATCCGGAAAAGACATTGGATACCTGAGGCTGCTGACCGTTAATGGAATACATATAAGGTTCTGTGCCTCCATCGGGAGTAACGATAATAACTCCATCGCTGGCATTATGACACGACACCTGCGCAGAACTGCTTGCTGAAACAGTAATTACTGATATGGTAACTATCTGGATGCAGGATGACGTGTTGCCGTAAACATCAGTGGCAGTCCATGTTACTTGAGTTGGAATACCTGCAGGAAATACTGGCGGCGCATCATTTGTAATACTTTCTATACCACAATTATCCGATACCGTTGGTTCACCTATTGGCACTTCATCGCTGCAAGACTGTAAATCAGCAGGACAGAGTATCACAGGCGG
>DAONFU010000047.1:14180-15649 GCA_035403765.1 Bacteroidales bacterium
CTTGCAGTGAATACTACCATCAGGCTATAGGTGGCTCCGCATAAAGTATATGGAGTGGTGTAATTATATGTCCAACTGACGGCACCGCACTCGTCAGAAGCTATTGCCTGACCATGAGATGACAACCATGCATTAAAATCATTGACATTACCATTTCCGTCGCAGGATACCGTAAGATCCCCGGCAGCCAGGCTTATGACGGGTGCAGTTGTATCAGCAACATTTATTGTTTGAGATGCTGTGGTGATATTGCCGCAGGCATCCGTTGCTACCCAATACCTGGTAATACTATACTGACCATCGCATTGACCGGGAACCACCGTATCATTGTGTACCAGCTGCACCAGGCCAATACAGTTATCTGTCGCTTCGGCCATTGCAAATTCAGGTATTGCAGGACAATATACTGTATATGGCTGTGGCAAAGGATATATAGCCGGAGGAACGGTATCGTTCACAATAATAAATTGGGTGCAGGTATCAGTATTACCCACTAGATCTGCTATTAAATAGGTCCTGGATATGGTTTCCGGACAACTCATACCATCACTGGTCTGGCTTAACAATACAAAACTCAGGGTGTCTATTGCATCGTTATCATACACATAGCCACCAGCTTGCATAAATTCATTCAGCGTGAGGTAAGGAGCCGGAACCATCTCGGGACATGAAACACCGATGGTTGGCGGACAACTGATCTCTGGAGGAGTATTATCTAGGATGTTGATCTGGTAACTGCAGGTACTGGTATTTCCGCAAACATCAGTAGCCGTCCATGTTACCAGAGTTATCCCATAATTAAAAATAACCCCGTCAAGACTTGACAAATTAGCCGGACTAGTGGTAGCACCCGACAAAGTGAACAACACACTGAATAATTCGCAATTATCCGTTGCAGTAGCGTCCCATGCGGTGCCGGAAACAACATAACTGGTACCTAAATTCGGCAATAATGCAACAGGAACTTCGGGACAAATAATCACCGGAGCTGTGTTATCAATAACAGTTATTGTTTGAACAAGGTCAGTCGTTAACCCGCTACAGTCTGTCAACGTGTACGTCCTTGTTACGATATACGGTGAATCCGGGCATCCGGCTCCCGCATTGTTTACCTCATTAACTGTAACAACTACTGTACCTCCACAATTATCCGCCTCATCAATAATTAAATTAATATCAGCAGCCGGCACTTCATCTATACATTGTAATCCGGAAATATCAGCCGGAGTTGTGCCTGTTGGAGGTGTTACATCATCAATCACATAAGTAAATACCCAATCATGACTGTTCCCTTCGCAATCTGTGTAAGTATAAGTATAGGTAACATATCCTTCACAGGCTGGAACAATACTGGTAGCAGGGCCAACGGGTGTTAATAATGCACCACAATTGTCTGTAACTATTGGAGGGATTGGTGTTGTCAATTCAGAAACACATTCAATTACCTGTGGTGCCGGGTTGGCGGGCAT
>DAONFU010000048.1:0-3011 GCA_035403765.1 Bacteroidales bacterium
TGATGCCATAAGCTGCGCAAATATCCCGCGACAAGGCGGCAGAGCTCTGATACATAGCTTCGGTGTACCATTGCGGATCGTCCACATATCCTTCATGTTCATAACCAATGGTATATGGGTTTGCCGAACCCACATGCCAGGCCTTGTCGGCTTCAAGCACCATCTGACAAAGTTGGCCGTTGGAAGATTTTACTACATATTGAGTGGAAACCTGCGAAGTCGTATTTTGAAACCAGCTTATGCAGCTGGAATAAGTCCCTTGTACGGTATGCATAACAAGAGCGGAGATAGCCGTGCCATTTCTTGAACTGAAATGGGGAGAAGCTACCCAGTTACAATTAGCATAATTATAATCAGGACAGGTGGCTTTTGTTGACAGCGATTTATAATGGCAGCCAGCATCATTTTCGATAGATTCTTCTGTTAAAAATAATCGTGGGCTGTTAAAAATTTTAAGATTGTTTTCTCCGAAGATTTCATCCAGGTTAAAAGAATATTTTGGAAAATGATATTTTGCCTGGTTTATAGGATTATTCAGAAAAACAAAAACATCAAATATCTGTGAATTTAAAGCAAAATCATTTCCGGCCTTATTATCTCCTACGGGAATTTCACTTAGGGCAACCAATGTTTTATAAATTTTTTCAGGCAATTCAAGGGTGGATTCTAATGAACTTATGTGTTGCTGAAATGCCGAAGCATAAGCAAGAATATTTTTCTGGGGGTTGTTAATGATATCCTGAACCGCAATGGATGAAAGCGCAGATACCATGTGTAAGTTTTCGCGAAAATAGTTTTTGCCATCGAGCACCAGCCCCATAACGCCGTATGAGGCCGGAATGCCTGTACAGCCCGGTTCTTCCACCTGCGGGTTGACGTGACGCATACGTGTATTGTTATAAGCCACTGCTTCCAGCACACCGGCAGGAACCGCAGGGTTTACCTGATAGGCTTCCTCAAAAAAAGTCCTGTAAGGATAATTATTTTCGGCTTGCCGGGCATGAGCCGAAAAAAGAGGAATTAATAAAACTGTCAGTAGTAAAATTTTCTTCATAAATCTTACTTTTTTGACAAATATAAAAATAAACACTGAAAAATCGCAGAGATTTTCGTTCTGCTCCTCCTTCCTGTCGTATTCATACAGGCAAGCCGTTCGGCTTCAGACTAATACAACATAGCGTCATATACTATTTGCTGCACATTTTGGCGAACCCGATAGGTGTTGATTTTCTGATTGGAAGTTTTTGGATTTACCCTGTTGGACAAAAAAACATATACAAGGTCGTTTTCAGGATCTGCCCAGACACAGGTACCCGTAAAGCCGGTATGCCCGTATGTCTTTATTGAAGCTCCGGGTGCGATCATTTTTGCCTCGGGCTTGCCTTTGCGGTCGAAACCCAGGCCACGGTAAGTTCCGGCCTGTGCTGAGGTAAACAGCGCCACTGTTTTGCCGGAAAAAAAACTCACCCCGCCATAAGTTCCATTGTTAAGCAATAGTTGCATCAATACCCCCAGATCGTGCGCATTGGAAAACAGTCCGGCATTGCCGCCTACGCCTCCACACATGGCTGCCATGGGGTCGTGAACATAACCGTGAATCAATTGTTTCCTGAAATATTTTTCGTCCTCGGTAGGCACAATTTCATTTTTCTCATACTTTTCCAAGGGATGAAAACCAATACGTTTCAGGTTGAGCAAGGCAAAAAAAGCCTGGTCGAGGTATTTTTCAAGCTGTGTTTTGGCAACTTTTTCCGCCACTTTCATGACCAGATAAAAATTCAGGTCGCTATACAGGTAATCCTTATTCTGGCGCATCCAAATCTGCTTGGCCAACTGCCAGAGCGAATCCTGAACCACATTGCGCAGAAACATATTTTTTGCAATTTCCAGTTTATATTCCGGAGTTTTGGTTTTTGAAAAAATATAACGCAGCAGGGAATCTTCTGCCGCATCAGGCAAGGCCGTATCAATAGCGCTAACATATTGGTATTCTTCGTTGGTAGTGAGGGTATCGTTTTCTGGTTTTTCACCTGCAAGACTTTCCACTTGTTTTTTTAAAAACCTGAGAGCTGATTTCGGTGAGATAAACAATCCTACCGGCAGACCTTCGGGCAGGCCCGATTTATGAATAAGCAGTTCGCGCAGCGTTACAAGATTCAATTTTGAAAACCTAACTTTTCGTCCACGGGCATTTTTATCGAGGTCGTCGAAATAATAATTCAGCGTGGTGTCGAGTTTTATCTTTCCCTTGTCGTAAAGTGCCATCAGCGCCAATGTGGTGGCAGCCACTTTTGTTACCGAAGCCACGTCATAAAGGTCGGTGTTTTTTACTTTCTCCTTTTTATCGTAAGTATGCGTTCCAAAACTTTTGTTATAAAAAACTTTTCCGTGACGGGCAAAAAACACCTGACAGCCCGGAAATGCAGCATTTTCAATAGCAAAATTAATGATAGAATCAATTTTATACAATCTGGCGCCATCTACGCCTGCATCTTCGGGCGAGGTATATTTAAACCGGATAGCCTGATTTATGGCTATCCCGTCCTTATAACAAAACTCCTGTGAGCAGGAATAAGGCATAGTTCCCTTAACGGTTTCTCCGCCAAAAATAACCGAACAAAGGTTTTGCCCTGCGCAGGGGACATTGCAGGGACTCCATAGCATACAACCGGTGCGCGGAAACAAACTCAAAAACCCGGGACTTCCAAAAACAGCAACAATAAGCTTGTTCTTTTGCGATAATTTTTCGATCAGTTGTCTGTATTTTTCGGACTGTGAAAAAAAATCGGGAATTTCAAATACATTAAGTAAAATTAGCGTACCGGATGACAACCACTGCCCCGCATCTTTCAGCGCCTCATCAGGATTATTATAACGGCGGCCTGTGGCAGAATTGGTATAATTCATCAGGGCATTAAAAAATTCATTGTCAGTTTTTTTTCCAATCTGCAGCACGACAATTTTTTCTTTTTCATAAGAGCGAAGCGGCAGGATATTTTCGCGGTTGTTAA
>DAONFU010000048.1:3111-15616 GCA_035403765.1 Bacteroidales bacterium
ACAATTTTTTCTTTTTCATAAGAGCGAAGCGGCAGGATATTTTCGCGGTTGTTAAGCAATACAGTTGAAGCCTCCACCACCCTATGGTATAATTGTATGCTCCTGGCCGAGGTACAATCATATTCTGCACTGTCGGCAGTGGTTTTCGGCATGTTGTTCAGCGACATCCACGATTTGGCCAGCAATATGCGTTTTACCTTTCTATTCAGCGCCTCATTTGAAATTTTTCCATTTGCAATGCCTTTGATGATTTTGGCCGCCATCCCCTTTTTCGCCTCGCCGAGAACAAGCATGTCGCAACCCGAATTAAGAATGGCATAAGCTGCCGATTCGCCCTGCATGGATGGCGAAAAATCGGACAATATCAGCCCCTGGTATTTATACGTTTTTACAAGCGAATCACAGGCCTTTTTTCCATTACCGGCAACAAAAACACATGGTAAGCCATTGCTTGCAAGACCTGACAATACCAACTTCCGCAACGTATCGCATGCCGGTAAATCACAAGCCGGCATATTTTCTTCCATAGTGTTAAACCCATGTGCACAAGCAAAAATTCCGGCTTCCCGAAACAAACGGTTTTGTTCCAGCAGTTTTTTTTGCAATCCCCTGATAAAAGAAATACCCGACCAGTCGTTAGGGAGATCCTGATTGGCAGAAACTGCCTGTAAGGGCAACAGCATGTTAATATGTATTCCGCAATGTTTCATTTGCAGGGCAATATGATGTGCCAGAGAGTTTATTAGCGCTGTATCGTTGAGCAGGTCAATGCCCGGCATGGCTGCACAGGTAGAAAGACTATCGTCGGGACTGTAAAAACCACAGGGTGCATTCGCAGCAAATAATAACGGAATCCGGGAGTTTTCCTGGAGCAGCCTGGTGGTTTGTCCGAGCCGGCGGGCAGAACCCGCCGCAATAAATATTCCCCCGGGTTTCACTGCATTAATTTCCGCTATCAGTATTTCTTCTTTTTGATTGGTGTTGATGCGGGGCATCAGCAGTTGCCCGGCTTTTTCCTCGGTGCTCATGCAAGCCAGCAGCGAGTCGGCCCATGCGGATTGTTGCCTCAAAAACTCTACGCTGGTGTTTTGTGCTTCCGAGGTTTTAACCGCATTCTTATTGAAAAAAAACAGAAACACAGCCAGGCCTGCAACACAAAAACCAGCCGCAAGAAAAAATTTCTTTTTATGCCTGTATATCCATTGATTTTTCATCGCTCACATTGTTCAATGCGAATATACAAAAAAAGCATTCATCCCGCGGATGCCTTTGTATTAAAAATCCACAAGGCAGTTAGCGGCAGGTATTGCGACCAGCCCAGAACTATTCGACAATTCAGCTAAACAAATGTTTATTTATTCCCTTTTTCATAGACAGACCTGCGATACTCACCGCCCCATTTTGCCAACTCATCAATCAGAGCCGAAAGACTTTTACCATATTCCGTTATTGAATACTTAACGGTTATGGGCTTTGTGTTCATTACTGTTCGATTGACTAAATTATTCATTTCCAAATCTTGAAGTTCCTTTGAAAGCATTTTTGTTCCTATACCGTTTATTTCTCGCAACAAATCCATAAACCCTAATGTATTGCCTTCAATGAGCGTTCCCAAAATATGAAACTTCCATTTTCCAGACAACAGGCTCATTGCATCGCTGATAGCCTGCATTCTTACCTTACAGACTGGTGTGGTATTTATTTCAGCGTTTTTTTTCATTGTTTTCTATTAATTTATTTGCCTTGCAAAGTTACAATTTTCCCGGATAGTTTCCAACAGGAAACTACTTTCTACAAGGAAACCCATGGCAATTATACATTAGATGTTTCGTAGTTTTGTACTATCAATAATAATTAAAAACTTAAGGAATGTCACAAGAAACAACAAAAGCAATCAATGTAGTGCAAGAAATGCTAAATGCATTTGGCAAGGACGGTATGGAAGCCTTACAAAAAATTTTAGCTCATAATATTACAGTTTGGGTTTAATAAGTGAGACAGATGTGAGTTCTTACTTAACTATTTCAAAAAAAATGACATTCATTCAAAAAGTATTCATAATATTAATAATGCTGAGCAGCGTAGGCTGTCAGGCTCAAAAAAATAAGAAAATGGAAGAAAATAACAATCCGCTCATGTGTAACCCTGTAGAAGGAATATGCGGAATTCCTGACAGCACAGTAAAAACAGAAATTGTTGCTCAAAGCATCGAAAAACCGCTTAAAGTCATTTATTTCACAGACCCTATTTGTTCGTCTTGTTGGGGCATTGAGCCACAACTGCGAAAACTGAAATTGGAATATGGCAACAGCATAGAAATTGAATACCGTATGGGAGGCTTGTTGCCCGATTGGAAATACAGTAGCGGAGGTATCAGCACCCCGTCAGACGTAGCGCACCATTGGGACGAAGTAAGTGCATATTACGATATGCCTATTGACGGTGACGTTTGGGTGGAAGACCCTTTACATTCATCTTATCCTCCTTCAATCGCTTTTAAAGCGGCACAAATGCAGGACATTGAGAAGGCTGTTTTATTTTTAAGAGAAATCAGGGAAATGGTTTTTCTGCAAAAGAAAAACATTGCAAAATGGGAACATATAGAAACTGCTGCCAAAAAAGCAGGATTAGATGCTGTGCAATTGAAAAAGGATTATGAAGGAAAAGCAAAATCATTATTTGAAGAAGATTTACAGTTGGCAAAATCATACAGAGTAAGGGGGTTCCCGACTATTTTCTTTTTAGACAATTCCGGCAACAAAGAAATTGTGTATGGATCAAAACCTTATGCTTTTTATGAAACATCAATTTTAAAACTTCATTCTACGGCTATCAAAAGTGAATACAGCAAAAATTGGGAAGCACTATTTACTAAGTATTATTCTTTGACTGCAAAAGAATTTTCAGAACTATCGGGAACGCCGAGAATAGATAGTGAAAAACAACTAAACGACCTTGTGACAAAAGGATTTTTGGAAAAAATTACTACCAAAAATGGTTCTATTTGGAAAAGAAAGAATACCGGCCGTTAAAATCGAGTAGTCCGGCCTGGCAGCCGAAACTGCCGGAGATTGCATCTTCCACCATTGTTGCCCGATACGCTCCGCTACCACAACAGGCTGTCATTACCCGCTTTTGAAGGCCCGTTTTTCCGCCCTGCCGTTCGGCAGTTCGGGCAAGTTTCAGTGTATGTCTCAAGGCAAGCAGTGCTTTTTTAAACAAAAAAACATGTTTAATAAAATGGCACTTTTTAATTGCGAAAAAGTGATACCTTTTTATTAGCAAATCACTGTTGTCCGGAAAAATAAACAGAAAACGTGTAATGCATGATATATCTCGTCCCTACGGGACTTGTTGTTTCGAGGGCTCTTTTTTATTCTACCAATATTTAGTTCCTCCGGAACTGTCCCGTATGGGACAAAATATTGGTAGAGAGGTTGATAAAAGAAAGAAAAAGGCCCCTGCCTGCGGCAGACAGGCCTCAGGGACGAGATGTATTTTTATCGGACATTAATGTTTGCAAATTATATCTGGAAAAAAATACCCATTTCTTGGTTTGCTAAATAAAATTTGTATTTTTGAAATGTTTATTGAGCATTGAAATGGGTTGTACGCATTTTTAGCAAGAAACACTAACCATAACACAACAAAATGAAAAGAATACTGATAACGAACATTTTACTGTTACTTTTTGCATTTAACGGTTTTTCTCAGGAACAGAAAGTTACCGTAAAAAAAGATTTGGTTAGTGTAAACGGCTCTCCCGTATTTAAATTGGTTTCAACCAGTTATCCCGATGCTTACACACTGTACAATCTGAACAATGAGAAATTAGCCGTTTTTAACGCGCAATTTTATTCGGATTCCAAACAAATTACACAGGGTAATCCACAGGGTAGAATCGGCTATTTTGACATTACATTTTTAAATGAGAATATGGACAAATGCGAAATCCGAATTGTGGGGGCAAAAAAACAACTTGCACAGCTAATTATTTCGGAAGAACTTGTTAAGGACGGGAAATTAAATGAAACCGCCATTAAGCAATTTTGTCGTATCAACGGCATGAAGTTTTCGGAAGACCGACAACGTTCAGGAGCGACAATTATTATTAATCATTGATTGTCAAACACATAAAAAGACTGTCTACAACACACAGAGTGATAGCCGAAAAGCCCCTCCGCCGCGGCGCAACAAAAAGCCCGATAAATCCTACTGTTTATCGGGTTTTTGGTCTATCCGCCAACCGGAGGATTCAGCGACACCGTTATCAGAACCCAGCCGTGCTTAATTGGGCATTAGTCCTTTTTATTTGCATTTGTGTAGGGCTGAAAGTATAGTGCTTCTATAACCCAGTAAGCAAGGCCGAAAACCATTACCTTGAGTTTAATCAGTGCTGGTCAAACTCAAGGTAACAGCCTTTTTTTTATTCGCCCAGGGCCGGTTAATATATCACCATATCGAAGGGCAGACGAGCTTGTATGCCTTTCTGGGTTTTTAGGTTTTTCAGGTGTTCGTAATAGACAAAGTTTTCGCCCAGGGCTTTTTGGATTTGTGTTTCCGATGACTCTTCCATCAGCTCTTCAAAGATTTGTGTAAAGGGGTCTTTAAATTTCGGATATACCACCACTTTGTAATCGGTAAGATTTGCCTTTTTTGCAGCGTCATCAATAGCATTCTGCAGGCCACCGATTTCGTCCACCAGGCCGATACGTTTTGCGTCAAGCCCGGTCCACACGCGGCCCTGACCTATAGAGTCCACGTCTTCGGGTTTCATTTTGCGGCCTTCGGCCACATGGCCGACAAACACCTTGTAAATATTTTCCACCTGACTGGTCAACACTTTTGTTTCGTAGGGCTGCATGGCGCGGGTTCCCGAAATATAGTCGGAATAATCATTAGTTTTAACCACATCAAAGGTGATTCCGAGTTTGTTTTTAAAGAAATTTTCAAGATTGGGAACCACGCCAAAAACACCTATTGATCCGGTAAGGGTGTTGGGCTGAGCATATATTTTTCCTGCCCCGCAGGCAATGTAATATCCGCCCGATGCCGCCACATCACCCATGGAAACAACCACAGGTTTTACTTTTTGTGCCAGGACCACCTCGCGCCAGATAATTTCAGAAGCCAGGGCGCTGCCGCCCGGAGAGTTTATACGCAGGACAATAGCCCTTACCGAACTATCGTTGCGGGCATGCCTGATAGATTCGGATAATTTATCTGAGCCGATTTCACTTTCATCGCCTTCGCCGGCACCTATCTGGCCAATGGCATACACCACGGCAATTTTCTTTTTACCTATCGAAATTTTTTCCTTGCCTTTCACCTTATAAAATTTGGCGGCAGTAATAAAATTAATGTCTTCTTTTTCGTTAACACCCAGTTTGGTGCGTAACTCTGCCAGCACCTCGTCGCGATACAATAATTTATCTACCAGTTTGTTTTTTACGGCATCATCAGCCAACTGTATTTTCAAACTGTCGGCCATCAGGTTAAGGTCTTCTGAAGCTATTTTGCGCTGGGCAACAATGCCATCAACCATCTGCTGCCATAATACGTCGAGCAGTTTTTGGTATTGTTCGCGGTTGGCCTGGCTCATTTTATCCATTATGTAAGGCTCCACGGCGCTTTTAAATTTTCCGTGGCGGATAATTTGTGTCTGGATATCAAGTTTGTCGAGAGTTCCTTTAAAAAACATCAGCTCCGCGGCCAGGCCTTTTATTCCCACACCTCCCTGCGGATTCAGGTAAACCTTGTCGGCTACCGAGGCCAGGTAATACGCCCTTTGGGTATAATCATCACTATAGCTGATAATGAATTTCCCTGATTTTTTGAATTGCAGCAAGGCATTTCTTACCTCCTCAATGGTTGCCATACCTGAAGGAATATCTGTCAGGTCCAGAAAAATTCCTTTAATTTTATCGTTATTTGCAGCCTTGTCAATGGTTTTCAGCAGGTGGTCGAGCCCCATTACCTTGTTGCTTTTCATGGAGAGAAAATCCATAGCTCCGAAAGGATTTTCGGAAGTGCGGTCGGGAATGGCCTGGTCTAATTTAAGTGTCAGTACTGAGTTTTGTTTTACCTCTACTGCGGTTTTTTTGCTAAAAGAAGCCAGCGAAACCACCATGGAAATAAAAATAATAAACATAATCAGCGACAACAGGAGGTATCCGGCCATCGACGCAAACATCATTTTAAAAAACTCTTTCATAGCTTATTGTGTTTTTGGGTTATTTTTTTGTAAAATTACTTAATAAAAAACATTTGTTGGACACATAAACCAAACATTTGTTACAATTCGGTTTTTTTTCTTAGTGATTTTTATACTTTTGATTTTTCAAATACACAGTAAAATGGTTTGTTTTTGTTTGGGGAGCAATGTGGGCGACCGTGCGGCATATCTGAAAAATTCACTTGTCTTGCTGGCAGAAAATTTCGGTAAGGAATGCAAAATGTCGTCGGTTTATGAAACTGAGCCATGGGGGGTAAACAAGCATAAGGACTACCTGAATATGGTGGCCACCTTTGAAACGGAGCTGTCGCCAGAAAAAGTGTTGATGATTACTTCCTCCATTGAAAAAAAACTTGGCCGCAGAAGACGAAGCGGAAAAACCGATCCCCGCACCATCGACATCGACATTTTATTTTATGACAACCTGATTATTAATACAAACGACCTGATTATTCCGCATCCGCGGATTACATCACGCAGGTTCGTACTGCAACCCTTAGCCGAAATTATGGCACATTTTGTTCATCCTGTATCTGGGCAAACCATTGCGGAATTATTTTCTCAATGTTCCGATAATTCTCTTGTGGTTAAAACAAAAATAAATTTATTTTTGCATTGATGTATGATTTTATTGCCATAGAAGGGAATATTGGTGCCGGCAAAACTTCGCTGTCCACCCGGATTGCCGGCCAGTTTGACGCACGGCTCATCCTGGAACAGTTTGAAGACAATGCTTTTCTTCCCAAATTTTACCGCGACCCCGAAAAATATGCCTTCCCGCTGGAGCTTACCTTTCTGGCTTCGCGATACCAGCAGCTTAAAGAACAGCTATCAAACAAGGACCTGTTTAAATCGTTTACCATCTCGGATTATTACATCTACAAATCGCTGATTTTTGCAAAAAAAACACTGCAGGAAGACGAACTGACCTTATACACCCGCCTTTTTAACATCATCAACAGCACCCTGCCCAAACCCGACTTGCTGGTTTACCTTTATGTAGAAGTACCCCGTCTGAAACGCAACATCATTTCCCGTGGCAGGGAATATGAACAAGACATAGAACATGATTATCTGGAACGCATACAAAGCGGGTATTTTGATTTTATCAAACAGCAAACCGACCTCCGCATCCTGATATTGGATGTTAACAATGTGGATTTTGTTCACTGCGAATCCGATTATGAAAAGATACTTGATATTATCATGAGAGAATATCCTGTCGGCATCCAGCGCATAGTGGTGTAATGTTCTATGCAACCCGCAGCTTCAGCCGACATGGAAAAATGACATTGATGAATGAATGACAGATTAACTTATTACACATTTATTTATTTTTATGTCTTAATTTTTTTTAAATATTTTTTAAATTATGTTTAAAAATCAAATCTTTCATTAATTTTGCATTCCTAATCTTAAAAACTTAAAACCATGGGTATCGTAAAAGAATTTAAAGAATTTGCCGTAAAGGGCAATATGATGGACATGGCCGTTGGTATCATTATCGGTGCCGCTTTCGGCAAAATTGTCAGCTCGCTGGTTAGCGATATTATCATGCCCCCGTTGGGAAAATTGCTGGGCAATGTTAACTTCACCGACTTGTATTATGCCATGGACGGCAAAGTGTATGAAAGCCTTGTCAAGGCCAAAGAGGCAGGGGCACCTGTTTTTGCTTACGGGAATTTTATTCAGACGGTCATCGACTTTTTGATCATTGCTTTTGCAATATTCATGATTATTAAGGGTATGAACAGTCTGAAGAAGAAAAAAGAAGAAGCTCCCGCGGCTCCTCCCGCCCCCACCAAAGAAGAAACACTGCTTTCCGAAATCCGCGACATTTTGAAAAACAAGTAGTGTTTGGTATCATCAAATTTTAGAACCATGAAAAAAGTACTATTAATTTTTTTCCTGATGGCCGGTTCATTGCTGTATGCGCAGGAAAAAATTGAAACTGTAGCAAAACCAATGGACCGGGCAGCCGGCGATTCTGTTAAGGCATGGACTATTCTTGCCACCGGTGCGCTGAATGTTACCCAGGCCGCTTTTTCAAACTGGGCTGCCGGCGGTGAAAACTCTATCGGCCTCGGGGCACTTGCCAACGTCAAGGCAGATTACAAAAAAGGAAAACACTCCTGGAAAAATAATCTGGGCCTGGCTTACGGCTTCCAATTTTTGGGAAAAGGCAGCAACGCCAGATTCACCAAAACCGATGACAAGATTGAATACACTACCTCTTATGGTTATGCGGTATCAAAACATTGGGATGTTACCTTTCTGGCCAACTTCCGTACGCAGTTTACCAATGGATATAATTATCCAAACGACAGCGTAGCCATATCAAAATTCATGTCGCCGGGTTACCTGGTGGCCGGTATTGGTATGAACTATGTGCCTGCTGAATATTTTCAGTTGTATATGTCGCCAGCTGCCGGAAGGTTCACCTTTGTTACCGATCAGACACTAGCCAATGCCTGTGCTTTTGGGGTGGACTCGGCAAAACACATCAAGGGCGAATTTGGACCTTATATCCGTGCCGTCTTCAATAAAGAAGTTTTTAAAAACGTCACCCTCAACACCTCGCTGGAACTGTTTTCGGATTACCTGAAGGATTTCGGGAATGTGGACGTAAACTGGAACGTGCTGATAGGCATGAAAGTAAACAAATGGTTATCGGCTACCATACAGACACAACTGCTGTACGATGACGACATTATGATTAAATCAACGCCATCATCAGATCCAGGCCCGCGTACACAATTCAAAGAAGTAATCGGCATAGGGCTTTCCTATACATTTAATCATTAGCAGCACACATTTACATCAATAAAAAACCTCATGTGCCAAACGTGAGGTTTTTTTATTTTTGAAACAATTTTCAAAAATGAGAAAGACAAAAAACTCCGAACTGAACCGTCTTAGCGTGGACGCATTTAAAGAGGCAAAAAAAAATCAATTGGCCGTAGTGCTGGATAACATCAGAAGCATGAACAACATTGGCTCGGTATTTCGTACCTGCGATGCCTTCAGGGTGGAAAAACTATTGTTGTGTGGCATTACGGCCACGCCGCCTCATCGCGAGATTCACAGAACAGCACTTGGCGCCACAGAATCCGTTGACTGGGAATATTATGAAACCACCCAACAAGCTTTGACCGGATTAAAAGAAAAAGGATTTCTCCTGGTTGCCATCGAACAAACCGATACCAGCATCAGCCTCGAAGAATATTATCCCCCGGCCTCTAAAAAAATGGCTTTTGTTTTTGGCAACGAAATAAACGGCATAGATGAAGAAGTGCTGGATTTGTGCGATTTTTCTGTTGAAATACCTCAATTTGGCACCAAACATTCGATAAATGTTTCGGTAAGTGCCGGAATAATTTTGTGGGATATGGTAACAAAAATGTGGAAAACAAAGTAAAACCCCCAAACTAGCCTTTTAAAGCAGTCTTTATCGGCCGTCATAAGCATTTTTTTATTTTTTTTTCAACTGTGTTAAATACTTTTTTATATTTGTACGCCAAAATCAATAGGTTTCTTTTATTAACGTTTAAAAATATATTTTTATGAAACATTTCAACTTTAAATTAATTGCTGTATTATTTCTGGCAGCAGCAATGTTCACGGGTTGCGGGTTAGGCAAAATGATTAAGAAATACCCGACAGTTAAATACACGGTAACCCCCGAGGTGCTTGAAACACACGGCGGAAAAATTTCCGTTGGAGTCAACGGAACCATTCCCCCAAAATACTTCAACAAAAAAGCTTCTGTAACTATTACTCCGGTAATTAAGAGTGTGGAGGGAACCACCCTGGCTACCTTAAAATCAATAACGCTGAAAGGCGAAAAAGCTACCGGCGAAGGCCAGACAATAAAATACAAAGAAGGCGGAAGTTTTTCATATACCGACGTGGTAAATTATACCGAAAACATGAACATGTCGGAATTAGCTATCGGCCCACTGGCCACCAAGGGCAAAAAAGTAGATGTTGCATTGGGAACCAACAAGCTGGCTGATGGCGTTATTTACACCTCCACCCGCATTGAAAGAGAAGAAGATTTTCAAACGGCAGAACATGGCTACGAATTGGAAACCATCATTACCAAAAAAGGAAACCTGTATTTTGATTACAACAAATCAAATCTTGACCTTGGTATGCCTTTGAACAAAGACGCAAACAACAAAGCAATGCTCAACGACTCCCTGATGAACTTCCTCGGCCTCAACTGGAAAATAAAAGGTATCGGCATCAACGCATGGGCTTCACCCGAAGGGGAACTTACACTGAACCAGAAACTTTCTGACGAACGTGGTGTTACCGCAAAAAAATGGTTTACCGAAAAGATCAAAAAGATGATCAAGGACAAAAAATTGGCCGGCATCACCAAGGCTGAAGAATTACAAGTTTTGGTCAATTCCAAAGGCGAAGATTTTGACGGATTCATGAAAGCCCTCAATACTTCCAATATTCCTCAAAAACAAACCATTGCCAACGTTATCCAAAGCCAGGCCACCAAAGCCGAAAGAGAAAAATCTATTAAAGACATGACCGTAATCTACGGCGAAATTGAAAATATGCTTTCTGTATTGCGCCGCGGCGAATTTGTTATTGATTGCTACCTGCCCAAAAAGACCAAAGAAGAAATCATCATGCTCTCCACTACCTCTCCCGACAAACTCGACAACAAAGAATTATTATATTCTGCTACCCTTACCGAAGATGTGTCCACCAAATATCTCATCTACAAGGCCGCCACTACACTGTATCCCAGCGATTGGAAAGGTTTCTGCAACGCAGGTAACTGCGCCTTGCAACTTGGCAAACTCGACGAAGCTAAAAACTACCTCGAAAAAGCAAATCAACTGAATCCCAACAACGGACAGATTAACTACAATCTGGGTGTGCTTTCGTTCTGGAATAAAGACGATGCCGCTGCCCAAACCTATTTGAACAATGCCAAATCAAAAGGTGTTGATGTAAGCCACAACGAAGCCCTCCTCAAAATCAGACAAGGCGACTATGCCGGAGCTATCTCCTCCTTTGGCGGCAAAAAATGCAAATACAACCTGGCACTTGCTCAATTGCTTTCAGGCAACAATACTGCAGCAAAACAAACCCTTGACTGCGCCAAGCCGCAAACCGCTGCTGTTTATTACCTGACAGCCGTAAACGCTGCCCGCACATCAAACACCGCTGTGATGTACGAATACCTCGCCAAAGCAGTGCAGGCCGATTCCAAATACAGAAAAGAAGCCCGCGAAGACAGAGAATTCCTGAAATATTTCAAGGAAGCTGCTTTCCAGGATGCTATTAAATAATCAACAAGTAAATAAAAAAACTCCGGAATAATTCCGGAGTTTTTTTTTGCCCCTTTTCAAATATAATTGTTGATTGCGCTTTGATTGTGCCACGGTTGCGCACCAAAAAAAGAATTTGTTGCGGGAGAATGCCAGGTATGAACACAAAATTTTGTACTTTAACAGAAAAAATTGCGGCGATGATAATTGCAAAAGGCGGCGATGTGGTTTTGCGCGAATTAACAAAATCAGATATTCCCAAACTTGCCGAATATGCCAACAACGAAAAAGTAAGCATCAACCTGCGCGACGCATTCCCCTTTCCTTATACGCAAGAAGATGCCCGGTGCTTTCTGGAAATGGTTGACCGGCAACAACCCAAAACTTTTTTTGCCATTGCATATAATAACAATTATGCCGGAAATATAAGCTTATTGCCCGGAACCGACGTGTACAAAAAAAGTGCGGAGATTGGTTATTTTATTGGCGAACCTTTCTGGAATAAGGGCATCATGACAAAAGCAGTCCGGATGATGACCGATTTTGGTTTTAAACAGTTAGACCTGGTAAGGATTCATACTGGAGTATTTGAATATAATAAAGCGTCGCAACGGGTGTTAGAAAAATGCGGATTTAAAAAAGAAGGTGTTTTTGAAAAAGCAATTTTCAAAAAAAACAATTTCTATAACGAAATCAGGTATGCCTTATTAAAAGAGGTGGAAAAAGATACCGATGAACCGATGATAGCCAACTCAAGTCAAAAAAAATGAAGCAATCGTCTAAAAAAGCTTCAATAATCAATCACTTCAGAGAATTAATTACCACAAGAAATAATATGACCATCCACCGGCTAAATTATATTCCCTTGAAAAACAAATTGTATTTCCTGATTTTACTTGTACTTATTATTGATTTCCCGGATACTATCTTCGCCCAAAGCGATACCGTAATTGTTGTCTTTGGCGATACCCGC
>DAONFU010000049.1:0-13656 GCA_035403765.1 Bacteroidales bacterium
GCGGAATGTTCAGAATCTACCGGGAAAATATTTACGGCTTCTTCCTGTGCTGTCCGGGTAATGATGTCGCCGGCAACAACCAGCGTTTCTTTGTTTGCCAGCGCCAGCGGTTTTTTATACCTGATGGCGTTCAGGGTGGGGCGAAGGCCGGCAAAACCCACAATGGCAGTCAGCACCATGTCGATATTTTCCGATTCCACAATTTGTTCCAGCGATTCGTGCCCGGCATACACCTTGATGTGGTGAGGTTCCAATGCATCCTTCACCTGTTGATAACGGGTATCGTTGGTAATAACCACAGCATTCGGCATGAACTCGAGGGCTTGTTTTATCAGCAGACCGGCGTTGGAATCGGCGGTCAGTATTTCGGCTGAAAACTTTTCCGGGAAGGCCCGGATGATTTCCAGTGCCTGTGTTCCTATCGAACCGGTAGATCCTAAAATGGCAATTCTTTTTTTCACCGGGTTGAAATTATTTAAAAGACATGTATTCTTTAGGATTTATGGGGTTGCCGTTGTGCCACAGTTCAAAATGCAGGTGAGGGCCGGTGGATATTTCGCCTGTGCCGCCCACAATGGCAATGGGGTCACCGGCATTTACATAATCGCCCATTTTTTTGAGCAGGGCCGAATTGTGTTTGTATATCGAAAAAATATTATTGCTGTGCTGCAGGCCGATAACATAGCCGGTCTCCACAGTCCACCCGCTAAAGATGACAGTGCCGCTGAGGGTGGCCTTTACCGCTTCGTTTTTGTTGGCCAGGATATCTACCCCGTAATGTTTTTTGGCCGGGTTAAATCCATTACCTACGATGCCTTTGATGGGGGTGAAAAAAAAGAAACTGCTGATGGTGCTGCTTTCGGCTGATCCACTGGAAAAAGTCAGGTTGTAGCGGTCGTAGTTTTCAAATTCATTGCGTAAGGCCGAATCTTCGGGAGAAATATCAAAACTAAGATTTTCGTGTTGTGGCAGGATGCTGTCGGAGGGTTTCTCCATTTTGGGGGACGGGAAATCTTTGCCTTCAATAATATATTTCAGATTTTCCATATAAGCTCTTCTCAGGTCGAGTTCCTTTTCCAGGGAATCAGTTTTTCGTAAGAGCAGCATCACATCGCGTTGCACGCTGATGTCGCCGTATCCCGGAATAAATTCACGCAGGGGCGTATAGGCTATCAAAATGGTTGTGGCAGCAATAAGCATCATTACTGCTGCGCCAACTACCACAAAAACATTCATACGCGTCAGACGGAACGATAGTTTTCTTTCAAAAGTAGAATCGTTCATGATAACCAGACGGTACTTATCATGAAGCTTTTTCCGGAAACGTTTCCAGCGCGATGCTTGATTTTTTGACATACTTAAATAAGGGTGCAAATATCCGAAATTATTGTATTGCTTTTGAAATACAAGCTAAATAAACTTGAAAAAATCATGGAGAAATAAAAAAAATAAAATAATTTTGTAAAAAATAAGTTATTTTTATTTAACCTTATTACACGTGCGATCAAAATCTTTGCTTAAAACTCTGTTTATTGTTTTTTGTTGTTTCATGATATTTTCTTTTTCGTGTTCCACAAAAAAAAATACGTTTACCCGAAGAGTTTATCATAACCTTACCGCGCATTACAATGCTTATTTTAATGGCAAAGAAGCTCTGAAGGAAGGGGTGGGAGAGCTGGGCAAAAAATGCAAAGATGATTTTACCGAAGTGTTGCCGGTGTTTCAACTCGGCACCAAAGCCGATGCGCAGTCGGTGTATAACCTGCTCGACCGTTCCCTGGAAAAAGGCTCCATTGTGGTTCAGAAACACTCTATTTATATTAAAGGCGTGGAGCATATAAAATGGATTGACGACGGCTATATGCTGATTGGGAAATCCTATTATTACAAACAGGAGTACGACCTGGCGATGCAAACTTTTAATTTCGTGTTGAATCGTTTTAAAAACAGCAGCATAAAATACGAGGCTATTATCTGGAAAGCCAGGGTTCAGGCCCAGCATGGCAATCTGGACGAAGCCGAAGCCTTGCTCAATTCTATTGAAAAAAAGATAGAAAAAAACAAAAGCACCCGCACAGCCGAACGCTTATACCCATTGGCTTATGCCGACGTGTTGCTGAAACAGGAAAAATACGACGAAGCCATGGATTACCTGCAGCAGGCACTTCGCCTGAACAAATCAAAAGCTATTCGCACTCGCCTGCATTTTATTATGGCGCAAGCCTTCCAGCGAACCGGCAACGGCCAAAAAGCCACCGAAAACTTTAAGGAAGTTATCAAAATGAATCCGGTGTACGATATGGAATTTGCCGCTAAGATAAACCTCGCCAAAAGCTACGACGTAACCATGGGGGGCAGCAAAGATATTCGGAAACTGTTGCAGAAGATGCTCCGCGACGAAAAAAACAAGGAATACCAGGATCAGATTTATTATGCGCTGGCTGAGCTTTGCCAAAAAGAAAATGATATTCCCGGCATGATTGAAAACCTGAAAAATTCGGCTCGTACAAGTATTTCTAACAATAAACAAAAATCGTTGTCATACCTGAAACTTGCCGACCTGTATTTTGCCGAGCCTGCTTACCGCGAAGCTCAGGTTTATTACGATAGCTGTATTATGTTTTTGCCAAAAGATTACCACAACTATTCGCTGATAGACAATAAAAAGAACACCCTCAACGAACTGGTGAGAAATATCGATGTGGTAGAGTTGCAGGATAGTTTGCAAATGCTCGCAAAATTGCCGGTAGCCGAACGCAATCAGAAAATCGATGGGCTTATTGCCGAAATCATCAAAGAAGAACAACGCAAAATTCAGGAAGAAAACGAACGCAGAAACAACCTTGCCCTGGCTCAACAAAATCAAAATAATAATATGAGTCTTCAAAATTCGGGCTCGTGGTATTTTTATAATCCATCGACCATGAGCCTGGGTTATACCGATTTTGTACGAAAATGGGGTAACCGCAAATATGAAGACCTGTGGCGCCTGAGCAACAAAACTGTTGTAGATTATGAATTTACCGAACTCACCGACGAAAATGAAAATAGTGGTGAAAAAAAAGATTCAGCCGCAGTTAATCTGAAAGACCGCAACTATTACCTGTCGAAATTGCCTAAGACGCAAAAGGATTTCGATACATCCAACATGATGATCAGTGAAGCCCTGTTTAATATCGGCTATATTTACAAGGAATATTTGTCCGATTACGACAGATCCATCTCGGCCTTTGACAAACTGGAAAAACGTTTTCCGGAGTCGGGAAAAATTTTGCCGGCCTATTTTAATCTTTACCAGATTTATATCCTGCAGGAAAATACCGCCAAGGCCAATTATTACAAGAACCTGATAATGACGCGTTTCCCCGACAGCGATTATGCCATGATTATCAATGACCCTAATTATTATTTGAAACTTCAGGAACGGGCCAACCGCCTGTCGGTTTTTTATAAAGAAACTTATCTGGCTTATGGTTCGGGCAATTATCCCGCGGTGATACGCAATGCCGACAGTGTGCTGAAAACCCAAAAAGACAAATACCTGCTGCCGAAATTTGCTTTGCTCAAGGCCTTGGCTGTCGGAAAAACGCAGCCACAGCAAGCCTTTGAGGCATCACTAAATCAAGTGGTCACTAAATTTACCGGTACCGAATCAGCTCAAAAAGCCCAGGAAATTCTGGATGCTGTCAAAAAAAAGGTATCCCCACAAAACGAAGTGAGTGGCGGCCTGGATACGGTAAGCGGAAAAGCCGCCCCGAAAGAATTATACAAATATGAACCGGAGGCCTTTCATTTTTATATTGCGGTAATAGAGATGAAAGCTGCCAGCATCAATGAAATCAGAAATGCATATTCCAATCTGAACACCAAGTATTATGCAACAAAAAAATACAAAATAGATACCTGGTTTCTTGATGATAAACACGAGGTGCTGAATATTAACCGTTTTGATAATAAAAATGATGCCATGAATTATCTCACGGCACTGGACGGCAATAAAGAACTGATGGAAACCCTTCAAAAAACCAGTTACACTCATTTTGTTATCTCCGCAGCAAACTACCCGGTGTTTTATCAGAGCAAGGACGTTGAAAAATACCTGTCCTTTTTCTCGAAAAATTATAAGAAATAAAAACATAATTAATAATCATTTGAAAAAAAATTACGGTCATGGCTAAAAATACAGAAGTGGAAGCTCCGGTCATCAACATACTTGGCAACGGGACCAGCATCAAGGGCGACATCAAAGCCAGCGGCGATATGCGCATCGACGGAACCCTTATCGGCACTATTAATGCCAGGGGAAAAGTTGTGATAGGCCCTACAGGCAGAGTGGACGGAGAAATTATTTGTCAGAGCGCCGATTTTTCGGGCAGCCTGAATGGAAAAATTACGGTTTCCGAACTCCTTGCTATGAAAGCATCATCACAGATTTTGGGCGATATCGTTACCGGCAAACTATCTGTTGAGCCTGGCGCCAAATTTACAGGAAACTGCAAAATGTCCGAAAACCCTAACAACCCAATACCCGCATCACTGGAAATGGATGAAAAATCTAAAAAAACCGCTCAATAATTATGCACGCTATACCAGCATTGCTATGCAAATGCTGGTTATCATTGTGCTGGGAGTATGGGGAGGGGTGTTGCTTGACAAATATATTGGAATAAAATTCCCGATCTTCACCGTGTTACTTTCTCTGGGATCTGTTTCCCTTGCAATTTATGTCGCCGTTAAAGATTTTTTAAAAAAGAAATAAATGCCGTTAAAGAAAAAATTATTACTTAATACCCTCTGGTTTTCGATCCTGCTCGAAATCATTGCCTTGCTCATGTACTTCACCCTGAACAAAAGCCTTGTTTCGCCAGCCCTGCCTTTTCTGGTGCCTTTTTTCTTTTCTGTTTCCCTGCTGTCTAATCTTTGGCTGGTCTCTATTCCACCGGATAATCCGAACCAATTTGTCAGAACATTTATGCTGACCGTATTCCTTAAATTTATGCTATATGTTATTGTGCTGGTGGTTTATGTGATGCTTTACCGCTTCGATGCCATGAGGTTTTTGTTCACCTTTCTCGTATTATATATTCTTTACCTGGTCTTTGATGTTATTGTTCTTCTTCAACACCTTCCTAAGAAACAATAATTTATCAGCAGGTATGCCCGTGAACAAAAAAAATGAAAAGAAAAAAATTTTTCCGGTTTGTTAAAATGTTTATATTTGCCCCGATTACTTAATAGCAAAGGAACCCCGTAGCAATGTACGCAAATAGCTTAAAATCAAAAAGATATATTCTGGCTCTGTGTTGTTTTTTGTCTTTTTTCCTTTCGCAGAAAGGATTTTGTGAAACCGAATCACAAGCCCACGGGCAGGAAAAAAAGTTCGATCCCGGCAAAACTATCATGGAACATATTGCCGATGCTCACGAATGGCACATTGCTACCATCGGCCAAAAGCACATCAGCATTCCCCTGCCGGTAATCCTGTATGACGAAGGTAAAATAGTTGCTTTTATGTCCTCTCGGTTTCATCACGGCACCGAGGCATATAAGGGTTACATGCTTAATGAAAAAAGGAAAATCGTAAAAGTGGATGAATCGGCCAAACCGCCGCTTGATTTTTCGATTACCAAAAATGTGGTTTCCTTGTTTATTAGTGTCATCCTGATCTGCTGGATGTTTATTTCGGTAGCCCGGCGGTTTAAAAAACATCAGAATGAGGCTCCCAAAGGCCTTCAGTCATGGCTGGAGCCACTGATACTGTTTGTTCGCGACGACATTGCCAGGCCATCCATAGGCGAAAAACGCTACGAACGGTATATGCCCTATCTGCTGACGGTGTTCTTTTTTATTTTTATAAATAACCTCCTGGGCCTGATTCCGTTTTTTCCCGGCGGGGCCAACCTCACCGGTAATATCTCGGTAACTCTGGTGCTGGCGCTATTTACTTTTATCATCACCACGCTGAGTGCCAACAAACATTACTGGAAAGAAATCTATAACGCACCGGGCGTCCCCTGGTGGCTTAAGTTTGGACTACCCATCATGCCTATTGTAGAAATAATTGGTGTCGTTGTCAAGCCCTTTGTGCTTATGGTCCGACTTTTTGCCAACATCACAGCCGGACACATCATCGCTCTTGGATTTATCAGCCTGATATTTATTTTCGGACAACTATCCACCGGCGCGGGCTACGGGTTCTCAGTACTTTCGGTACTGTTTTATGTTTTTATGGGCTTGTTGGAGCTACTGGTTGCTTTTATACAGGCCTATGTGTTCACCCTGCTGTCAGCCTTGTATTTTGGTATGGCCATGGTTGAGCATCACGAAGAAGCACATTAAATAATAAAAACTATAAATTAACTTAAACTAAAAATTATGTCACTAATGTCAGTTTTATTACAAGCAGCAGCCGATTATGCACCTATTGCAAAAATGGGCGCAGGTATCGGAGCAGGAATTGCCACCGTGGGAGCAGGCCTGGGTATTGGAAATATTGGTAAAGGCGCCATGGAATCTATCGGAAGACAACCCGAAGCCGTAGGCGACATCCGTTCAAACATGATTGTGGCCGCAGCCCTTATCGAAGGTGTGGCTTTTTTTGCTATCGTGGTTTGTCTGCTCATACTTTTCATTTAAAAAAGTTTAGCCATTTTAAAAAAAACTCCTGGCACTCACAGGGGAATTTGTTATTTTAATTAACTCAAAGGTTAAAAATTATGGAATTAGTATCTCCCGGCATAGGCCTCATTTTTTGGATGACACTTTCTTTTTTGTTATTAATGCTGATTCTGCGAAAATTTGCCTGGAAACCTGTGCTGAAAATGCTTAAAGAACGCGAAAACAAAATTGAAGATTCGCTGAAACAGGCCGAAAAAGCACACGAGGAAATGAAACAGTTGAAATTCAGCAATGAAGAACTTCTGAGAGAAGCCAAAAACGAACGCGACAACATCCTTCGTGAAGCCAGGATAATAAAAGAAAAACTTATCGAAGAGGCACGTTCAAAAGCCACCGAAGAAGCTGACCGCATTGTTCATTCAGCAAAAGAAAGCATCAAATATGAAAAATTAGAAGCGCTCACCGAACTAAAAAATCAAATTGCTCTCTTATCTGTTGACATCGCTGAAAAACTTTTGCAGGACGAGCTTTCAAAGGATCAAAAACAAAATAAACTAATTGAAAAGTTTTTGAACGAAATAAATTTTAACTAAGAAACTGTAGAACTCATGATATCCGATAGAATTGCCGGTCGTTATGCAAAGGCCTTATTTAGTCTGGCGCTCGAAAGAGCTCTGGTAGAGGATATTTATAAGGATATGGTCCTCCTGAAAGAGGTGTGCGAAAATAACAGTGATTTTGTTCATTTTTTGGCCAGCCCCATTATTAATCATGGGAAAAAAGTGGCGGTTTTTAAAGCTTTGTTTTTCGATAAGCTCAATCCGCTTTCTATTAATTTCCTCAACCTCCTCATTAAAAAACGCAAAGAGCAGATTGTCAGAGAAATTGCTATTCAATATGTACTCTTATATAAAGAGCACCACAATATTAAAACAGTATATTTTCAATCCGCCTTTCCGGTTTCTGAAAAAAACATCCAGCAATTAAAAGAGGACGTAGGCAAAAAACTATCCTCAAAAATTGAGCTGATTCAAACAGTAAATGAAAATCTTATCGGGGGATTTATTTTTAAAGTGGACGACCTCCAATACGATGCTACCATCAGGCGGAATATCAATCGCCTGAAAAAAGAATACAACATTAATATTTATATACCAAAATTTTAATAATTTATTTGAATGGCAGAAATAAAACCAGCAGAAGTTACTGCAATATTGCGCCAACAACTGGCCGGGTTCAAATACGAATCGGAACTTGAAGAAGTCGGCACCGTACTCCAGGTAGGCGACGGCATTGCCCGTGTTTACGGACTTACGCAAGTTGGCTCCGGCGAATTGGTTGAGTTTGAAAAAACGGGCGTGTTGGGCGTGGTGCTCAACCTTGAGGAAGACAATGTGGGCGTAGTGCTTTTGGGCGAATCGAAAAATATCATAGAAGGCGATATCGTCAAAAGAACCAAACGCATCGCCTCATTAAACGTGGGTGAAGGAATGCTCGGAAGGGTTATCAATACTTTGGGACAACCTATCGATGGCAAAGGGCCTATCGAAGGCCCCGTGTATGAAATGCCCATTGAGCGCAAGGCCCCGGGAGTAATTTTCCGGCAACCTGTTAATCAACCATTGCAAACCGGTATCAAAGCCATTGATGCCATGATACCCATTGGCCGCGGACAGCGCGAACTAATCATCGGCGACCGCCAGACAGGAAAAACGGCTATTGCCATTGATACCATTATCAACCAGAAGACATTCTACGAAAAAGGCGAACCCGTTTATTGTATCTATGTTGCCATAGGTCAAAAAGGTTCGTCGGTGGCCAATATTCTCAAAATCCTGGAAGAAAAAGGCGCCATGCCCTATACTATTATTGTATCGGCTACCGCCTCCGATCCCGCTGCCATGCAATTTTATGCACCTTATGCCGGCGCCGCCATAGGCGAATTTTTCAGGGATACCGGCCGGCCGGCACTGGTGGTGTACGACGACTTGTCAAAACAGGCCGTAGCCTATCGCGAAGTGTCTTTATTGCTGCGCCGCCCCCCCGGACGCGAGGCTTATCCCGGCGACGTGTTTTACCTGCATTCGCGCCTGCTCGAAAGGGCTGCAAGGGTTATTACATCGGATAAAATTGCCCGCAAAATGAACGACCTGCCCGAATCTATCAAAGATATGGTAAAAGGCGGCGGCTCATTAACGGCTCTGCCCATCATCGAAACCCAGGCCGGTGATGTTTCGGCATACATTCCCACCAATGTGATTTCTATCACCGACGGACAGATATTTTTGGAAACCACCTTGTTTAACTCGGGGATACGACCGGCTATCAACGTGGGCATTTCGGTGTCGCGTGTGGGCGGTAGCGCTCAAATAAAACCTATGAAAAAAATTGCCGGCACCCTGAAACTCGATCAGGCCCAGTATCGCGAACTGGAGTCATTTCTGAAATTCGGATCCGACCTTGATGCTGCCACAAAGGCCGTATTGGACAAAGGTGCCAGAAACGTGGAAATCCTGAAACAACCACAGTACACACCTATGAAAGTGGAACATCAGATAGCTATCATTTTCTGCGGAACCAAAGGCTTTTTGCAAAAAATTCCCGTGAAAAGTATCATCAATTTTCAGGAGGAATTTTTACATCATCTTGACCTCTTTCACAAAGAACTGCTCGAAAATCTCAGCAAAGGAACACTTACCGACGAAATGATGACCGAAATGGAAAAAGCCGCAAAGGATATCATTCCAAAATATGAGGCTTGATTTTTTTTAGACTGTTATAGCAAAAATTCATGTCAGGATTAAAAGAAGTACGAATACGAATAGCATCTGTTAATAACACCAAGCAGATAACCAGCGCCATGAAAATGGTGTCGGCGGCCAAACTGAGAAGGGCGCAGGGCGCTATCCTTAAGTTGCGCCCCTATGCCAACAAACTTAGCGGGCTGCTTTCTGATCTTAGCGTAAGTGCCGGGTTGCCCGAAGATATTGCCTACTTTAAAAAAAGAAAAGTACAAAAAGTATTGCTGGTGGTTATTAACTCCAACAGGGGACTCTGCGGCGCTTTTAACAGTAATGTAATCAAAGCGGCGGTGTCAAGAATTAATGGCGAGTATATCGAACGGAACAATACTGGGAATCTGCATATTTTGACGGCAGGAAAAACGGCCAGCGATTTTTTTACTAAACGGGGTTTTAATGTAATAGCTAATTACGACAGTATTTATGACAACCTTACCTATGAAAAAAGCGGCGAACTGGCCGAAAAATTGATGGAATTGTATGCCAATAGCACCTACGACAGGATAGAACTGGTGTACAATCAATTCAAAAATGCTGTGTCGCAGATACTGACCATCGAACAGTTTTTGCCGGTTGAAAAACTCGGACAAAACGGACAAAGCTCCTTAAATAAAACAGATTACATATTTGAACCGGAAAAAAGTATTATCCTGAAAGAATTGGTGCCCAAATCATTGAAAATTCAAATTTATAAGGCACTTCTCGATTCATGGGCGTCAGAACAGGGCGCCCGTATGTCGGCCATGCAAAAAGCCACCGACAATGCCGAAGAACTGATAAAATCGCTGAAACTTTCTTACAACAAAGCCCGCCAAGCCGCCATCACCAAAGAAATTATCGAGATTGTCAGCGGCGTAAATGCATTGAAGGGTTGAAATAAATATTTTAATACCCAATTATTTAAAACAAATTATGTAATTTTGCAAGCTTAAAATATAAATTAAAAAGGAGGACAATATGTTAACAAAAAAAATGGAAAAAGCATTGAACGATCAGATCAACGCTGAATTTTTTTCTGCATTCTTATATTTATCCATGTCGGCATATTTTAATCGAAAAAACCTTCCGGGTTTTGCTCACTGGTTATATATTCAGTACCAGGAAGAATCGGCACATGCCATGCTTTTTTTCAATTATGTGAATGAGCGCGGAGGTAAAGCGGAACTAAAGGCAATTGAAAAACCAGACCTTGAGTGGAAAGATTCTATTAAAGTTTTTGAAGAAGTTTTAAAACACGAACAAAAAGTAACGGCACTGATCAACAACCTTGTGAATATTGCCATACAGGAGAAAGATCATGCAACCAATAATAAACTCCAGTGGTTTGTGGCCGAACAGGTGGAGGAAGAAGCTAATGCATCAGAAATTCTTGAGCAATTAAAAATTGTTGAAGGCAAAGGACAGGGTTTATTGTTACTCGACCGTGAATTAAAAACAAGGGTTTTTGTTGATCCGCTGGCCAATCCTGCTGCATAATTAGTTGATTAATATTGGCTTAGAGAGAGGCCGCCCCGAAATGGGGCGGCCTCTGGTATTTTACAAAGAACACTATTGGTATTACACAATTAAAGATTCCTCTGAATTTTTAAGCGAAAATAAATATGAATAAAATGATAAGGCGGTATAAAAAAAGTTTATTTTTGTTTTTTTAACTAGCAAAATACTTACTTAAAATAAATTGAAAGAGTATTTTAATATTCGAACAACATATAGCTATAAACAATGAAAATTTTGATTACAGGAGGTGCTGGATTTGTTGGTTCTTCCTTATGTATAAAACTTAAAGAAAAATATCCAAGCTATTCTATTGTAGCCTTTGACAATTTAAAGAGACGTGGTTCAGAGATAAACATAGATGATTTAAGGTCAATGGGTGTTACATTTTTACACGGAGACATTCGCAATAATGAAGATTTTAGTATTATTGATGGTTTTGATGTTCTTATTGACGCTTCGGCTGAACCTTCTGTATTGGCAGGGCTGGATAATAATCCGTCATACGTGATAAACAATAATCTTTTTGGTTCAATAAATTGTTTTAATGCCTGTATTAAAAATAAGGCAAAGCTTATATTTCTTTCTACAAGTAGGGTATATCCGATAGATAAAATTGAAAATGCCAATTACATAGAGGAAGAAACACGATTTTCATTTTTAGAAAATCAAAATGAAAAAGGAATTTCAAAACAAGGAATTTCTGAGGAATTAAACCTTTTTGGGGCACGATCTTTTTATGGAACTACAAAACTTTCTTCGGAGTTATTTATTCAAGAGTATGCAGCGTTTTATAAATTACAAGCTGCAATTACCCGATTTGGCGTAATTGCAGGTCCACGCCAAATGGGAAAAACAGATCAAGGGGTAGCCACATTATGGTTGGCAAAACATTACTGGAAAAAACCACTAAAATATATTGGTTATGGTGGCATGGGGAAGCAAGTTAGGGATATTTTGCATATTGATGATCTTTTTGATTTGGTAGATTTACAAATACATAGGATTGAAAAATTTGAAGGTAGGGTGTTTAATGCGGGCGGAGGTTTGCAAAATAGTGTATCTTTACTTGAAATGACCCGGATATGTGAAAGCATTACTGGGAACAAATTAAAAATCGAATCAGAGTTAAAAAACCGACCTGCGGATTTAAGAATATATATAACAGATAATTCTAAAATAAAAAAAGAAGTTGGTTGGAATCCAAAGAAATCAGTGGAAACAATTTTTGTCGATATTTTCAACTGGTTAAACGACAATGAAGGGCAATTAAAAAGGATACTGAATGACTGAAAATGCCACGGTTAAAAAATTTTACGATTGGGTTGAAATAAAATCCAGTATCAAATTTTATCCATTTTACTTAGCCTTATTTTTGGTAATTTGCAGTGTTGTGTTTGTGTGGCCACGATATGATCTTATAAATACCCATTCTGTTGCTTGGAATACAGTTATTATCAAATCGAAAGATTTGACAAATTCTCTTACTTATATACCCTCTGGAAGTTGGCTGGCAAAGAAAGTTTTTCGTTTAACAGTTCCTGTTATAATGAAAGTGACACATTTAACACCAATAGGAATTTTTATTTTACAATCCATATTGGGGTATTTGCTGATTGTTTTTTCTTACAAATTATGTTACAGGATACTAAAAGATAGTGTATCGTCAACTTTTATTGCCGCTGGAATCATTTTCCTTTATTTTGGCAGGGCAAGTTTTTATGATTTTTTTTGCTGTTGGTTTGATGGTTTTGCGTATTTTTTTATTATTATGGCTTTTTTTTGTAGAAATAGTATTGGTATTTTTTTATTTTCAACTCTTGCAGCCTGGACAGATGAAAGAGCTTTTATTGCACTTTCAATAGTATTTCTATTTCATCAGATAATCGATATTTCAAAATCACCAATAAAACTCAAGCACCTAATAGCGTTGAACAATAAAAGTCTTGCTGTGATATTTGCGATGGCATTTTATTTAATACTCCGGTTGTTTTTACAAATTAAATATGGAATGCATACTCCTACAGGCGGGGTGGGGCTTGCGATGTTAAAAGTCACTTTACCGGTTTTAACGTTTGGTATATGGACTTTTTTAGAGGGTTTCTGGTTGCTTCTTATTGTGACCTGTTTCTTAATAATTAAAAACAAAGAGTATGTCTTTTTTGTTGTAGTATTGATTGTTTTAAGTGTTTTCTTTCTTGTTTCTGGCTGTGTCACCGATATTACGAGGAGCGGATCATATCTTGTACCTGTTATTTTTGTTTTGATGATTTATTTGAAAAAGAATTTACAACCGTTTGAACTCCGATTTTTATTATTAATATGTTTAATATTTTCATTTTTATCGCCCCCCTGCATGGTCTGTCCAGATTGGAGAATAAATGATTGGTTTCCCTCTTCGACAATAATACTATTTCTAAGATATATAATCGACCATTTAAATACTAATAATATTATGCATTGATAAATATGAGAAAAATTTGTTTAATCACAGGCTCGTCAGGCCTAATTGGAAGTGAATCAGTTGAATTCTTTTCTGAAAAATTTGACAAAATTATTGGTTTTGATAACAATATGCGTGAATATTTTTTCGGGCAAGAGGCATCCACAGAGTGGAATACAAAACGTTTGGAAAATACTGTTCAAAATTTTGAGCACCATTCTATTGATATCAGGGATATTAGCGGTTTAGAAAAAATATTTGACAGTTACAATTCTGATATAGAACTTATAGTGCATACCG
>DAONFU010000049.1:13756-15483 GCA_035403765.1 Bacteroidales bacterium
TTAGAAAAAATATTTGACAGTTACAATTCTGATATAGAACTTATAGTGCATACCGCAGCCCAGCCCAGCCACGACTGGGCGGCACGCGAACCTATTACCGACTTTACTGTTAATGCAAATGGTACTTTGAATCTGCTTGAGTTATGCAGAAAATATTGTCCTAAAGCTACATTCATTTATACTTCAACAAATAAAGTATATGGTGATACGCCAAATTTTCTTCCTTTGGTTGAATTAGAAAAAAGGTGGGAGATTGCCGAAGATCATCGGTATTTCAACAACGGTATTGATGAATCAATGAGCATAGATCAAACAAAACATTCTTTATTTGGCGCTTCAAAAGTAGCCGCTGATATTTTAGTTCAGGAATATGGAAAATATTTTGGAATGAATACCGTAGTGTTCAGGGGTGGCTGTTTAACAGGCCCCAAACATTCTGGAACCCAATTGCATGGCTTCCTCGCATATTTGATGAAATGTGTTATTACTGGCGAAAAATATACAATATTTGGCTATAAAGGCAAACAGGTTCGCGATAATATTCACTCATTTGATCTTGTAAATATGTTTTGGCATTTTCATCAAAATCCTCGCCCGGGTGAAGTATATAATGCCGGAGGCGGACGCTTTTCAAACTGCTCTATGATGGAAGCTATTGAGTTATGTGAAAAAATTTGTGGGAGAAAAGTAAATTATACATATTCAGAGACAAACCGGATTGGCGATCATATTTGGTATATTAGTGATTTGTCAAAATTCAAGACTCATTATCCATCATGGATTCAGAAACATGATCTTCTTACAATTTTAAATGAAATGCACGATTTAATGAGCAAAAGATACTAATATTGAAGACGGGTTTTAATGTATACTGAAGCAATATGTTTTTGTAATAATATTTTGATGAAATTAAGTATTGTAATCCCTGCATATAACGAAGCCGAATCTATTTCGAAAACCATTGAACAGTTAGAACTAGCATTGCGAGATGCCCAAATTGATCATGAGATTTTTGTAGTAAATGATAATTCAAAAGATGATACAATAGAGATATTGGAAAAACTTCGGGAGAAATATCCGTGTTTAAGATTCGAAACAAACCAAGGCCCTAATGGATTTGGATATGCAGTAAGGTATGGCCTTGAAAGATTTTCTGGCGATTGTGTCGCGATAATGATGGCTGATTTATCTGATTCACCTGGGGATTTAATAAGATTTTATAAGACGATGGTGGATGGTAATTATGATTGTGTTTTTGGAAGCCGTTTTATTAAGGGTGGAAAATTAATTGATTATCCAGTAACAAAAAAAATAATTAACAGATTGGCAAATTTTATTATTCGCATTGTTATGCGAATTAAATATAATGATGCAACCAATGCCTTTAAATTATATAAACGACATGCTATTGAAGGGGTCAAACCCTTTTTATCCCCACATTTTAATCTGACAATTGAATTACCATTAAAGGCAATAATAAGGGGTTATTCATATACCGTTGTTCCAAATTCATGGCAAAATAGAAAATTTGGCGAATCAAAACTAAAGATTAGGGAAATGGGGAGCCGTTATTTTTTTATTCTTATGTATTGCTGGATTGAAAAACATTTTTCGCGGGGTGATTTTAAAAAGAAATGGTGAGAAATAACTTTTTTACTATTAAGGTGCCACAAATAAAATTATAAGTTTGTCTGGTTTACTTGAAAAAAATTCCTAATTTTGCGGCC
>DAONFU010000050.1:0-15254 GCA_035403765.1 Bacteroidales bacterium
TGATTTTAGATTTTTCTGATTTATCACAAATTCAATAGTTTGAGGTTTTTACTTCATAAATCAAAAATCGTTAATCATTATTCGATATTCATTTTCCCCTCTTTTAGAGGTTTCTGTAATTAAGGCAACCGTTTTTAACGGTGTTCATTTACTTTTCGCTTAGTCAATCGATATCTTTTTGTCGTTTTGGCAGTGTTTTTTTTGGCATACTTTTTGTTATTTAAACAGAGTCTAAATAAAAATAATATGAAAAAAATAATGTTTACAACTTTTACAATTATCGTCCTCTCTTTGGGAGTGGGCGCACAACAAAGTACAACAGTTATTAACCAACAAAAACAAAAAACAATGGAAACAAATAAAAATACCAGTGCAGTCAATCACCAGTTCAAACCCTTGCCTTATGCCTATGACGCTTTAGAGCCGTACATTGACAAATTAACCATGGAAATACATTATTCACGGCATCACAAGGCCTACTTTGATAATTTTATCAAAGCTATTAGCGGCACGCCTCTGGAAAAAATGTCAATGAACGAACTTTTCGACAATATGAGCACATTACCGGCAGCCGTGCGCAACAACGGAGGAGGGTATTACAATCATGAACTTTTCTGGGAAAATATGTCCCCCGGCGGAGTAGGCATGACCGAAAGATTTGAAACGCTGCTGAAACAACAGTTTGGCTCTGTCGAAAAGCTGAAAGAAGGGTTTGCCAATGCCGGCCTGACACGGTTTGGCAGTGGCTGGGCCTGGCTGAATGTGGATGAAAAAGGAGGGCTGTTTATCAGTTCAACGCCGAATCAGGATAATCCTTTGATGGATGTTGCCGAAAAGCGTGGCATTCCCATTCTCGGGATGGATGTGTGGGAACACGCCTATTACCTTAAGTACCAGAATAAGCGTGCTGATTATATAAACGCCTTTTGGAATGTCATCAACTGGAACGTAGTTGAAGAAAGATATGAGGAGGCCATGGTGAAAAATAAATAGTGCCCACAGGATAAGTCAAATTTGTTTAAAGAAAACGCCGATTTCAACTTTAAGGAAGAAATCGGCGTTTTTGTTTATATATTATTTTTTTCAGTAACTTTACGCTATCATTTGGTTTTAAATCGGCATCAGCTTTTAGCAGAACCAGACAACAAAACATGTAAGCCATGACACAAGAAACAAACAACGAAGACGATATTGAAAAACTCCGTATCGAAAACGAGATAAAAAAAGCAAAGTTAACACTTGAACGCGGAGCTCATTTTTCCGAATCCGATGGAACAAATGATCTGGATCCACGACTGGAAGCAGCATTTCTTAATAATATCGAGCAATTTGAAAATGCTTACGAGAACTGCAAACAAATATCAGTTTACGATTTTATCGGGAAACCGGAATTTAAAAAAGCTGAGGATGTCCCGGATAATGAAATATCTGCGGAATTGGAAAAGATAGTGAATATCCTGAATGAAAACAGCATTTATCTGGATACCATTTGCGATGTGGAAGATCGTGAGCTTTACCATTTTATTACCGAAGAATTATTTGTTCACGAAATTGATGATATAAGGATAGACGGAATGATGCACAATTTTATTTACGAGGAATTTCACCCGAACCATGAATATGATATCAGGGACCATAGCACTGACTTTATAACGTCCTTTTTAGACAAAGATTCCGACTTCTATACCTCATTTCTCACACAAGAAGCAGAAGATAGTCATGTGTTAAAAAATTTCAGGGATGCTTTCGCGTCTTTTTCTATTGAGCATTTTGAAATTAATTCCCTCAGTTTTGATGAAGAAAAAGCAAGCGTGGATTTTCATATCAATTTTTCAGGAACGATTGAAGGCAGCGCCAAAATACAGAAGTTTTCCGGTGAAGGCAAAATAGAACTGATTTACCTGTACGATTATTGGTGTATTCAATCCGTGGAATTTCCACCAGTTTCTTCGGAATAAGAACTGACTTTTTACCATTCGTTTTTTTATTTCATGGCATATGAAATGCCGGGACCTATTGCCGTTTTCTAATAGGTGTGTTTTGTCAACCCGCCAGATGCAAGGTTTCTGAAAAAAAATTCTATAAATTGTTAACTATACATAACAATTTGTAGAAAATTTGTTATCTTTGCATAACAATATTTGAAATCATGGAAGAATTAGTTTTAAAACAACGGCGGCTGCTCAGCAACCTGAAACCATCATTCAGCAGGGGTTTGGTCGAAGATATTGCATGGGACGAACGGTTGATCGGAATACAAGGCGCCCGTGGCGTGGGGAAAACCACATTGATGCTTCAGCATATCAAAGAGAAATATGGTAACAGCAGGGAATGCCTGTATGTGAGTATGGATGATGTGAGTTTTCCTTACAATTCCTTAGTTGATTTGGCTGAAGATTTTTATAACAGGGGAGGCAAGAAGTTGTTTGTGGATGAAATTCATAAATACCCGAACTGGTCGCAGGAACTGAAAAATATTTATGACAGCTACCAGGACTTGCAGATTGTATTTACAGGTTCTTCCATATTACATATACATGGTGGTAAGGCTGATCTGAGCAGGAGAGCTGTGGTGTATAAAATGCAGGGGCTTTCTTTTAGGGAATTTATACAGATTGAAACAGGGCTTAAATTTCCAAAGTATAAGCTGGAAGAAATTTTTAAAGATCACGAAGAAATAGCATTGATGATTTCAAAAAAAGTAAAGCCTTTGGCATACTTTCAAAACTACCTGAAGTTTGGCTACTATCCTTATTATTTACAGGGAAAAAACACGTATCCCGTTAAATTATCTGCTACCATCGGTCTTACCATTGAATCGGATATTCCCTACCTGCTGAATATGGATATGAAATACATCAATAAGTTGAAGCGGTTTTTGTACGTACTAAGTACAAACGTACCGTTTAAACCCAACATCACGCAGCTTGCACAGTCGCTGGGAATGTCGAGGCAAACCATTCTGACCTACTTAAGGTATTTGAAAGATGCGGAAATCATAAGCATGCTTTACGCGAAGGGTAAGGGTTATGGCACATTCTCAAAACCTGAAAAAATATACCTCTATCATCCGAATCTGAATTTTGCCTTAGCTGAAGAAAACACGAATATCGGTAATTTGCGTGAGAGTTTTTTTCTCAATCAATTGTCTTACATTTATTCAGTTGATGCCGCCGAGGCCGGTGACTTTTTTGTGAATCATAAATTTACAATTGAAGTAGGCGGTAAAAACAAATCCTTTAAACAGATTAAAAAAATAAAAAATTCATTTATTGCGGCAGATAATTTAGAGGGCGGGATTGGTAATAAAATACCGCTTTGGCTGTTTGGTTTTGTTTATTGATAGTGTTAACTATACATAACAATTCATATAAAAAACGTTAACCATAGGTAACAAGAATACAGAAAATTGTTATCTATAGTTAACAAATAATACAAATAATATCCGGAACAAGCAATTCTTATTTGTTCCTAAAACCAAGTTTGGGTATTGCAAACAAATATGCGAAACGATGTTTTAAAAACTCACGTCCAAAGCTTTTTCTGTAAGAAATTGTTTTATTTCATTTTCTGGGACGGGTGGTATGACAAACTCAACAGGTTCAGAAAAATCTATGTCTTTAAAATAAGAAAGTTGAGATCGGAAAAGCTTTTCATCAAACATTTGACCGAATATGTCATTTGCCTTTTTGGAAATTTCTTCAAAAGAATAATGGTATTTTAGAATGAAATATAAATCAACATAATCTTTCCATTTCGATCTTCTACCCAAGGCATAAGCTTTCATTGCTGCCAAATCAAGGAGTTCAGGCAATTTAAGGATGTTTTCAAATTTGACTTTTGCCTCTATCTCAAATGGAAATTGAAAAAATGTAAACTTTACATTATGTATAGTTATATTCAATTGTTCCGTAACCCGTCTGGTAATAGTGCTTTGAAAGCCCGAATCGGAAATTTTTGAAACAATCTTTTTTGCACTAAAGGGACTAAATTTAAAAAGATCAAAATCTATGGATCTCCTATGACCAATATGTAATGCGATCGCTGTTCCCCCTACGAGGTAAAACTCACGACCGAATTGTTTAACCAACGGTAACAGCTCAAGTTGATTTTCTGACAAAATCTCTTTATGCATATTTTCTAAAAAATAATTTGAAATAATTATAAATTTCAGGATAATAATTGAGTTTTTTTCTACCTGTAGCATTAAAAAATACTTTTGACATTTTTTTAATGCCAAGGATTTTTATTAGCTTCTTTACATCATCCATGCTTCCATAATTCAATATAGTTTCAACCAAAAACTCAGGGCTGATATCTTCCTTTTTATCTTCGGGGGTGTACCAGAAAAGAGCAGAGTTTTCTCGAATGAAAACTTTAATTTCAGGGCTGTTCATGAGGAGTATTATTTTACAAATATAGTTATTTTAATTCAATTTTCAAAATGTTTTCTATTCGATTTTTTCAAAAGCCCCGCAAATAAACTCTTTTTCATTTTGCTGGTCAAGCCGGTTTAAGTTACAGAGCATTTCTTCTTCAGGGTCATCGCAAGTGTTTTTCTTGCATATAATACAAAGCCCGGGCTTTGGTAGGTTTTCGGGATGTATTTGATTTCCGTCATCATCGTAATATCCATTGTATTCCATAGCTTTATTCTGTTTAATTTTTGAATACCTAATTTTGACAATATTTAGTGCAGCAGGTACTATCCCTTTTTAAACAACTGTAGTAATCCACTAAGCGCATTTACCGCTTGTTCTATAACTTTTTCTTCAGGTACAGGAATTTTAAAATATGTTTTTCCGCTTGCCGGATCTTTCTCAACAAATGAGGAAATTGAGGTCTTTCCTGTTTTTGTGTCGTTGAGTGAACTGCCTAATTTTTGTAAGAAATCAATGCCGGTAATAAATAAATCGTTTAAAGTATTTGTAGCGCCTGTTGGGGACTGCACCATCTCTTCGGCATGAACAGGGGCTTTGAGGTCTTCTTGTGTAGCCAGGGTCTCTTTTACTTCTAATGTTTCAACCAATTCGGTTATCAGTTCCGGCTTTTGATTCACTTCTATTTCGTTGCTGTTTTCTTCAGCAGAAAGAACGGGTTCCATGCTCTCAACCGGTGAATTGGTAATTTGTTCCACTGTCTTCATAAACTGCTTAAACCTGTCTTCTCCCATGAACACGTTGTTATCACCCATATCAAACACGCCTTTAAAGACGCTTTGTTTAAAGCCAAGCAATCCTAATATTCTTTCTTCAATAGATCCTGTAGAGATAAAATTAATTACCTGTACATGTTTTTTTTGTCCGATTCTGTGGATGCGGGCTATCCTTTGTTCCAGAACTGCAGGATTCCATGGAATATCTAGATTAATAACTGTACTTGCACACTGTAGGTTCAATCCGATTCCTCCTGCATCGGTGGAGAGAAATACCCGTGATTCGGGTTTTTTATGAAAATTATCCAGTAAATCTTTTCGTTTTTCGCTGGGAATACCGCCATGAAGGTATTCATATTCAATATCAATGCCGTCCAATTCTTGCGCGACCAAACGTGTCATGCGTTCCCACTGACTGAAAATGACAACCTTTTCATCTTTATTTTCAAAAATCTCTTCAAGAATAATCATCAACTCCTCTATTTTGGTGTCGAACCGTGTTTTTTGGTCGAGGATAAAGGTACTGTCGCTCACCATCCGCATACAGTTAAGAAAAATCAGTAATTTTTGCCTGTCTTGCTCCGATAGGTATTTAAAACGCCTCCATTTATTCACTAATTTACAAACGCCATCATAATATTCATTATGAATGGCCATTTGTTCTTGGGTAACAGGAACAAAATAATTTTTATCTATTCTTTCTGGTAACTGGTGAGCGATTTCTTTTTTGTTTCTCCTTATTAAAACCGGCTGCAAAGTTTTATTAATTTCATGTAAATTAGAATAACCAATTACTTTTCCATTGTCATCGGTGGTTTGATGATTATGTAAAAAGCGGAACAGCGGCCCCAGTCTGAAAATATCAATAAACTGAATGATCGAATGAAGTTCTTCAAGTTTGTTTTCAAGAGGCGTTCCGGTGAGGACAAATGCATATTCGGAAGATAAAGATTTTACATTTTGCGCGGTTTTTGTTTTCCAGTTTTTTATACGCTGGGCTTCATCAAGAATAATCAGATCCGGAGCAAATTTATTTATTTGTTCAAGGTCGCTCTTGATCACATTATAACTGGCAATTTTATAAAAAGACTCATTCTTATATAATTCATGTCTTTTGGTTGCCATACCTTCGATGACAACAGCCTCTTTAGAAGTGAATTTCTTAATTTCAGACTTCCATTGATATTTAAGGGATGTAGGGCAGATCACGAGGACTTTTTCCACACCAAATTCTTTCGACATCAGCTCGGCGGCTCCTATAGCCTGGATGGTTTTACCCAGCCCCATTTCGTCTGCTATCAGGCATCGCCCTGATTTTGCAGCAAACAGTATCCCTTCTTTCTGGTATGGAAATAATTCTGCATTCAGCAAATCTTTGAAAATAGCATCAGATTTTACATTGTATTTTTGATCAATAATAAGTTTCCTTTTACCCTCGCTTCTTCTTCCGATAATATAATCAATGGCATCTTGGTAACAACGGAATTCAGGGTCAATTTTAGTAGCTTTAGCAAGAAATGTTTCAAAATGTTCAAAGCTTGAATCCTTAAGAAAATTTTCATTGGTGAAATATCCTTTCGATAACTTTTCCATTTCTATTGAATTCCTGCTGCCGATTCTTAGGAAAATTTTTCTTTCATTTCCATAACGCAGACTTATCGAAGAGTATTCCGGCCTGTAGCCTTCTTTGAAATACTTATTATTCGATTTTTTCTTTTTTAAGTGGAAAAGTACGTATTCGATATGTTTGCAGGTGCCCAGGGTCGTTACTTTAAAATCGGGACAAGAGCAGAAATTTATGCCGAATTTTTCATCCCTTATCGCCACTTTGTATGTTTTTTTTGTGTTGGGATTATAAATGTTAAAATCAGAAAACACAGGGTGTTGCCCGATATTTTCCACATTAAAATGTTGCTCCGGGGCAAATTGTTTTCGCAGGGCAATCTGCCATTCTTCCAAAGTCATTTTTTCAGGCTTGTAGGCGTATGGAACTTTCGACTGCTTCAGCTTGTTTTTTGTTGCTTTCTTTTTTAATGAACCTTTTGTTTTCATATATGAAAAAAATTGATTTTAAGATGGTGTTGTATTTTTCCCTTGGTTTTTTCCTTTTTATTTCGTCTTATCCGGAAAATCCGGTATTGGCGGCAGTTTAGTATCGGTCTTTTTCAGCTCTTCCAGTATCAGTTCTATGGCTTTGTTCAGTTGTTCGTCTTCTCCTGCATATTCTTTGGCAGGGTCATTAATGATAACTACATCCGGATCTACTCCATGGCCTTCAATGATCCATTTTTTTCCTTCGGCGTCGTAATGGGCAAATTCAGGCTTGTTCAGATAACCGCCGTCAATCAATGGGAGTGAACCCCTGATGCCGACTACGCCGCCCCAGGTGCGCTGCCCGACCAGTTTGCCGATCTTTAATTCTTTAAACTGATAGGGGAACAGGTCGCCGTCCGAAGCTGAATACTGATCGATCAGACAGATTTTAGGGCCGTATTGCTGCCCGATACCCGCTGTGGTCTGGCTGGTATTGCGGGCCATTTTCATGTAAACCAGCTCGCGGTTCAGCCGTTCGATGATCATAGGGGAGACGTTGCCGCCGCCATTCCCGCGGTCGTCGATGATCAGTGCGCTTTTGCTGAGCTGCGGATAAAAATGTTTTACAAACTCGTTCAGCCCACCAACACCCATATCGGGTATGTGAATATAGCCCACTTTGCCGTTGGTGGCCTCGTTCACCTTTTTAATGTTGTTTTGTACCCAGTTATAATAATACAATCCTGATTCATCCTCGGCGGGAATTACAATGACCTTATGTGTTCCCTGATCGGTAGCCGAGCTGTTGATGGTGAGTTCAACCTGTTCGCCAGCCGTATTGACCAGCAATTCATTAATATTTTTTTTGTTGACTACCGACTTCCCGTTTACCGCGATGATGTAGTCGCCTTCCTTTACATCCACGCCGACTTCGGTGAGCGGTGAGCGCGTGTTGTTGGTCCAGTTTTCTCCGCGGAGGATCTTTTCTATTTTATAAAAACCTGATTTGTCTTTGTTGATCGTTGCCCCCAACAGCCCCATTTTAATTTTAGCAGCTTCCGGTTTGTCGCCCCCGCCGGTGTATGCATGGCCCACGCTTAATTCTCCGATCATCTCCCCGATGAGGTAGGTCAGGTCGGCACGATGGTTTACATAAGCGGTGAGCGGCTCGTATTTTTTATAGATCGCCTTCCAGTTGACGCCGTGCATGCCGGGATCATAAAAGAAATCGCGCATCTGACGCCACGATTCGGTGAATATCTGTTTCCATTCTTCTTTCAGGTTGACCCAAACCTTCATATTAGAAAGGTCTGTATAATCTTTTAATTCTATTTTAGATTTGGGAAGGTCCGTTACGGCATATTTGCCTCCGTCGTTGATGACCATTTTCTTTTTGTCGAATGAAATGATGTAACTGCTGTATGCGCCAAGGTTGGTTTCTTTCTTTTCTTTCAGGTCATAAACCATCAGTGATGCCTTGGTTTCGGAAGCCGTTGTTCGGCAATAATATACAGAATTGCCGGCGCTGTTAATATTCCAGTAACGACCGGCGCCAACAGGCAGTGCAATGATGCGGTCAACGATGCCGTCAAGGTCAACGCTGACTTCCACCGTTTTGGTTTCCGCATCTTTTGTTTCTGCCGGAGCATTCACTTCGTCGTCCACAGGCTTGAAAGGCGACTGTGTTGCTTTGGCGAGTGTCAGCATGTAAACTTTGGTCATGTTGGTATAAGCGTGATTCCATTCCGTCCAGCTATAGGTGGGGTTATAGTCGCGGCTTGATGTGAAGAAAAGATATTTTCCGTCGGCGCTGAAAGTCGGTTCTCCGCAGTCGTACCAGCCATCGGTGATTGGGTATGATTTTGAAGCGGCGAGGTCGTATAGGTAAATTTTTGTTTCGGCGGATTTATCCGGCTTGGCGTATGCCAGCCATTTGCTGTCGGGTGCCCAGCCAAATTCTGTAAATTCCCCGTCGGCAGATTTATCTACCTCTGTAATCTTTTTGCTGTCAATATCGACATACCTGATTCTTAGCATTTTATCGGCCCACAGCAGTTTTTTACTGTCGGGCGACCATACCGGCTGGTACTTATAGGTGTCTGATTTGTCCGTGATTTTCAGCGGAGCCGACGAGCCGTCCTGAGCGATGATGTAAATCTCATCTTCTCCGCTGGCATCGGAAATGTAGGCAATATATTTTCCATCAGGCGACCAGGTGGCGTTGCGGTCGTGGACACCGGAGCTCTGTGTGAGGTTGCGCGTGATGCCGCTTTTTGCAGGAACGGTATAAACATCGCCTCTGCCGCTGAAGACAAGTCTCTTGCCGTCAGAGGCGATATCGTATGAAGAAATATTTTTTGAAGCGTCTTTCATCTCGTTACGGCCGGTGTTCAGGTCGTCGGCGATCTGGATGGTTACTTTTACGGATTTCTGGGTTTTAAGATCAAAAGTGTAGATGTATCCGCCGTTTTCGAACACGATGGCGCTGTCGCCAAGCGATGGGAACTTGATGTCGAATTCGGTAAAGTCGGTAAGTTTTTTTGTCTCTTTGCTGGTCAGATCATAGCTGAAGAGGTTCATGGTGCGATCCCTGTCGGAAAGATAATAAACGTAATCACCAACCCACATCGGGTAAACATCCTGGGCTATATTATTTGTAATATTAATAGTGGTTTTTTCATTGAAATCATAAATCCAGATGTCATCGGCCATGCCTCCTTTATAGTATTTCCAGGTTCGGAATTCACGAAATACCCTGTTGTAAGCCAGTTTGCTTTTATCCGGCGAATAGCTGCAGAATCCGCCACAGGGCAGGGGAAGTTCTTCGCACATCCCGCCATCTGTAGAAACCTGATAAAGCTGTCCTTTAAAATCATTGAAGGATTTCATCCTTGAGCGGAAAACAAGGGTCTGATCATCTTTCCAGGTCATCAGAATATTGTTAGGGCCCATACGGTCGCTAAGATCATCGCGTCCGAGTGTGGCTGTGTATGTCAGGCGTTTGGGTACACCGCCTTCAGCCGGCATCACGTAGATTTCTGTATTCCCGTCGTACTGTGCGGTAAAACCTATGCTTTTCCCATCCGGTGAAAACTTTGCAAACATCTCATAGCCGATGTCATTGGTGAGTTTGCGGGCGATGCCGCCTTTTTTATCCACGGTATAAAGGTCGCCGGCATAGGAAAAGACAATTTGCTTACCGTGAATGGCCGGAAAACGCAGCAGGCGCATTTCGTTTTGGGCAAAGGTGTTTGCAGCCATGCAAAAGGACAGGAGCAGGGTGAAAAGTATTTTATGTTTCATAAAAACTATTTTTTGTGTGAGCCACAAATATAGCAAAATGCTTCAGAAATTTAAGAAACGCCTTAATAATTATCCTTCAAACGTAAACGAAAGCTGGAAAATTTTTGAATTGAGGCGTTTGACGCTGTTGGTGTAGATGGTGTTTTCTTTGATCAGCAGGTCGCGCAGGCCGTACGACATCTTGAGTTCGATGCCGAATTTAAAGTAAGGGAGAAAAAAATCAACGCCGGTACCTATGTCGGCCATATAGTCGTGGCGGGCCAGTTTTATCGGGGCTTCGCCTTCTTTATTTCTTTTTTTGGCCTGCGAGGCCATGTCGATACTGTATTTGGCGCCGCCAATGATGTAGGCCCTGAAGTTTCCGAGACGTTTCGACTGGTATTTGATGTAAATAGGAAAAGTCATAAAAGTCGATTCGATCTTTTTGTTTTGAACATAGGATATGGAATCTTTATACCGGAAAGTATATTCTACATTTCGGTTGCCAAACGAGAGCGTGGGCACAAAGCGCAGGCTCAGGTATTTGGTGAGGCGCAGGCTGGACACTATGCCGATATCAAAACCAAAATCGGGCTTGGTGGTGGCATTGGTCAGCGAGTCGAAAGGGGTGAAATCTTCCATGGTTTTGATGGCAAAATCCATATAGTTCATACCCAGCAAAAATCCAAAGTGATATTTCCGGCGGTCGAATTTGGGGAGGTTTTCCGCCTGTCCTGCTCCGCGTTTCTGGGCCACAGCTGTCCAGTCGAACAACGTAACGAAAACCAGCAAACAAAAGATATTTATGAATATTTTTTTCAAGATGAAAACTATGAACTTTATATAACGCTGTGTATTAAAAAGTATTGCAAAATTATATAATTTTTTCTTTTTCGCCTGTATAAATTGTGGCGATGCCTCCGCTGAGCCTCCGGAGGCAGGTATGGCAATAAGCGTTTTGTTTCATAATATCCAGAAACCCATTGCCCTCGGGGAAAGCAACCACACTATCGTGCAGGTATTGGTAGGCCTTTTTGTTGCCGGAAATCAACCGTCCGGCAAACGGCAGGTATAGCCTGAAATACATTGTGTAAATGAATTTGAATAATCCCCTGGGCTTAGAAAATTCGAGAATAAAAATCTTTTTCCCCGGCTTTGCCACACGCAGCATTTCGCGCAGGCCGGTGTTGAGGTGCTGAAAATTGCGTACGCCAAAGGCCACCATCACCGAGTCGAAGGTATTGTCGGCAAAAGGCAGGTTTTCGGCGGCGGCCTTGCGCAGTTCGATGTGTATGGCAGCGTTATTCTTAATGATTTTTTTTCTGCCTTTTTCCAGCATTTTTTCAGCAATGTCGATACCGGTGATATGTGTATGGGGAAGCCGTTTGGCTGTTGCCAGGGCCAGATCTGCGGTGCCTGTGGCCACATCAAGGATATGCGCGGGGTTTTCTTTCTGCAGCAGCCGGATAAGTCTTGCCCTCCAGTATTTATCAATATTGAATGAAAGAAAATGATTCAGACAATCATATCCTGGAGCAATATCGTCGAACATTTTGCCGATATCCTCTGTGTTTTTGTCTTTCAGCAAACTATCCATCCGAAAATTTATGAATAGCCTTTATAAGATAGTAATAAGTTCCTTCAAAAGTTTTTCTTTATTGACGGGCACCACACCGGCTTCTTCGCATACCAGGCCGCCCGCTATATTCGAGATAAAGGCAGTATCGTATATCGGCAGATTCAGGGCTGTACACAAGGTGGCAATAGAGATAACCGTATCGCCGGCGCCCGACACATCGGCAACGTTTCTTATCCTGGCAGGTATCATAGCTCCTTCTGCCACACCGAATTTGTTTATCGACGATATAAAAACTCCCTGTTCGGATAAGGTGAGTATCATTTTTGCTATGTTATGAAAATGCTGGAATCCCGAACAGATTTTGAGCAGTTCTTCGGGCGTACGTTGTATGTTTTCTATTTTCAGGCCATCACACAGTTCTTTGTAATTTGGCTTGAACAGCGTAGTATTTTTATAGGAGGAGAAGTTTTTCTTTTTGGGGTCAACGGCTACGGGAATTTTCAGCCGTTCGGCCAGCTCCACCACCCAGGTTATCAGGGCAATATCAATGGCGCCCTTGTCATAATCTTCGAAGAGTATGGCCTGGGGTTTTTCGGCCAGGGCGATACGTTCTATATGATTATAGAATGCGCGGGTTTCGGGCTGGGTTAGGGCATGCGCTTGTTCTTCGTCCACGCGCAGCATCTGGTAATTATTGCCGATGACCCGGAATTTGGTGGTGGTGATGCGTTTATCGCTGCGGAGTATGCCGCTGCTGCTGATGTGGTTTTTTTCGAGCAACTGGCTGAATTCGTTGGCTTTTTGATCGTTGCCGCTAATGCTGCATAACAGGGGAACGGCGCCCAGCGATTGTATGTTCAGCGCCACATTGGCGGCACCGCCCAGGCGGTTTTCGCGTTTTGTAACCGACACAACAGGCACCGGCGCCTCGGGCGAGATACGTTCTACTCTGCCCCAGATATAGGAATCCACCATTATATCACCGATAACCAGAACTTTCATCCCTTGGAAATCAGCGAAAAGTTTTTCAACGGAAAATTTATCAATAGTTAGCATCAGTAACTCGAATTAATACGTGCATACGCTGTTTTCAGGAAGTTTGTTTCAGGGCTAAAGGAAAAATTTACCGTGAAGGCCGAATTCTCTTCCTGGTTTATCTCCACTAAGCTTTTTCCTAACGCTTCACCATCGGAGGAATATAACGACAGTTCCAAGGCTCCTTTGAATTTTTTTGAAAAATCGATATGCAGGGCAATATTTTTCTTGCCCTTGGTGGCGTAAGTGTCAATTTTTTTGATGACGATGCCCAGGTCTTCAAGCAAAGGATGGGGAATAACCCGGATGTGTATCAGGCTTTGGTCGTCATCCTGTATAAAGCCGGTGATATAATTATCATCTGTTGGCGCCGATTCACCGCCATGATATACCGTATCTCCGTAATTTTCTTCCATTTCGTCATCATACGGTTGATCATTATACTCCAACTGTTTTGAGTTATCAACAGCCTTGCTTGTTATTTTACCTGCCATCCATATCAGGCCTACGATACAAAATACCAGTGCAAACAGCATAATCAGGATTCCGGAAACCCATTGGCCAGTTTTTTTCTGGATGATGCCAAGTATGAGCATTAACAGCCCCAGCCCGATGATGATGACGGAAAATAATATAAATAATCCGCTGATAACGGTTTCAGTCATAGTGCTTATTTAAATTTTGCTAAAGTTTCTTTGATGCGTTTTACGGCTTCGCTTATCTTTTCATTAGAGGTGGCATACGAAAACCTCAGGCAGTTGGGGTCTCCGAAAGCTGTTCCGGGCACCATGGCTACATGGGCTGTATTGAGGAGGTACATACTCAGATCGTCGCTGCCTTTGATAGTTGTGGTTCCGTCGGTTTTTCCGAAATAGTATTTTACATCCATAAAAACATAAAAAGCGCCGTCGGGGGTATTGGTGATGATACCAGGTATTTCCTTCAGCAGGCCGAGCAGCAGGTCGCGACGTTCGCGAAAAGCATCCAGCATGGTTTTAAATTCAGGTATGAGATTAGGATCGGTGTCTATGGCCGTAAAGGATGCTTTTTGAGCGATGGAGCAGGCTCCCGAAGTAACCTGTCCCTGCAGTTTATTGCATGCCTTGGAAATGGGCAGCGGGGCTGCGATATAACCGATGCGCCAGCCGGTCATGGCGTAGCCTTTGGAAACGCCATTGATAACAATAATTTGGTCTTTAATGAAATCAAACTGGGCGATGCTTTCGTGTTTTCCAACAAAATTGATGTATTCATAGATTTCGTCCGAAATGATAAAGATGTTTTTGTGGCGTTCGAAAACTTTAGCCATGGCAAAAAGTTCTTCTTTGCTATATACTGAGCCCGTAGGGTTGCAGGGGCTGCTGAAAATAAATACTTTGGTTTTTTCGGTGATGGCGGCTTCAATTTGTTCAGGAGTAACTTTGAAGTTGGTGTCGATGCCTCCCGGAATTACAACTGACTTGCCATCTGCGAGTTTTACAATCTCTTTGTATGAAACCCAATAGGGGGCAGGCACTATCACTTCATCGCCGGGGTTGACCAGCGCCAGCATTACGTTGGCGATGGAGTGTTTTGCTCCGGTGGAAACCACAATCTGTTCGGGCTTATAGTCAAGGTTGTTATCTCGTTTCAGTTTTTTACAAATGGCCTGACGCAGTTCGGGATAGCCCGGCACTGGCGGATAGTGCGTAAAATTTTTGTCGATAGCCTCTTTGGCGGCTGCCTTGATAAATTCAGGTGTATTAAAATCCGGTTCGCCGATGCTAAGGTTGATAACGTCGAAGCCCTGCGCGCTTAACTCGCGGCTTTTCTGAGTCATGGCCAATGTTTCCGACTCTGATAAATTGTTGATTCTGTCCGATAAATAATTCATAGTTCAATTTTTTTTCAAAAATAACAATTAATATCATGGTAAGGGTTTTTGAAAAATATTTTTATGACAATTTTATAATACCCCTGTCGATGTCTTTGTGGTTATATACAGCGAATTCGAGACGATGCTTTTTGGATGCTTTTTGTTGGAAAAAATGAAGTAATTTTTGCAGTGGGAATGAAAAAATCGTTTCACAGGGCTGGGAGCCTTTTCCGCATCATGTGTCTCAGTAATTTACGAATAAAAATTTTTGTTTTACTATTTAGAAACTAAGAAAATATTGAAAATTGACCTAC
>DAONFU010000051.1:0-2510 GCA_035403765.1 Bacteroidales bacterium
TTTACCCATGCCGAAAAATATATGTGGGAAGACCCTGCCAGCGAAGCTATGCTGAAAAAAGCCAGAAAAGACCCTGCTGCTACTTACCAACCAAAGGCGAAGCTGGTGGTTATCGATAAAAAATATGGTAACGACGCTTCAAAATATATTCTAGCTTATAAAGTGGAAGTTTATGCCTCTAAACCCCTTTCGTACAAAAACATTTACGTGAATGCCAATACCGGTGCCATATATCACACTATGGATAGGCTGCACCTCACCGATGTACCTGCCATAGCCCATACCAAATACAGCGGCACACAAAACATTACCGTGGACTCTACTGGCCCCGGGGCATACCGTTTGCGCGAAACCGGTCGCAGCGGCGTGGAAACATATAATATGAGCACGGGCACCTCCTACAGTGCTGCCGTGGATTTTACCCACCCCGACACCGATTGGACATTGACCAATGCCCAGCAAGATGAAATTGGCCTTGATGCTCATTTTGGCGCTGAGGCAACGTATGATTTTTATTTTAATAATTTTGGCAGAGATAGCTATGACAATAATGGAGCCCCTTTAATCAGCTATGTGCATTATGATGTTGCCTATGACAATGCTTTTTGGAACGGCACGGTGATGACGTACGGAGATGGCGACGGCTCCAGCACAGGTCCGTTTACCGCTCTGGATGTATGTGCTCATGAGCTGACTCACGGAGTAACCGAGTACACCGCCAACCTGATTTATCAGGATGAACCGGGTGCAATGAGTGAGGCGTTCAGCGATATTTTTAGCGCTGCGGTAGAATTTTATGCCACCCCCGCCCTGGCCGACTGGTTTGTTGGCGAAGATTTCGACCTTAGCGGCGGTAATGGATTCCGCAACATGTCCGACCCCAACGAAGACGATCAGCCCGACACTTATCTGGGTACCAATTGGTATTCGGGGACTATGGACAATGGCGGAGTGCATTATAATAATAGTGTGGGCAATTTTTGGTTTTATCTGTTGTCGGTAGGCGGTTCGGGCACCAACGACCTGGGAAACTATTTTTCGGTGGACAGTATAGGCATCGAAAAAGCTTCACAAATTGCCTACCGTACTCTTTCGGTGTATCTTACCAGCAATTCTCAATATGCCGATTTCCGCCTGGCTTCCATACAGGCTGCCACCGACCTTTTTGGACATTGTTCCAACGAAATGATGCAGACCGTGAATTCCTGGTACGCCGTTGGCATAGGCATGGCTGTGGCCGACAATGATGTTTATATAAGCGAGGTTCTCAATCCGCTTACCGCCTGTGGAATGACCTACGAGCCTGTATCTGTTAACATGATATACAATGGTTGCAGCCAGTCGCTGAATAGCGGCGACACCATTTATTTCTTTTATCAGGCTGATGGCGGCGCAGTGATAGGCGACACAATGATATTGGCTAATATTATTAACGGTGGCGACACCATTCATTTTGATTTTTCAGTTCCCGCCGATGTACAGGCGCTTGGCATGCACAGCATCACTTGTTGGCTCAACTACGCCAATGATACTGTGAATTATAATGACACCCTGGCTTCTTATACTTTTGAAAACAGGCTTTACCAAAACAGCGATGTGGGTGTAACCGGAATCGTTTCGCCCTTATCGGCGTGTGACCTGAGTGCTTCGGAAGATGTTACCATTAAACTAGGCTCTTTTGCATGCGATTATCTACCGGCCGGAACTGCTGTCCCTGTTGGTTATAGCATCAACAACGGCCCGTTTGTGTACGACACCATTACCGTACTTGCCGACATCTATCCCGATTCGGTTATCTTACATACGTTCTCAATTCCTGTCGACCTTTCCGCAACAGGAACCAGTTATTCCATCAAAGCAAAGACATTTTTTGCCGATGACAGCTTAAACACCAATGATGAATTTGCCGGCTATGTTGTCAAAAATCCTGCATCGCTGTCAGACACCATAGTTACCTTTGAACAGACCAATGCCTCAGATATGTATCTGGTAACGCTTGCAGATTATGCCAATGCCTCTATTGCCAATGCCGCACACCATACAGGTACCAAAGGATTTCGCATGACAGGAGGCAATGCTTTTTCGTATTATACCATGCTTGAATTTCCTGACGGAAACAATACCTGGAGTATTAACGATTTTCTGTCGGCCAAAATAACTTTTTGTGTTGACGCCACCGCCTGGAGTAATGCCTACCTGCGTTTTTCGCTAAAACAAACATTTGGCAAAGCCGGATATGAATACATCCTGGGACAGGGCTATGATTTTTCGATTGCCAGCAATTTCAGAGTTTTGGTTAATGACGTGACCCAGATTGGCGGAACCTACAACCCCACCACGGCCAACAGCGATCCTTTTGTGTCGCATTTTCTGGATATGAGCGCCTATGCAGGTTCGAAATTTACGGTTACTTTTGAAACACGCAACTTATGCAAAGACACCCTGATTTTCACTATGGATAATGCCTACATAGATAATGTAAAATTCATGCAAAACATTGATGATATTGG
>DAONFU010000051.1:2610-8715 GCA_035403765.1 Bacteroidales bacterium
GCTTATTTCTTTCGGATAAGACTCCAGGTCTTTTCGAAAAAAGCCACATAATTTTGGGGAGGTGCCACATTGGGGCTTCCCCATTTTATTTCATAGGTTTTGTTATTGTCTGAATAGCGAATAAAGTAAGTCATATTGCCCGGATAAGAAAAATTGACAACGGTGATGTTCAACTTATCAAACTCATTGAACAACGCGACTATTTGTTTTTTATCAATTTTTATTGCCATGTCGGCAGCCGGTTGCCCGTCGATTACTTTAAAAACCTCGCCATTTGATTTTACCTGAAATATTTCATACTTGCCCGTAAAACCACCTCCCTTTCCAAGTATAAATGAACGTTGAACTTCACTTGTCTTGCAAGAATTCATCATTATTATAAGTATGATTGTTAATGATTTAATATATCTCATTTATAGTTTTAGTTTAATTATATTATCAACCGGACTAATAGTAATCTGGGTATACAACCTGATGGTCTATCATCGTTTTACATTTTTTCAGGGACAAAAATTCCCAGCAAATCCATAGCATTTCTAATGATATTGGCTGTAAAAAACGACAGGGCAAGGCGGAAATCAACCCTGTTGGCATCCTCATCTTTTAATACTGGGATGCGTTGGTAAAACTTATTGTATTGCTGGGCCAGTTCATACACGTAATTGGCTATCTGGGCAGGGCTGAGTTCTTCGGCAGCCAGCGACAGGATACGTCTGAAATCATAACACAGGAACAGCAACTCGCGTTCTTCGTTGAGCAAATCGGCAAAATCATCAAAAGTAAGTGTAGCCAGGTTCTTGCCCGACTTACGTAATAAGGACTTTATGCGGGCGTGGGTGTACTGAATAAAGGGGCCGGTATTTCCGTCAAAATCAATGGATTCGGCAGGATTAAACATCATATTTTTCACAGGATCCACTTTCAGGATAAAGTACTTCAGACCTCCCAGGCCTATCATCCGGAAAAGCTGTTCGGCTTCTTCGCTTTCAAAGTTGTCAATTTTTCCAAGTTCGCTGGTTATTTGCCGGGCCGACTGGGTAACTTCATCTATAAGGTCATCGGCATCTACCACGGTACCTTCACGCGATTTCATTTTGCCTTCGGGCAACTCGACCATGCCGTATGAAAAATGCCTTATGTTTTCTGCCCAGTTGTAGCCTGCCCTGACCAACACTTTTTTAAGCACATCAAAATGATAATTTTGCTCATTGCCCACCACATATATCATTTTTTCGGGGTGAAATTCTTCGTAGCGCATACACGCAGTGCCCAAATCCTGAGTCATATATACCGAGGTGCCGTCGGCTCTCAGCAGCAGTTTCTCGTCCAATCCTTCCGAAGTAAGGTCAACCCACACTGAGCCATCGTCTTTTTTCTGGAACACCTTTTTATTCAGGCCTTCCGCCACCACCTCTTTTCCTAAAAGGTAGGTATTTGATTCGTAATATATTTTATCAAAAGATATCCCGAGGCGTGCATAGGTTTGTTCGAAACCCTTGTAAACCCAGGAGTTCATCATCTGCCATAGAACCCTGACTTCCTGTGTGCCCTGCTCCCATTGGCGCAACATTTCCTGAGCTTGCTGCATCAGCGGCGCCGCCTTGGCAGCGTCTTCCTCATCCATTCCTTTGGCAACCAGTTGCCTGATCTCTTCCTTGTAATGCTTATCGAACTCCACATAATATTTCCCCACCAGCTTATCGCCTTTTAATCCTGATGATTCAGGGGTTTCGCCCCCGCCCCACTTTTGCCAGGCCAGCATGGATTTGCAGATATGAATGCCGCGGTCGTTTACCAGATTGGCTTGTACCACATTTTTTCCGTTGGCCTTCAAAATACGAGAAATGGAATCTCCCAGCAGGTTGTTGCGGATATGGCCCAGATGTAACGGTTTGTTAGTGTTTGGCGAAGAATATTCAACAATCACTGGCGGCTGGGCGCTGTCGGGTTGCTGTATGCCATAGTGCATAGCTCCAACATGACATCTTAAAAAATCAAGCCAGCACTTTGACGATATTTTAATATTAAGAAATCCCTTTACTACATTAAAATTTTCAACAAAATCGAGGTGTTCCTTAAGAAAATCTCCCAACTCCTTTGCTGTCAGTTCGGGGGACTTTTTGGACAGACGTACCAAGGGAAACACCATGAGGGTAAAATCGGCTTCGTTTCGGAATTGTAAATTGGTTTTCTGAATACTGATGAGTTTGGGTTCTGGTTCATGCCCATATAATTGTTTACAAGCCTTAATAACCGTATCGATGATTAGTGGTTCCAATTTAAATTGCTGTTCCATACGCTGTAAGAATATCATGCAAAGATATGAATTGTTGGGATTTTCAGGAGCCTTGTTTAAAATAATGACGGTTTTATTGCAGCATTACCTTTGTCATTTAACCTATGTTCCAATGACCTGATTCGGTTGTTCAAAGATTAATATAGCGGCTGATTCGGAATAAAAATATCGCCTGCCGCTTGTTTAGTTATGACGATGGAATTATATTTGTCAAAAAAATAAGGCTTAGCAACAGACTAATAATTTGTAACTGAAAAACAAGAAGGCACCCTCCATATATGAATCAAAAAGATCGTAAGAAAAAGACCGCATACACTAGCAAAGCCAAAAAAGCCTACATAAAACAGGAAGAAATTGTTGGTAAGCAGCGGAGTTCTTATGTATTGGGGGCATTGGTAATAATCACGGCGGCTATATATTTTCAGGCAATAAAATTCGATTTTCTGACCACCTGGGATGATAACTTTTACATAACGGATAACAGCCATATAAAGGCTTTCCATTGGGCAAATATCAAACTGTTCTTTACTGAATTTTATTTTAACAATTATCACCCCTTGACAACAATGTTGTATGCTATTGAGTACAAAATTGGCCATGGGCATGCATTAATATTTCATTTCAACAATATTTTACTTCATCTTCTGAACACTTACCTGGTTTTTGTGTTAATAAAAAAGATCTCTCCCAGAAATGTTATGACTGCATTGATTACTGCTGCTTTTTTTGCTGTTCACCCTATGCATGTTGAATCAGTAGCCTGGGTTTCCGAAACAAAAGATGTTTTATATACATTTTTCTTTTTGATTTCACTCATCACCTATATAATTTATCAAAGATCTGAAAAGCCAAAACAATTAATACTTGCGGGAATATTCTTTTTACTGTCGTGTTTTAGCAAGTCGGCAGCAGTTATTTTACCATTGATAATGCTTCTTTTAGATTATTACACCGGTCGTAAATACAACTGGAAAATGATCCTCGAAAAACTTCCTTTTTTTGTTATTTCCCTTATTTTTGGCATAATTGCCATTCAGTCTCAAAAAGGTGCAATTCAGGATATGGCCCCCGATATGTCGCTTATTGAAAATATTTCAGTAGTAGCGTTCTCATTTATGATGTATGTGTTTAAAGCTTTTATTCCAGTAAATCTGTCAGCGGTTTACCCTTATCCTAATGAATTAGGAGGAACCCTTCCTGCAATATATTATCTTTCTATTTTGTTTGTTGGAATATTGCTTTTTTTAGTTTGGTTTTCACGAAGATGGGGCAAGGACGTGGTTTTTGGATTTTTATTTTTTATAATAACAATCATCCTTGTCCTTCAGTTTGTTCCGGTAGGAGCAGCAGCCATGGCTGAACGTTATACTTATGTCCCCTATATAGGGCTGTTTTTCGTTGTTGGGAAACTTTTTGAATATGTTACCGACAGAGCAAATGAAAAGATTAAGAAGTATAGTAAATACCTGTTACTCTTATTTGTAATGGTTTTTGTCCTGTTTTCAGCGCTTAGTTATAGCCGTATAAAAGTGTGGAAAAATGGTGAAACACTTTTTTCGGATGTGATAGAAAAATACCCGGAATCGGGCATTTCGTACCGTTTAAGGGGGGATTATTATCTGAGCTATTACACCAAAAAAATTGACGCAAAAAACACTACCTTGCGATCGGAATACCTGCAAAAAACGGTAACAGACCTGGAAAAAGCGCTGCAATATCCACTGAACGAATACAACAAAGGCTGCGTATTATATGGCCTTGGCAGTGCATACAACAGCAAGGGATATGAAAAATACTCCTCTGGAGACCTCACAGGGGCGCTTGAAGAATTTAATAAAGTGATAAAATACACTCCCGATGATGCGCATGCATATTTTTCGATGGGCTCGATTAAAAACGAAACTCAGGATTTTGCCGGAGCCCTGGCTGATTTTGACCAGGCCATCGCACTTGACAAAAACTATTTTCAGGCTTATAATAACCGCGGCAGCACCAGGTTTAACCTGAAAGATTATCAGGGCGCACTGGAAGATTTCAATAAAGCCATCATGCTGAAACCCGATTTTGCCGATGCCGTAAGAAACAGGGATATGGTGCTGAACATCATCAAAAGTTCAAAGTAAGGTTATGAATCCACAAGGGAAAAATAAAAAAATTCAGAAAAAGAAGCGGCACAACAGTCCTCCCCTGCCGGTTTTCGAGAAACAATCTGTCCCCAAATGGATATGGATAGCGCTGGGTGTGGTATTGCTTACCACGCTGGCCATTTATTTCAGGACTTTAAGCTATGATTTGCTCACCCACTGGGATGACAAATCTTATGTAACAGGCAACGAACATATCAAAGGCTTGAAATGGGAAAATATAAAATTATTCTTTACCGAATATTATGCCGGTAATTATCAGCCTGTTACAATATTAATGTATGCTCTCGAATATAAATTTGTTGGAACCGATGGCTCTTTATACCACCTTAACAATCTTTTGCTTCATCTGCTGAACACCGTATTGGTTTTTGTTTTTGTCCGAAAGGTTTCACCTCAGAATGCTTATGCTGCGCTGATTACGGCTGCATTTTTTGCGGTGCACCCCATGCATGTGGAGTCGGTGGCCTGGGTTTCGGAACGCAAAGATGTATTGTACACCTTTTTCTTTTTGATTTCACTGATCTTTTACAGCGATTATCTGAGAACACAAAAAAACAAACACCTGATTCTGAGTTTTGTTTTTTATGTGTTATCCTGCCTGAGCAAACCTGCTGCTGTGATTTTGCCTCTGGTGCTGTTTCTGATGGACTATTACGCCGCCAGAAAACTTTCCATGAAAATCATACTTGAAAAACTGCACTTTTTACTGATAGCCATCCTTATTGGCGTGGTAACCGTTAAGGCCCAGGGCGAAGCCCTGCACGACACTTCCTCGGTGCCTTTCATCCAGCATTTTTCGATGGTTACCTATGCCTTTGTAACTTATATTGCCAAAGCCTTTGTGCCGGTCAATCTGTCGGCAATTTATCCCTACCCTGTTGATTATGGAGGCGATTTATCACCTTTGTATTATCTAACTATTCCTGCGGCGGGAATAGTGCTGTATTTTGTCTGGCACTCACGCAAATGGGGAAAAGAAATCATATTTGGATTTTTGTTTTTTTTAATAACCATCATTTTGGTATTGCAATTGAAGCGCGTTGGAGGCGTAACTATGTCGGAACGTTATACTTATGTACCTTATATCGGGATTTTTTTTATTTTGGGACGCTTATTCGAAAACCATACGGATACCGCAAAAGGGAAATTAAAAAAATATAAGAATTACTTGTTGGCCGTTTTTGTGCTTGGCTTTGCCCTATTTTCAACCCTCACCTGGATGCGGGTACAAATTTGGGAAAACGACCGGCTGTTGTTTTCTGATGTCATTAAGAAATACCCCGATTGCGGCACTCCTTATTATTTGCTGGGAGATCATTATCTTGACCGTGCAGCTGTTGTGGCCGACAGCGCCAACAAAGACAACAACCTCAAACAGTCGGCCGACAGCTACCGCGATGCCCTGAAATGCCCTATGAACAAAGCCGACAAGGCAATGGTGCATTTCAACAAAGGTTGTGTTGAGTTTATGATGAAAAATTTTCAGTCCGCCTATGAAGATTTCGACCGCGCTGTAACCCTTAACCCCAAAAATGCGCTGGCTTATGGCAACCGCGGCACCGCACGCTACCAACTGGGTGACTTGCAGGGGGCGCTGCAGGATTATAACAAAGCCATAGAACTCAATCCGCAATACACCGATGCAATAAATAACAGAGAAAA
>DAONFU010000051.1:8815-15245 GCA_035403765.1 Bacteroidales bacterium
TGTTATAATGCTCGTAACCCTGGTCATTTATTTTAAGGCGGTATGGTTTGACTTCCTGATTTGGGATGACAATATGTACATCAACCTCAATGAAAGGATAAAAGTGCTGAACTGGGACAGCATCAGCAAGATATTTTCAGAATTTTATTTCGGAAACTACCATCCGCTTACCACCCTTGGATATGCTATTGATTACAAGATTGCCGGTGATGCCCCCGGCCTGTACCATTTTGTGAATATCGTGATGCATTTGCTTAACATTTTGCTGGTTTTTATCCTTATAAAAAGAATAGCTCCCAAAAACGATTATGTGGCCTTGATTACTGCTGCTTTTTTTGCGGTACATCCTCTGCATGTGGAGTCGGTGGCCTGGGTTTCCGAAAGAAAAGACGTGCTGTACACTTTCTTCTTCTTGCTATCTCTTATTTTTTATACCGATTATCTGAAAACAGGGCAATTAAAGAACCTACTTCTGGCCGGCTTGTTATTCCTGCTTTCGTGCTTCAGCAAATCAGCTGCGGTTATCCTGCCTTTGGTAATGCTTCTTTTTGATTATTATCTCAATAGAAAGTTTACCTGGAAAACCATAGCAGAAAAAATTCCGTTTTTTGCCATCTCCCTTGTGTTCGGGTTGCTGGCTATGAACTCGCAAAAAGCTGCCATGCCGGTTACCGAAGAACAGATTATTCCTTTTTTAGACCGAATTTTCATCGTTTCCAACTCGTTTATTTTGTATATAATTAAGGCTTTCGTTCCGTACCACCTATCGGCGCTTTATCCTTATCCTGCTGATCTCGGAAGTGGCTTATCCATAACTTATTACATCTCTGCCATAGGGCTTGCCTTATTGCTGTTTTTCGTTTGGTATTCGCGCCGATGGGGAAAGGATGTTATTTTCGGTTTTCTGTTCTTTGTGATAACGATCATACTGGTACTCCAGATTATAACGGTAGGTAATGCCACCATGGCCGACCGTTATACTTACGTTCCTTATATCGGGATATTTTTTATTGTAGGAAAATTGTTCGATAGTCTTTCGGCCAAAACGAACAAGTCCAACAAAAACATGCTGTTGAGTACGCTTGTTTTGGGCGGAGTAATTTTTGCGGCAATAACATTTTTCAGGATTGACAAATGGAAAAATGACGAAACTCTTTTTTCTGATGTGATGGAAAAATACCCTGAAAACCCATTAGCGTATAACAACCGTGGGTGTTATTACCTGAAAATTGCGCAGAGCGATTCTCTAAATGATGGACAGAAAGTAGCCTATTTCAAAAAATCTTTTCAGGATTTCAACAACCTCATCAAGGCCAGTAATAACTATGCCAGCGCTTATCACAACCGGGGACTGGCCAATTATTTTCTTAAAGATTATGATGCTGCCATTAAAGATTTTGATGTAGAAATCAAGAAGAATCCCGATAAAAAAGAACTGTATTTTGACCGCGGCAATGCAAAAAAAGATTTTTTGGATTATGCAGGCGCTATCAAGGATTTTGATAAAGTAATTGAGCTGGACCCGAAAGCTGAAAATGCCTATTTTAACAGGGGAAACGTAAAAAAAGAAAATAATGATTTTGCCGGTGCTATCAGTGATTATGATAGAGCTATTGAACTAGATCCCAAACTCATTAAAGCATACAATAACCGCAGTATGCTAAAATGTATCCTGAAAGATTATGAAGGCACCATTGCCGATTACGACAAAATGATTGAGCTAAACCCCAACGACACGGTAACCATTAAAAACCGGGAGGTCATCAGGGCTCTAATCGCTAATCCTGAAAAACCACAATAATACATCAAAACTTGCAAAAGTAATTTGCAGCAGCCTGTCAACATTAAAAATTTAACGAGTGCAACAGAAATTAGAAATAGCTGCTACCATCCCAACAGTGGGTACAAAGTTTGCATTTCGGGAGGCCGATGGCATCCACCAGATCGTCGAGCCGCTGAAATGCTAGTGTGGTAACACCGACATTCTTCCGCATCTGTTCTACCATGGCGTGGTATTTTTCGGTATTGCAGTCGGAATAGGCTTTCATATCGTCGTTCTCCCTGCCTTCTAATTGTTTTACGGCGGCATGTGTCGCCAGTTCGAGGCTGCTACGTGAGCGGCTGAAATTCAGAAACTGACAAGGATAGGTGAGCGGCGGGCAGGCTATTCGTATATGCACTTCGCTTATACCGGCTTTGTACAGGTCGCGCACGTTATCTTTCAGTTGTGTGCCCCGAACGATGGAGTCATCAAGAAAAATACCCCTTTTGCCCCGGATAATGGCATCGTTGGTAATAAGTTTCATACGGGCCACCAGCTCGCGTTTATCCTGACTCTGCGGCATAAAGCTGCGGGGCCAGGTGGGCGTATATTTAATGTACGGTCTTTTGTACGGCAACTGTTTCTGGTTGCTGTATCCCAGGGCATGGCCAATGCCTGAATCGGGAATGCCGGCTACAAAGTCAGCTTCAACCGAGTCGTGGCGGGCCAAAGCCCTGCCGCATTCATAACGGCAATCATCCACATTGACGCCTTCGTAATATGAAGGCGGATATCCATAGTACACCCATAGAAACGAACATATCTGCATTTTTTCGTTCGGCTTGCGCAGTTGTTCATAACCTTCGGCAGTCAACTTCACTATTTCGCCGGGGCCGAGGTACTTTTCCACCTCGAAACCCAGGTTGGGAAAGGCGATGGTTTCAAAGGTAGCTGCGTAGGCGTTGCTCTTTTTTCCCAAAATAATCGGAGTGCGCCCCAGTTTGTCTCTGGCAGCAATAATGCCATCCTTAGTGATGATAAGCATGGAACAGGATCCTTTCACAGCATCAAACACATTCTGGATTCCCGAAACAAAATCATCCTGTTCGGCAATCAGCATGGCTATAAGCTCTGTCGGGTTGATAGCGCCCTGGCTGATTTCGGTAAACAGGCGGTGCTCTTTCAGAAAACGCTGCTCTAGTTCCTCAATATTGTTGATTTTGCTCACCGTAGCTACGGCAAACCATCCCAGATGAGAAGAAACGATGATGGGTTGCGATTCCGTATCGCTGATAACGCCAATTCCGGCGTTGCCGATGAAACCTGCTATATTACCTTCAAATTTGTTGCGAAAATAACCGTCTTCGAGGCTGTGAATGGCCCGTTGAAAACCCTTTTGCTGCGAAAAAAAAACCATGCCGGCCCTTTTTGTCCCCAAATGGCAATGATAATCTGTGCCATAAAAAACATCCCTGACACAATCTTCTTTAGAGATACAACCAAAAAATCCACTCATAGTTGTTGTTTTATTAAAATTCAAAATTATAGATTTCGACGCAGTTTTCTCTGAAAAGTTATCAGCATATTTTGAACAGGCTGTCATAGCTTACAATCACCATAGCTTATTAAGTATCGGGTTGCTGACTACAAAACTTTTCCATACATCATTTTTTTCAGCCCCTTTTCTGACGATTATTTGAGATTTAGCACCTATATATCATTGCAAAACTATATTTTTGTATCACCAAATTACATTTTATGAAAACCCGCATCATATTTGTTTTATTAGTATTGGCTTGGCTTGGCGCAGGCGCACAAACACAAATATTGTTCCAGTCGGATCAAACAAAATCATACTTGTTGAGTTTTGCCAATTCATACGAAGAAAGCCAGCAGGTTATCAATGAAATCGTGGATGCCATATCAAAAACTATCCCGAAGCCGGTATATCAGACAAAAATTACCTTGAATATAACTGAAAGTGTAAAAGTAACCCGCAAAGGCAATGTGGTAAGCATTTACGTCTCCTATCAGGATACAAAAATCAACGGCGATATCTTTTACAAAGGTTTTAATATGGCAGAGGTGCTACTTCCTTCAAAATACGAATTTAAAGCCAGCCTGAGCCGCAAAAACGGCGCTCCGCTTTATAGTTTTATCCAGCCCAAAAGCGATTTCAAGCCAGATTTCAACGAGGTATTACTCCAATGCAACGACGATTCATTATCCACTGCCTACAATTTTATCATTAATGAAACCAAGTTGTACTATGATATGATTGCCCGCGACCACTTCCGTCAGAAAGCCGGCATGATAGATCAGTATTTTACTGCAGATATGGATTTGAACAATATCGGCAAACAACTTTCAGGCATCAACCCCAACGCTTTTGAAGAAACAGAAAAGACACAGGCCTCGCTGAACAGTTTTAACACCATGGTTGACAACATTGGCCAGGCTCCATTCTGGAAACTGCTGCAGATTGAGAGTTTCGACCCGCTGATGCTGAAAACCAAAATCATTGACATCAAAAAAAGCCTGACGTCTATACAAAATCAGTTGAATTACACCAAATCCATAATTCATGAGCTGTATTACAACAAGGGCACGGAACTCTATGAAAAAAACAAAATGGAAGAAGCGAAAACCGCCTTTGACAAATCATTACAGTATTATCCCAACTATCCTCCTTCGCAGTTTTTTATGGCGCAGATAGCTTATGAAACCAAGCAATTTGACCAGGCCAAAAAAGAGATAAAAAAACTCTATTCGCTGAAAAACCTGGATGGGAATACACTCAGCAATGCCAACCGACTTGCCAAAGCCATTGAATGGCATGACCTCAATATTGCCGCTGGCCTGCTCACCGAAGGCAACTACGCCGATGCACTCAAGGCTGTGGACAAAGCCGAAGATTTTTGTAAAAACTTGCCGTCTTTTTCATGCTCCGACACATTGGAACTTATTCGCCAAGACTGTCACCTGGGTATTTATAGAAATTACCTGAAAAATGCCGACAAATTGTTTACACAGAAAAAATTTAAAGAAGCTAATGCAGAAGTAACCCGTGCTATTTTATACCAGGAAAAATTCTCAAAATACATTGCCGGAAACAGCGATGCACTGGCCTTAAAACAAAAGATAGGCATTGAAGAATATTATGATTCCGTGAAAAAAGGCAAAGAGAAAATGCTGTCAAAAGATTACCGGGCTGCCTTTGCCGAATTTTCAAATGCCACAAGCCTGGAAGGTGATTATCCGGTGCAAAAAGACCGGCTTCTCCCCGACCTGCTTAAAAAATCAAAACTCGAATCGCTGTTTTTGGATATTGAAGATGCCGAAGCAGCAGTCACTGCCAACAATCTCTCCCTGGCCCGCAGCACCATGAGACTTGTAATTGACGACCAAAAAGTCTATGGCCTTACTGAAAACTCAGCGCTGTCGGTTCGTATCGAAAACCTGAAAAAAGCCATCTTCAGCCAGGAATGCCAGAATGCTCAAAAAGATTACGACGCAAAAGTGGATGCTGCCGTAAAAGCCGAAATTGAAAAGAATTTCATCACCGCCAGCGATAATTACAACGAAGCCCTGCAAATTGTGAAAAAAAATACCGACTGTGATATCAATGACCAAATGGCAAAAAAAGGACAGGCAAATACCGAAAAACCGGCACATTACCAGCAGACACTAGCCCTTTGCAACGACCAGGTCAAAAACAACGACTACCTGAAAGCCATTGAAACCTATAATAAACTCTCATCATTTTTTAATGATAATAGAATCCAGGATTATGGCATAATCCATCAACCCCTCCATCTTTATATGGCATCGCAACATTCGGGCTTTGTTTATTACGGCCTTTCATGGCTCACCGATGCCGGCGAACTGGATAATGCCATGTACCTGCTGAAACAACTCAAATTCCGAAATGTGATAAAATCTACCACCAAAAATCCACAGCTGGCCCTGGCACGCGCCTATGCTCTGAAGGATGTGAAAAACGGAGTAACGGCCACGCCCAAGGTAAAAGTGTTGGAATATACTTTAGGCGATAAATGGTACAGCTTTTTTGAAAAAGAATACCTCAAACAAATCAAAAAACTAAAGTAAGTTTCAAGTCCCATAGCTTAAAACAGGTGTTGAGTTATAGCATTTGAGTTTGTAACCGTTGCGGGGGCACTATCTCCATTTGGTTGCAGGGAAAGATAAAAAGCGATTTTTCTTGTTTTCAGGCATTTAAGTTTGTAACTTTGTAAAAGCTTTAAACATGGACATGATAAGGAAATTTTTATCGGTAATGGCGATTATTGCACTGGGAATACTCACCTTTTCGTGTCATAAGGATAAGGACATCGATGAACCTGAAAAACCCGCCGATTTCAGGGATATCTATATTGGCAAATATCAGGTAAAAGAAACTATTAACTGTTATGGTCCATGCGGCACCTGCTCTTCAGTGAGAGACACGGTTATTTCCGTTAATTACGGATTAACCGATTCTACCTTAAGTGTATTGGGTCGTGATGTTTTTCTTGATTCAACAGGCTTTTACGGGGCTTATCATTACGGCTTAAGACTTTGGGACGACAGCATCTCCTCAAATTTTATGAATGGGGGCCTGGGTTGCGGCCAATACATCTGGCACAAAGGATACCGGTTTTCTAATAT
>DAONFU010000052.1:0-2389 GCA_035403765.1 Bacteroidales bacterium
TGGATGAAACTATGTTTTCAACTGTAGCTGAATTACACGTGCCTTATGTATTAATGCACATGAAGGGAACCCCGGAAACTATGCAACAGAATCCATCATATACTGATGTTACTAAAGAAATTCTGTTTTTTTTATCGGAGAAAATTTGCCAGTTGAAGCGTATGGGAGTTTGCGATATTATTGTAGATCCAGGTTTCGGATTCGGCAAAACCATAAAACAAAATTTTGACTTATTAAATGATATGGATTTTTTTAAATTTTTACCTCATCCCTTATTAATTGGAGTTTCCAGAAAATCAATGATATGGAAGGTTCTGAAAAGTTCGCCGGAAAAGGCTCTTAACGGCACCAGCGTGCTGAATACATACGCCCTGCTGAAAAAAGCTCGGATTATTCGTGTGCATGATGTAAAAGAAGCCCGGGAGTGTGTGGAACTTATTAATTTTTTATCCGTATAAAAATTATTTTCGGGATGTTGTATTTATTAATTTTTTTTTATCTTCACAACGTTTTTTTAAAAAAAAATATTGAAAAATAAGATATATAGAAAGAATAAAAATTGCAAAGGGGCTTTTAAAAATAAATTGTTATAAGGGGTAACGTAAATTTTGTATAAAAAATTCATAGAGCGTAAATATTCATTAAACCAAAAACATATGAAAAAGTTTTTCCTTTTTTTAATCTCTTTTGTTGTCCTGTCGGCCTTTTCCTTTGAGGTAAAAGCACAGCTGACGGTGGATACATCTCTTTCGGTACCGCAGATGGTACAGAGTTACCTGCTAGGTTCCGGCGTAACCGTTACCAATGTAACCTATACGGGCAAACCCGGATCGGTAGGGGCTTTTAATACAGGCGCCACACCAACCAACCTGGGACTTACCAGCGGGTTGGTGCTCTCCAACGGGCAGACCAACGGCACGCCACCGATTGGTTCTGCAGCCATCAATCTTGCAGATCATAACAATGCGGGTGCCAGCGATCCCTTACTGGAAAACCTTGTGCCGGCATCAACCAATATCTTTGATGCCTCCGTCCTTGAATTTGACTTTGTGCCCTTTGCCGACACGATGAAATTCAGGTATGTGTTTGCTTCGGAGGAGTATCCCGACTATGTCAGCGCTATGTATGCCGATGTATTTGGCTTTTTTGTTACAGGCCCTAATCCTGCAGGCGGAAATTATACCAATCAAAATATTGCCCTGATTCCCGGCACATCACAACCAGTTACCATCGCCAATGTTAATAACGGCCCGGGCAACAGCGGCCCGTGTAATAATTGTGCCTATTATATCGGCAATACCGGTGGTCTTACAATAGTTTATAATGGTTTTACCACGGTATTAACTGCCTGGTGTCTTGTTTCACCCTGTGCGTCGTATCATCTGAAACTGGCCATTGGTGATGCCGGAGACGGATGGTGGGATTCTTCTGTTTTTCTCGAAGCAAACAGTTTCTCTACCAATAATATTGAGGTAACGGCTACGGATAATGAAATCTGCACAGGAGAAAGCACTACCCTGACCGCTGTTGGTGCAAATACTTTTTTGTGGATGCCCGATTCGGTACCGGGACCTGTCAATACTGTCAGTCCAACGGTTACTACCACCTATACCGTCATTGGAACCACTGCATTGGGTTGTACTGGCATGAACACCTTTACCGTGTATGTCAGCCCGACACCTACGGTTAACCCGGAAGCTAATCTGACCTATTGTCATGGAGCTAACGTGCCCTTAAACCAGTTGTCCAGCCCCGTTGATTATACCATCCTTTCATGGACCAACAACAATCCTTCCATTGGCCTGGCTACAAGCGGCGTTGATTATATCCCTGCCTTTGTGGCAACAAATACTGGCACAGCCCCTGTTACTGCCACCATTACGGTAATCCCTACCTATGATGTATGTGAAGGCCCGCCGCTGACGTTTACCATAACAGTTAATCCTATTCCCACGGTTGCTCCGGTTACGGATCAGTTTTATTGCCCGGGTGTCAACGCCCCGCTGACGGCCTTGACAGGGCCTGTTTCCGGAACGGTATTTTCTTGGACAAACAGTAATACCGATATCGGATTGGGTGCAGGTGGAACGGGTTCCATTCCGGCCTTCACCACTACAAATACTCTGGGTTCTCCCATCAGCGGCACCATCACCGTTACTCCAACGGCTAATGGCTGCGCCGGCCCTCCCGAAACTTTTACCATTACAGTGTATCCTCCGTCAAGTGTAAGCCCGGTGAGCGACCAAACCTATTGTGCAGGAGCCGCAGTTCCTGTTACTCCCATTACCGGACCTACCCAGGGAACTATTTTTACCTGGAGTAACAGTAATACTGGTATTGGGTTGGGTGGAAGCGGTACGGGCGACATTCCAGCTTTTACAGCCGAAAA
>DAONFU010000052.1:2489-8083 GCA_035403765.1 Bacteroidales bacterium
GTATTGGGTTGGGTGGAAGCGGTACGGGCGACATTCCAGCTTTTACAGCCGAAAATACCACGGGAGCACCCATTACCGCTACCATAATCATTACCCCTTCATCAAATAGTTGCGAAGGAATACCCGAGACATTTATAATTACTGTGAATCCAACCCCGACAATTAGCGCCATAGCTGACCAAGTGTATTGCATCGGTTCAAGTGCACCAATTACAGAACTGGCAGGGACTGTGGCAGGAACAACCTTCAGCTGGGTTAACGATAACACCGCTATCGGCCTGGGTGCTTCCGGCACAGGCGATGTTCCGGGGTTTATAGCACAAAACATTACCGGAACAACCCTCACGGCCACCATTACTATTACGCCCTCAGCCAATGGTTGTACAGGCGAAACAGAAACCTATAATATCACTGTGTATGCCACCAGTGTAACAGTAAATCTGGGTTCCATGACCGATGCCGACTGCCTGGGTAAGGCTCTGGGAGCTTTGGATATTGAAGTAGTTGGTGGCGAAAGTCCTTATACTTATGCTTGGTCAAATGGCGCAGTTACTGAAGATATTGAAGGACTTGATGCCGGCGTTTATGCAGTTACCGCTACCGATAATAAAGGCTGTACCAGCAAAGACACCAGTTTCCAAATCGTTGCGAGACCTGAAACCCCATTGAAACTCAACAATGTGTTTTCGCCCAATGGCGACGGAAAAAATGATATGTGGATTATTGGTAACATTGATCTTTACCCTGAAAACGAAGTTTTTGTGTTCAACCGTTGGGGCAACCAGGTGTACAGCGAAAAAGGATATAATAACGAAAAACCCCTGGTATGGGATGGCAGCAACCTGACCGAGGGCACTTACCTGTATGTGTTGAAAATAAACATGTGCGGTGTTGATAAAACGTATAAAGATTATATTACAATAGTCCGGTAATTGTGATAAACATAAAAATCAAATAACATGAAAGCAATAATTAACACCATCGTATTTTTTCTTCTGGGCACAGCACTGTATGCACAGCAGGATGCCCGGTTTACACAGTATATTTTCAACGAGTTGATTCTTAACCCTGCTTATGCAGGTTCAAAAGAGATACATAATATCGGGGCTACCTATGCGGCATCGTGGGCAGGTTTTAACGGTACCCCCAGCGTACAGACCATAAGCTACGATGGCCCTATAGCCAAAAATATGGGGCTTGGCGTACATTTTATCAACGACATGATAGGTGCACAGATGCGTCAGGGGCTTATGGCCAGTTATGCCTACCACATTAAACTCAGCGAAAAATGGCGCCTGGGACTGGGACTTGGCTTAGGCCTGTCGTACAACACGCTGAATGGGGCGAAACTGATAGCCGACGAAGCCGACGATCCAGCCATTCCGCTGACCAAGGAAAGCAAACTTTCCTTTGATGCCCAGACAGGGATCTTTGCCCACAACGAAAGGTTCTATGCCGGATTTTCCGTTACCAATCTTTTGGCTGGAATGTCGAAAAGCGAAAACCTCATTATTCCCAACCCAAGCCGTCACTATTATCTTACGGCAGGATACCTTTTTGATATCGGAACAAAATTCAAATTAAAACCCAGTTTTCTGATTTCTGAAGATTTTAAATCACCTACCAACATTGATATTTCCCTTTATGGAATTATTATTGATAAAATCTGGCTTGGCGCTAACTACCGGGTGAATACTACCCTGGGCAAGAAAAACCTGGATAATTCGCTTTATCACCAAAACGCTGTTGCCTTTGATATTGGATGGTATATCATTGACCGCCTGCGCATAGGCTATGCTTATACGCTAACCCTTACTACTCTTAAAAATTATTCAGGTCATGAAGTTGCTATAGGATATTATTTTCCGTCAAAGGTTAGTCCGCAGATGAAATCACCGAGGTATTTTTAACTTTTAAATTTTTGAAACTATGAAAACAAACATAAAAAACGTGATAAAGTTATTAGTCCTTTCGGCAGCATTAGTGTTTTTTTCAAATAGCATTTTTGCGCAAAAGCAACTTCAATTAGCCAAAGACCTTATGGCAAAAAGTGAATATCGCGAAGCTATAAAAGTATATAAGGACTTAATTAAAAATGCTTCGGCCGGTATTCAGGAAAAACGTGACCTGGCTGCATGTTATCTGATGACCGGCAATACTCTTGCCGCAGAGGAATGGCTGGCTGATGTGGCTGATAATCCCGATCACACGGCACAGGATTTGCTGCACTACGCTGATGTTTTAAAATCCAACGGGAAATATGCCGAAGCCGTAAAACAATACGAAGCTTATGGCAAAATGCTTCCGGCCGAAAGCTCCAAAGTTCAGGAATGGGTAAATGCGTGCAAAAAATCTCAGGAATGGATTGCCGATCCCGCCTATACTGATGTGATTAATGCAGATGCGATGAACTCAGAAAATAGTGATTTCGGTTTAATACCTTATGAAAATGGCTACGTGCTTACTTCTGACAGAAGGCTCAAAGGCAAAAGCTATGGCGCATCCGATATCTATGGATGGACAGGAAATCCTTACCTGAAAATTATCCAGTATAAAGATAAAGACCTTGCCACAACTCCCAAAGAAATGGATGGTGTAAATAATAGTTATCACAATGGCCCCGCGGTGTATGATAAGAACTCGGGAACCCTATTTTTTACACGCACCAGGATGGTTAAAATGATTAAGAAACCCATGAATTGCGACCCCACCAGTTGGTACGACAATTCCAAAGCCAAGGACTATGTGAACCGCCTGGAACTTTATTATGCAAGCAAAGAAGACGGAAAATTCCAACAGCCGGTAGCTTTTCAATACAGCAATCCACAATCTCATTCGGTTGGTCACCCTGCCTTGTCGCCCAATGGCAAAACAATGTACTTTGTTTCGGATATGCCTGGCGGCATGGGCGGAACCGATATTTATTATTGTGATAAATTTACTGACGGCACTTGGGGAACACCAAAAAATGCCGGAAAAAATATCAACACTGCCGGTAACGAGGTATTTCCTTATGTGGCTGCCGACGGAACCCTCTACTTTTCAAGCAATGGTTGGCCCGGTATGGGCGGACTCGACTTGTTCTCGGCCAAGGGGAGTAAGGATTCCTGGGCTACACCCGAAAATTTGAAATTTCCCATCAATTCACCTAAAGATGATTTCTGCCTGGTATCTACGGGGGAAGGCACGGGATACCTGTCATCGAACCGCGAAGGAGGGAAAGGCCAGGATGATATCTATAGTTTTATCCCTTCTCCGCCTAAAACTGTTATTTTTTCGGTTACAGCAAAAGAAAAAACCGACAGCGTTAACCTTGGTATCTTGAAAAATGCAACGGTAAAGGTGTTGGGCGATAGCGGCGAATACCCTTTGTTATATGAAAAGAATGGCGTATATTATTTTCAGGGCGATTGCGGCAAAGAACATAAAGTAAAAGGCAGCAAGGATGGCTATTTTGCCGTTGAAAAAATTATTACCACAAAATGCCTGACTCGCAACGATACGATACCTGTGGAACTGATACTCGACAAAATTGTTATCAACAAACCGATTGTCTTGAATAATATTTATTATGATTACGATAAGTGGGATATCCGCGCCGATGCTGCCCTGGAACTCGATAAACTAGTGAAAATTTTGGTCGAAAATCCAAAGATTACCATTGAACTCGGCTCCCATACCGACTCCAGGGGTAAGGATAAATACAACCTCGATCTTTCGCAAAAGCGCGCCGAATCGGCTGTTAACTACATTATTTCAAAAGGGGTTGATCAGTCGCGAATCAAGGCAAAGGGTTATGGCGAAACGGTTCCCGTTAACAAATGCGTGGATGGTGTAACCTGCACGGAAGAAGAATTTCAGATGAACAGGCGTACCGAGTTTAAAGTTACCAGTATCAGCGGAGGAATGAAATAAAAATCGACTGTCTTACCTGAAAAGAGTCTTAAAAAAACTAAAAAAAGGAAACCGGATTTTACCGGTTTCCTTTTTTTTATGAGCACCTGACACCCTTGCACTCATTGAAATTGAACAGAACGTATTAACAGTTTTATGTTGATATTATTTTTCGCAATACCTAAGTCCGTTGGGTATTAATGGCAACCTTTGCAATACTATGCCGGGAATATTGATGAAAAAATTACTGCTTGCAGTATGTTTGCTGTTTTTGTTTGTTTTTACTTATGCCCAAAACAACATCGTATTTCAGCAGGAAGAAGATGTTGAATTAAAGATTTCTTTTGCTAATGCACCCGGTCAAAACCAGAAAATTACCAATTTTTTTATCCAGGAAATAGCACGAAGTTTACCAAAAAAAACGGAATTCACCCAATATGTGTTTGAATGTACTAAAACTGACCGTATCACGGCCACCGACCCTGGAGCTTATTCGGCCACGCTTGAAATACTGAATGCCGGCTGTAGCGGCGATATGATGTACAAAGGCTTTTCTTTAGCCGATGTGCTGATACCAACACATTGTTCCTTTACTTTTTATGTCTATTCCAATAAGGCCATTCCTGTGTATAAAAAAAATGTAACTGTGGCGCCATTAAATCTGGGATACAATCTGTTGGACTCCTATCAATTTACCGACACCACGGCCCTTAAGAAATTTTCGACACGTGTTGATGATTTTGCTTTTCATTATTCGGAACAGGCTATAAGCCGCTTTAATGCTAAAATAAAACTTATTGATGCGTATTTTGCAACCGAAACAATTTTCGATCAATGCATCAAGAAAATCAAGGAGATAGATTATAACAATACGGATATGATTATTGTTTACGATATCAGTCTTAAAGAATTGGAAAAAACATCCGAGGAGTTATATAATAAAGAGTTTCCAGGAAAACTTAATTTGGTTAATCACGATCCTGTTGGTTTTATCGACAAGTATAACGAACTTGCTGAAACTATTTTCCAAACCAGGCATCTGCTCAGCCAAAAACTTGCCAACCTCGATAAATTGTATTATGAAAAAGGGCTTATGCAATTGAGAAATAAGGAACCTGAAAAAGCCAAAACTTATTTTAAACGCTCTGTTTTGTACAATCCCGATTTTGTTCCCTCACAACTTGAGCTGGCAAAAATATTTTATCACAGCGATAGCTTGAACCTGGTGGCTGACAAGGTTTCCTATATTTTGCAGCACCTAAATCCTACCCCTGACATACATAAACAAGTGTTGCTATATACCGATTCGGTGTATTACGCTTTTTTGACAAAAGGCAAGGATTTTATCAAGCTTCAAAAATATAATGAAGCTATTGAAATATTAGAAAAATGCGTGTCATTTTGCGACAGTCTCCCAGGGTATGTATGTGTCGACAGTCATGTCAAAAGCCTCGCATCAGCGCGTTTTGGCATCTACCAATCTTATTTGAGTGTCGCCCAAAAAGCCATTGACAATGGCAAGTTTGAGTTGGCCGAGATATATATTTCCGATGCCAGGAATTATCAGAAAATCCACCAAAGCGCTATCATCAATGATGCGGAAGCCGTGTCGAAACTCGAAAAGATTATGGTTGCCTACCTTGTGAAAGGCGACACTTTGTTAGCCCGCAAACATTACGAAAACGGACTAATTTACCTAG
>DAONFU010000052.1:8183-15182 GCA_035403765.1 Bacteroidales bacterium
AAAGGCGACACTTTGTTAGCCCGCAAACATTACGAAAACGGACTAATTTACCTAGAAAAGGCAAAAAATATTGCTGATAAAAGCCAACTTCAACTGCCTTCAACTTATGAGAAGAGCATGAAAAAAGCACAATCAGGTATCTATACCTCTTTGCTCAACAAATGTGCGCGGCAGATAAACTTGAGGCAACCCGAAGCGGCCGAAAAATCTCTGAACGAAGCCATTGCTTACCAAAATAAATATTCCGACCTTATTAGCCCTTCAAAAACTGTTGATACCTTGCTTGGCAGAATAAGGCAATTTCAGTATGAAGATTGGATTAACAATGGCCGTGTGGCCATGACAGCAGGCAATTTTTTAACGGCTCTGCAAAATTTTGACAGGGCGCAGAAGTTGGAAAAAGAGTATTCTCTGACCTTGGATCCTCAATTTGACTCGCTGCTGATGGTTTCAGGGCGCCCTGTCATCGATAAGCAGTTTTTGCTTACTGAAAAACTTTTGGCGGCAGGTAAACCTGATTCGGCACAGACTATGGCTGAAAATGCGGCTGCAGGCATTAATGCTTGCGGATTGTCAGGGGATACAGCCCTGATGCATAAGCTCAAACTGCTAAAAAAAGATATTTTCGACCTGCAGTGCAGGCAAGCAAAGAACACATTCGAAATACTGATGACCCGCGCCAATATGGCTGTTGCACGTCAGGATTATATCACCGCAGATTCTTTGTATTTGATGGCTGGGAGGGTAGCCGACAGTTTTCCACAATGTACCGTAGATATCAGTCAGGCTATCGAAGGGAAAAAAGAATCTCTGCTGCCATGCAATTATCAGAAAATGTTGCTGAAAGCCAGCAAAGCACTTATCTATGGCGACTATAATTCTTATTTTTATAATTATTCTGAAGCAGAAAGCTTTTTTAAAACTATGTATCTGAGTAGTTTTGGCCTTATACACACGGCACTCACCGATCAGATAGCGTTATCTGCCGACACGGCTTTTGTTTTTGCAGCAGCAGAATTTATGCTACAAAACAACCGGCCTGAAGATGGGTTACTTTGTATCAAAACATTGAAGAAACTGCACTATCCGCAACAGGAAACGAAAAACCTGCAATTACAGGCGGGCGCCATGATGGCCCGCAAGGACTTTGCCGTTAACAAGGCCTTGCAGCCCAGCGTTATAGTGGTAAGTTATATCGGAAACGATACCTGGATGGCTTTTTTTAAATCCTCCTACATCAAAACCTGGAAATCATTAAAAATAAACCAGGTTAAATTTTTTCGTTAATTTGCAGGCATGTTTTTTACCATATCTAAAATCACCGCCTTTTTATTAAATCCGCTGACCTGGATAGTTATTCTTTTTGTTGCAGCCTTGTTTGTCAAGAATGCGCGGCGTAAAAAAAGAGTTACCATTGCCGGCGTGGTTTGTTTACTAATGTTTACAAATCCTGCCATTATCGACAATCTTTTACGTACATGGGAAGAGCCTTATCAGTTGATGGAGAAAAAAGCCTCATACAGGGCTGGCATTGTTTTGGGCGGAGGCATGGTAACTATCGACCAGAAGCACGACAGGCTTATTTTTCATGAAAATACCGACCGGTTTTTGCAGGGGCTGCATTTGTACGAAAACGGGCAAATACAAAAAATCATCCTTTCGGGCGGCGCCGGAAACCTGGTTTTCAGACAGTTTCTGGAAGCTTCTCTCATAAAGCGCTACCTGCTTGAAATAGGTGTTCCGGCAGAGGATATTCTGATAGATTCAAGCTCCGATAATACCCATCAAAACGCCGTTAATGTGGCAAAAATCATAGATGAACAGGGCGGGGGAGGAGATTATTTACTCATTACCTCCTCGCTGCACATGAAACGGGCAAAAGCCTGCTTTGCCAAACAGGGCATTATTACTACCGCTTACCCTACCAATAAAATGGTGGGACCTCACCGCACTGATGTGGGGTATTATCTTATACCCAGTGCCGGTGCCCTGGTGCGTTGGGAAAAGTTTTTACACGAGTTGCTGGGGTATATTGTTTATGCCATAATGGGTTATATTTAATACTGTGGGTTGCACCCGTCGGATGGATTTTTTCTATTTTCGATCAGTGGCTCAGGCGTGATGAATTTATGTTATTACAGTAATGATTACCTTTGTACATAAATAATAGGTATGGCCCAAACATTTTTTATTATCATTCTCATCATCGTTGTCTTAAATTATTTGTTTGGGCTGCTGCTCGATTTTCTTGACATTACGCGCTGGAGCAATATCCTGCCCGAAGACCTTGCCGGTATTTATGACGCTGAAAAATACAGCAAATCGCAGGAATACGAAAAGGTAAACATGCGGTTTTCGCTGATTACCGGCGCCTTTAGTTTCTTGTTGCTCATTCTGATGTTAAGTCTGGGAGGCTTTGCCTGGCTCGATACTATGGTGCGGACACTCACCCTGCATCCTGTGCTGATGGCTCTGTTGTTTTTTGCGGTTCTGGGCCTGGCTTCCGACTTGCTTGCAACACCTTTCAGCGCCTACCACACTTTCGTTATTGAACAGAAATTTGGATTTAATACTACTACGGTGAAAACTTTTATTATGGACAAGCTTAAGTCGTGGGTGCTGGCAGCTGTTCTGGGTGGTGGTATTTTATCCTTCATTGTGTGGATATACGGCGCCACAGGACCATGGTTCTGGTTTATTACCTGGATGGCCATGACGATCTTTTCTGTTTTTATGAGCTTGTTTTATTCCAATATCATTGTGCCGCTGTTTAATAAACAGACACCGCTATCTCCGGGTACCTTGCGCGATGCTATTGAGAAATTTGCTGTCAGCGCTGGATTCAAATTGAAAAATATCTACATCATTAATGGTTCCAAACGCTCAAAAAAAGCCAATGCCTATTTTACTGGTTTCGGGCCAAAGAAGAGAATAGTACTATACGATACCCTGCTTAGTGATTTCACCGATGATGAAATTGTTGCTATTCTTGCGCATGAGATAGGACACTACAAAAAAAGACACGTGTTGTTTGGATTGGTCAGCGGCATTATCAGCAGCGGCGTATTATTTTATTTAATGTCCTTGGTGATTGGTAATGCCGATATGGCTGGAGCTTTGGGCGCCGAACAGTCAAGTTTTCATATGGGCATACTTGCTTTTGGCCTTTTGTATAGCCCTGTTTCGTTGGTTTTGGGCATAGCAGGCAATTATTTTTCGAGAAGGCACGAGTTTGCAGCCGATTGTTATGCCTTGGCGCATGCTGATGCCAATGCATTTGCCCAGGGTTTGAAAAAATTATACGTGCTGAGTTTAAGTAATTTGCGGCCGCATCCTTTTACGGTATTAATTACTTATTCGCATCCGCCCTTGCTTCAAAGGTTGGCAGCTATTGAAAAAGCGCAGGGTAAATAAGTTTCCGTGATTATTTGTTGTAGATGAATGAAGTGTGGGTAATTGGTTGAAGCATATTATCTTCAAAAAAATCTTCATCTTAACAGGAATCCGCATGCAACAATTTTCTGCGGATAATGAAAATCTACAAAGGAAAATCCTGTTTTACCTTATCAGATGCAGTAATTTTTTACAAGAAAATTTTAGTTTATTTGTCATGGAATTATTTTGCTCTGAATAAGCCATATTTCAGGATGCAGTACACTGCTCTGACACCGTCTTTCCATCCTATTTTTTTGCCATCATCCACGCCCCGTGCGTAATAAGAAATACTGAGTTCGTAAATTCTTATTCCGGGTATTCTGGCCACTTTTATTGTAACCTCAGGCTCGAAGCCAAAGCGTTTTTCTGTAAGATGAATGTTTTTTATGATTTCTGACCTGAAGAGTTTGTAACAGGTTTCCATATCTGTCAGGGTCAGGTCAATAAACAGGTTGGTTAGCCAGGTGAGAAATTTGTTGGCTCTCAGGTTGCGTTTTTTTAATACCCTGTGGATGTTTCCGCCGGCAAAGCGGGATCCGAATACTACATCGGCAAAGCCACCGGCCATGGGTTTTAATAATAGATTAAGTTCTTCGGGATCACATTCCAGGTCGGCATCCTGAATGATGATATAGTCGCCGGAGGCTTTTGCAATTCCCGAGTGTATGGCGGCTCCTTTTCCCTGATTTATTTCATGTTTAACGTATTGAATGTCGGCCTCCTGATGGCTTTTCTTATATTCAAGTATTTGATTTTCTGTGCCATCTCTGGAACAATCGTTGATTACAATGATTTCTTTTGTTATGTTATCAATTAGGCTGATGCTGAGTACTTTGTCCAGCACAGCACTGATGGTTTTTTCTTCGTTGTAGGCAGGAATCAGGACAGATAGTTTTTTCATAAAGGGCTAATATATTTTCTTTTTCAGGTCAGTAAATTTTTTTCTTTTCAACAGGTAATAATCAACAACAATATTTCCATGATATGTGTGTCCGACTTTTTGTTGTGTTAGTAATTTTCTTTTTTTTCTTATTTTCCCAATATTTCTATAAAATGCTAGATGAGCGCGTAACACAGCCAAAAAGTCTTTGAAGCCTCCGTCAAGAAGAAATTTAAGGGCTGCAATACCATCAAGAAAAATCCTGGCAGAAAAAACAGGCAATAAGCGTTTTGCAGGAAGGTTTTTGTACAGCAGTGAAAAATTATTCCTGAAATTCAGGTAGGTTTTTCTCGACGAGCTTTTGGGCAGGGTGCCTCCACCGATATGAAATATCACGGATTCAGGGCAGTACATGATTTTATACCCCTGATTTTTTAAGCGCCAGCAGAAATCAATTTCTTCCATGTGGGCAAAAAAATCTTCATCAAGGCCGCCGAATTTATGATAGAGTTCTGCTCTGACAAAGAGACAGGCGCCGGTGGCCCAGAATATTTCCGTGGTATCATCATACTGGCCTTTGTCTTCTTCAATGGAAAAGAACAACCTTCCACGGCAGAAAGGATAACCAAATTTGTCGATATATCCGCCGGCAGCACCGGCATATTCAAATTTATTTCTTTCGTGAAACGACCGGATTTTGGGCTGACAGGCGGCAATATTTTTATCAGCATCCATTAGTTCCAGTACCGGTTCTAACCAGCGTGGAGTAACTTCAATATCGGAGTTGAGCAGCACATAATATTCCGCGTCAATTAATTTCAAGGCATCGTTGTATCCTTTGGCAAATCCTCCATTTGATTGATTTTGAATTATCCTGATTTCCGGAAAATGAGCCTTAAGAAAAGCAATGGAATCGTCGGAAGAAGCATTGTCGGCCACTACGATGCTGGCAATATGTTTACTATGCTGTATAACAACAGGCAGAAACTGCTCCAGGAACTTCTTTCCGTTCCAGTTTAATATTACGACGGCTGCTTTCAAGAGAGCAAATATATTGATATTTATGGTAAGGAAAAAAAATAAACTTGCTTATGGTAAAAAATGCACCACTTAAAATTATTAAGATGGGTTATCCTAATAGGGGTTTTTGAAATATTCCTCGCTTTTTCGGCCCCAATGATCCCTGACGCCGCTGTTGTCAATGTTGTTGGTAGGATTGTTGCGTCCGTAAATCTTTTGTTCCCACCTGTAGTCGCTGATTTCGCCGGTAGCATCCGAATGTATGAGTGAAAAGTCGTTGGTTACCAAATCGGGATTATAAAACACAAATTTTTTATTTTTCTGATTTTTTAAGGTGTAATAATGCCAAATTTCGTAAGGGTAGGCACTGGGTTCGTAGTAGCTTTTTGATATCGAATTGGGGGGGCCGTATTGCAAATATACGCGGCCACGGTCCGTTTCGTAGCCTTTACGGATTTTGGTGCTGAAATCGTGGTTCACTTTTTGGACTTCCAATAAGTATTCAGCCCATGCTTTTCCTGGGTTTTCGGCATTTCGCGTTTCCCAAAAAGTCAGAAAGAACTTTTGCATGGATTTCAGGTCGTTGTGGTTGATCTGGTTTTTGGCATACATGCGCTCGCTTTCGGAAGATATAGGGTAAAGACAGCGGATATAAGCCGCCAGGGTGTCTTTGTTGGTGTACATTTCCACAAAAGTATGTTCAGTAACAGCATCCTCATAAATTTTGTTTTCAAAGGCTACTTTTTTATTGTCGCGTTCAAAATATAGTTTTTGAATTGCCTGCAGGTTGTTTTGTTTGTCGCGTACTTCAATCACAAGGTTGTAGTTGCCGGTTGGCAGGAGGGCCAGGTCAAACTCGCTCAGCACAACAACCACATCCCGTGCGGTTTCTTTTTTTATCTTTTTAAATTCTCCGTAAAGATTGTTGTTCTCATTGACTTCGATATACGATGTGAGCAAAAATTTTTCGTTTTCGCCCAACACCTTGCCGGTATTGTATATCTCGGCATAGAAAGCCAGTCTATCAACCTTTTCAGGATAATAATAGATGATATAGGGCATGAGTTCGAACCCGTTTTTGGTGAGTATAGTTACCGAATCGGTTTTTTTATAGGAGTCAATCAGTTCAATACCCGAAACGGTAATCTTATCGGCAGGAAATCCTATCACAATAGTCTCATAACTTTTGAAAGGTGGTGCGTTGTCGTTCTTATCAGCAATGATTATTTCCACCTCATAAGAGCCGTTAGGCAGCAAGAACCTTTGCTGATCGATAAAATGAAAATTAATCGTATTGGTATCTTCTGTTTCGGGGCTCAGGAGATTATATTTTTTAAAATCCTTAATAAGGCTGTCCTGTCTGAAAATCATGGTAATTTCGATAGTGCCCTGATACTTGTCGTTTTGGTTTTTAACATATTTCAGGCTGTTGCCCACCACTATCATGTATGTTTCGATGTAGGGACCATCGGCAGGTGAATAAAATGTGGAATACGACATATAGGCCTGAAGGCGTTTTGCCTGGGCCGAAAAGCTTACAACCATCAGGAGGATGAAGCTGATAAAAAATGCTATTTTTTTCATCTGATGAATAATATATATGCAAAGATAGGTCATTTTTTGGCGAAAATGAAATTTAGCCTTGGTGATTTGATGATTAATCA
>DAONFU010000053.1:0-14220 GCA_035403765.1 Bacteroidales bacterium
ATATTGAACATTGAACATTGCATATTGAACATTGAACATTGCATATTGAACATTGTATATTGTACATTGAACATTTATTCTCCATTTTAATTAGTCGCAACTTCTTCGGCAGGAGCTTCAGCATCCTTCTTTTTCCGTTCCGGAAAATTCACCTCCCAAATAGCGCCGGTAGGACATGACTCCACGCATTTACGGCACAGGGTGCATTTTTCAAAATTGATATAGGCAAGATTGTTTTCCATGGTAATGGCTTCGAATTTGCATTCTTTAACACATTTGCCACAGCCAATGCAAGCTACTTCGCAGTTTTTCTTTGCCACCGCACCTTTTTCTTTGTTCATGCAACTGACAAATATGCGACGGTCTTTTTTGCCTTTGTTTCTCAACTCAATGATGCCTCTGGGACAAGCTTTGACACAAGCGCCGCAGGCGATACACTTATCCTGAACCACAACAGGCAGGCCGGTTTTTGTATCCATATACATAGCATCGAACTTGCAGGCGGTTACACAATCGCCGCAACCCAAACAGCCGTAAGGACAGCCATTGGTGCCTGAATATAAATTGTGCACGAAATAACAGGATTTCAATCCGTCATACTCATTTTTGTTAATGGCATTGGTGCGGGTGCCATTACAACGGACCACAGCTATCATAGGAGCCTTGTCTTCGGCCACCTGACCAAAAACGGCTGCAATAGCCTTCATGGTATCATTACCCCCCGGAGGACAAAAATAGCCATCGGTTGATTCATTTTTCACAATGTTCTCGGCCACATTACGGCATCCAGCAAATCCACATCCGCCACAATTGGCGCCAGGCAACAAGGCGGCCACTTCATCAATACGCGGATCTTCGATAACTTTAAACTTCTGGGCAATAAAAAACAAAATCACTGCGGCCAGCAACCCAATAACGCTGAGCGTAATAACGGCATAGACAATTACAATATTCACGTGGTATAATATTAAAGGTTAAACAAATTAATCGGTATCTGCCAGGTGTTTCATATACTGCACCCTGTGATACATCACGGGATTTTCGGCTTTCTTAAGGCTAAGTTTTCCCCTGAAATCACTTATCTGGCTATAATTTTTATCTGCCATCCATTTGGTCAGGTCTTCCAGTATTTCCTGAATACGTCCGGCACCGTTAAGATACAATGTGGAACACAGCTGCGTGGCTGTTGCTCCGACAAGAAGTTGTTTTATCACGCCACTGGCATCGTGTATGCCTGTTGAAGCAGCTATGTCGCAACCGGCCTTATCAGATAGCAAGGCAATCCAGCGAAGGGAGTTGCCAAGTTCGGCAGGAGTACTGAGAATATTGCTTGCCTGCAAACGCAATGTGTCAATGTTTATATCGGGTGTGTAAAAACGATTAAAAAGCACCAGAGCTCCAATGCCAGTCCACGAAAACTTTTGCAAAAGATTTACCAGGCCACTGAAGTAATAGCCCACCTTAATGGCCACTGGAATTTTTACTGTGTGCTTGATTTTCTCAATAATGTCGAAATACATCTTTTCATGTTCGGCACCAGTAAGGTTAAGATCGCTGGGCATAATAAAAATATTTAGCTCCAAAGCATCGGCACCGGCTTTTTCAATATCACGCGCAATGCTTGTCCACTCGTTGAATGAAACACAATTAATACTGCCGAAAACAGGAATTTTCACCTCTTTCTTAACTGTTCTAATAAGGTTCATGTATTCTTCCACAGAATTGTGTTTGGTAAAATTCTGAATGTAATCAAGCGCCTCGGGATAGTTATTGTACGAATCCGGATAATCCATAATATGATTCGTTTCAAACATAATCTGTTCTTCAAATAGCGACTTCAGCACTACTGCTGCAGCGCCTTTTTCTTCAAAAGCACGGATTTTTTCAGGCGATTTCGTCAACCCGGAACTGGCAACTATCAGAGGGTTTTTCAACTCGAAACCCATGTATTTGGTTGTTAGATTTATCATGGTAATCATTTTTAAAACAGCTGCAAATTTATACTTTTTATTAACTATTAAACCATGTCAGAAAAAAAAAATTATCTCAATACATTATATTCCTATTTGTTATTTATTATTTATTATTCAATCACATAGATAATACTTTAATAAAAAAAGTAAAAAAATCACTTGGATTTAGTACTTTTGCTCTTCTTATGGAAGACAGTCATATTTCACATCAGGGTGTAGTGCGCTCAATACGCCAAAACACTATTGAAGTCTTAATCGAAAGCGCTTCGGCTTGTTCAACCTGCAAGACCAAACATCTCTGTGGTGTTTCCGATTCAAAAGAAAAAATCATCACAGTCAGAAAGCCGGAGCAGCCTTTTGTTACAGGAGAAAAAGTACTTGTGATCATGACGCAAAAAATGGGGTTTCTGGCAGTTTTTCTGGCATATGTCCTTCCCTTCCTTGTTATGATTGCCCTTATGCTTGTTGCAGATTATAAAGAAGCCTCAGAACCCATAACAGGCCTTTTGGTGGTGGTGTTTCTGACAGCATATTTTTTTTCGCTGTATGCCTTCCGAAAAAAATTAAACAGAAAATTTACCTTCACCATTAAAAAATTGTGATACGCATTTACATAATGTATCGGCCAGTCAATTCCCTCAAAAAACCAATTATTAAAATACCTGAAAAATGAAAAAGAGTGTATTATTCTTAAGTGTACTGCTGATGATGGCTGCCTCATGCAGTAACCCAAAAAAAACAAATCTGGTTACTTATAAAGGGACAGTGCAAGGCTCCTTTTTTTTGATTAAATTTTATGCCGGGACTGACAGCAATACTATAAAATCATCCATTGACTCATTGTTTGTTGTTATCGACCAAACAGCTTCCGTTTTCGATAGTAATTCCATTATTTCCAAAGTTAACGACAACCGTGAAACAGCCCTCAACCCTCATTTCATTGCACTTTTCAATAAATCGCAGGAAGTTTCAGCAGCTACCGGAGGATGTTTTGATATCACCGTTGGGCCCCTGGTAAAATCCTGGGGTTTTTGGAAGAAACAAGGCCTTGAAATGGATAAGAAAAAGGTTGACAGCTTATTGCTTTGTGTCGGGTATCAAAAAGTCCGGCTGGTTAATACCGGAAAAGGAAGCAGCCTGCTTAAAGAAAGTCCTTGTATCATGCTGGATTTTAATGCCATAGCACAGGGCTACACAGCGGATGTGATTGCTGAATATTTCAATAAAAAAGGGTTCAGCAATTATCTCGTTGAAATAGGCGGCGAAGTGAGGGCTGCCGGGACAAAAAAAGACAATACCAACTGGATGGTGGGCATCGAAAAACCTGCCGACAGCAGCAATGCCGAACAGGTGGTATATGAAAAAGTGGAACTGATAAACAAATCACTGGCCACATCAGGAAATTCACGCAAATTTTTTATTAAAGACGGCATCAAATATTCACACACCATCGACCCCGCTACGGGTTATCCCGTTCATCATTCGCTGCTGAGCGTAACGGTGATGGCCGACGACTGCACTTCGGCGGATGCCTATGCCACCGCCTTTATGGTTATGGGACTCGAAAAAGCCAAAGAGTATATAAAAACACACGCAGGCCTGGAAGCTTATTTTATCTTTTCGGACAGCACAGGAAATATGCAGGATTACAAATCGGCCAATTTTATCACCGCAGGCACCGCCACTAAATGAGTGCCCTGTTGCCGACAAAAAAATATCCGCTTATCATTTGTCTGATAACCGGATATTTTGTTTTGGAGATGTCCTTCCTTATCTTACCAGCGTAATATTGCCTTTCTTTTTAATTTCCGTGCCGTCGTTGAAGGTAATCGTCAGGCGGAATACATAAACTCCGGCAGGCATTTCTTTACCTTTGAAAGTGCCGTCCCAACCCACAGCAAGATCTTCCGAAGCAAAAATCTTCTCACCCCAACGATCGTAAATCATCCATTGCAGGGTCTTAATGTCCTGACCATGAACAAATATTACGTCATTATTATTGTCGCCATTGGGTGAGAAAATATTGGGAACGTACACCACCGGATCCAGGCAATCATCCATCACGGCAAAATCCAAAGAGTTTGAACTCTGGCATCCGTTCAAATCGGTAACGGTAACAATATATGTTCCGTTGCCAATATCCGTAAGCATATCGGTACCTGCCCCCGTGTTCCATAAAAACTGATATGGTGGTGTTCCAGCAGTGATTTCAGGTGTAATAGCTCCATTGTTCAGTCCGGGACATTGCGGCAAGGTATTATTCATCACAATCACAGGAAGTGGATTAACGGTAATGGTATAAGTTTCCGGCTGACCGGCACAGGAATTGGCCGATGCCGTAACCGTAATATTGGCTGCTATAGGAGTTGTGCCGCTGTTTACTGCAGTAAATGTCGGCACATTGCCGCTGCCACTGCCAGGGATTCCGATGGACGGACTTGAATTGGTCCATGTAAAAGTAGCGCCGCTGGTGGTGCTGGTAAACACCGCACCCGGCACTTCTGCGCCATGACAAACATTGGTATCAGCAGGAATGATAGCCAGAGGCGAAGGATTTACCGTGATGGAAAAGTTCGACATGCTGCCGGTACAGCCGTTGGCAGCAGGCGTTACTGAAATTGTTGCAGTAACAGGAGCGTTGGTGGTATTAACTGCGGTAAAGGCTGCAATATTATCAGCTCCCGAGGAGGCTAATCCGATAGCTGTGTTGGAATTGGTCCATGTGAAACTGGCTCCCGGTGTCTGGCTGGTAAATGACATAGCGGGAACAGTAGATCCGTTACACACCGTAACATTTGAAGGTACAACTGCCGCAGGAGTCGGATTAACCGTAATGGTGAACGTGGTATCATTTCCGGTACAATTATTTGCTGAAGGAGTTAAGGTAATGGTGGCAGTAACCGGCGCTGTGCCTGTATTTATTGCGGTAAATGATGCAATGGTGCCTGTACCGGAGGCTCCCAGACCAATAGACGTATTTGAATTGCTCCAGGAAATAACAGTACTAAACGGAACACCCAACAAACTGATATCCGGAACTACTTCATTGTTGCACACGCTGATGGCAAGAGGCACCACCACGGTTGGCAGCGCATTGATGGTAATGCTTGCCGTAGCATTCACCGCGGGGCAACCAGACGTGGCTGAAATATTGTTGGTTACGGTGTAGGTTCCGGCTGCGCTGCCCACAAGATTTACCTGGCCGGTACCGGTATTGACAAACACCAGCCCTGAAGGGGTGGCGCTAAAAGTTCCCGCCATAGCCCCAGACGCCAAAGTTGGTAAGGGATTCGCATCGTTCTGGCAATAGGGTCCGGAATAACTAAAGTCTGCGGAAGGTGATGAAATGATGGACACCGTAGTCGTAATGCTTGCCGGACAGTTGCCATTGGTGGTAAAAGTAATGACATAATTATTCAGCGCACTGGTGCTAAGGTCAATAAGGCCGGTGGATGTATTCAGAAAATTTAGTCCGCTAGGCGAAGCAGTGAATGTGCCTGTGAAACCGCCGGTTATATTGGCTGCCGGATCAACACCTGACTGGCAATAGGTTGATAAGGGATAATTAAATGAAGGGTTATCCATAGGATTTACAGTGATACTGCCAGTGCCCGAGATTGTCCCGCAGCCACCGGTCAGGGCAATGGTATAAACAAATGTTCCCGTGGCTGAAGGTGTTCCAGATATGGTAACGGTATTGGAAGTCCAGTTGCCCGTAACACCTGTCGGCAAGCCGCTGATTAGAGCTCCTGTAGCACCGCCGGTAGCATAGGTAATAGTTGACAGTGCAGAATTTATACAGATGCTTTGGGCATCAGTACCGGGAGCGGAGCTCAACGCAATAGTGTTATTGGTAACCACCGTCAGCGTACCCGAAGTTGATGAGGTACCGCAACCACCGGACAAATTTATAGTATAGGTAAAAGTGCCTGTTACGACTGGTGTCCCGCTGATAGTCACCGTATTGGAAGCCCAGGATCCGGATATGCCGGCGGGTAAACCGCTTATAGTGGCGCCGGTAGCCCCGGTGGTTGTATAGGTAATATTCGTGATCGGTGTGCTGACACAAACAGTTTGTGCATTGGTTCCTGCAGCAGAACTCAGCATAATCGTATTATCGGGGGCAACAGTTATAGTGCCTGTGGCAGTAATGATTCCGCAACCACCGGTTAAAGTAATAGTATAGGAAAAAGTGCCGGCAACAGTTGGTGTACCGGTAATCGAAGCCGTTTGCGAAGCCCAGCTTCCGGTAACACCCTGCGGCAGACCGCTAAATGTAGCTCCTGTAGCACCTGTGGTTGTATAAGTAATTAGGGTAAGCGGCGTATTGATACAACATTGTTGTGCATCGGTGCCGGCGGCAGAGCTAAGATTAATGGTATTGACAGGGGTTACGATAATAGTATGGCTGGTAGTAACATTTCCACAGCCTCCATTTAAAGTAACAGTGTAAGTATAAGTTCCAGCAACAGTAGGTGTTCCATTGATAGTAACTACATTCGAGGCCCAACTGCCGGTAAGGCCTGACGGCAATCCCGAAAAGACCACTCCCGTGGCTCCGGTAGTTCCATACACCGTAGTGGTAATTGCCGAGTTGACACATACAGATTGGTTTCCGCCGGCAACCAGAGTAATTGTATTATCTGGGGTAACAGTGATGGTGCCTGTAGTTGTAGCAGTTCCGCACCCACCCGTCAGGGTAACAGTATAGGTAAAAGCACCTGATACCGTGGGTGTGCCGCTTATGTTTACGGTGTTGGATGCCCATGTACCGGTAACTCCGGCAGGCAGGCCTGTAACCGTGGCTCCTGTAGCGCCGGTAGTAGCGTACGTGGTTGTGGTTATTGCCGTATTAATACATTTTGTCTGTGTTCCACCTGCAGTCAATACAATGGTGTTGTTCGGTGTAACAGTAATAGTGCCTGTAGCCGTAATTGTTCCGCAACCGCCGGTCAGCGTAACTGTATAAATAAATACCCCAGAAACTGTGGGCGTTCCGCTAATGGTTACTACATTGGACGCCCATGAGCCGGTAAGGCCGGCCGGCAAACCGTTAATAGTGGCGCCAGTGGCACCGGTTGTTCCATAAGTAATATTGGTTATGGAGGTATTGACGCATCTGGTTTGCGCATCTGTGCCTGCTGCAGAGGTTAATGCTAGCGTATTGTCAGGTGTAACCGTGATGTTGCCGGTAGTACTGACTGTTCCACAACCTCCGTTTAGGGTAATGGTATAGGTATAAGTTCCTGTAACCGTGGGCGTGCCACTAATGGTTACCACATTGGAAGCCCACGAACCGGTAAGCCCTGTGGGAAGTCCCGAAATAGCAGCTCCGGTGGCGCCGGTAGTAGCGTATGTGGTTGTGGTAATTGCCGTGTTGATACACTTTGTTTGTGTGCCACCTGCAGTCAATGCGATGGTATTGTCGGGAGTAACCGTGATAGTACCTGTAATGCCGACAGTTCCGCAACCGCCGGTCAGCGCAATGGTATAAGTAAAGACACCCGAAACAGTGGGTGTACCGCTTATGGTTACTGTATTGGATGCCCATGAACCGGTAATTCCTGCGGGTAAACCCGAGATAGTAGCTCCGGTGGCGCCGGTAGTAGCGTATGTGGTTGTATTTATTGCCGTATTAATACATTTTGTTTGTGTGCCACCTGCGGTTAAAATAATGGTATTGTTCGGTGTAACGGTAATAGTGCCGGTAGCCGTAATTGTTCCGCAACCTCCGTTCAGGGTAACAGTATAGGTAAAGACACCCGAAACAGTGGGTGTGCCGCTTATGGTTACTACATTGGAGGCCCAGGAGCCGGTAAGGCCGGCAGGCAAGCCGTTAATAGTGGCTCCAGTGGCGCCGGTAGTAGTGTATGTAGTTGTGGTAATTGCCGTGTTGATACACTTTGTTTGTGTGCCACCTGCAGTCAATGCGATGGTATTATCGGGGGTAACTGTGATAGTGCCTGTAGTGCTGACAGCTCCGCAACCGCCGGTCAGGGTAACAGTATAGGTAAAGACACCCGAAACAGTGGGTGTACCGCTTATGGTTACTGTATTGGAAGCCCACGAACCGGAAACTCCTGTGGGAAGTCCTGAGATAGTAGCTCCAGTGGCTCCGGTAGTAGCGTACGTGGTTGTGGTTATTGCCGTATTAATACATTTTGTCTGTGTGCCACCTGCAGTCAATACAATGGTATTGTTCGGTGTAACGGTAATAGTGCCGGTAGCCGTAATTGTTCCGCAACCGCCGGTCAGGGTAACGGTATAGGTGAAAGCACCTGCTACCGTGGGCGTGCCGCTTATGGTTACGGTGTTGGATGCCCATGAGCCGGTAACTCCGGCAGGCAGGCCTGTAAACGTTGCTCCAGTAGCGCCGGTAGTAGTATATGTAGTTGTGGTAATTGCCGTGTTGATACACTGTGTTTGTGTGCCACCTGCAGTTAATGTGATGGTATTATTAGGAAATACAGTGGTTGTTACATTATCGGTAGCAGAGCATCCATCTTGATTTGTGATGGTTACCATATAGGTGGTGGTGCTAGTCGCAGAACATACGGGATTTGCAATATGAGGGTCATTCAACCCTGTTGTTGGCGACCAATTATAGCTAGCCGAGGCACACCCGCCACAGGAGGCCTGCATGGTAGCGGAATTTCCAACACAAAAAGAAACGTCGCTACCGGCGCTGGGCATAAATGCAGAAACGTACATGATGACACGCACACGGTAAGTTCCCGGGCAGGTACCAAAATAAAAGGTATCCTGTACCTGTGGATTTGAGATGGTTAAGGTCTGCTGAGAGGACAATAAGGTACCACCCACAATCTGATCGTACCAGCCATAGCTTACTCCCGATGGAACACTGCCCTGAAGAGTAGCTGTCAATGTGATGGGTTGTCCCTGGCAAGCAGTAACACTCGTAGGTGTGGCGATGTTAAAGTTGGTAACAACGCCATTGCTTATTCCCGGGCCTCCTTTGGTGGCACCATTGGGAGGGAATTCATCCAGGCTGTTATGGCTGGCCGGCGTTGCTGTGGTTGTTCCGTTTACCCCGCCGGCTGTAGATCTTGGTATGGAAGATGAGCCTGAAACGGCAATATACCCTCCCCCGCCGCCGCCACCAGGGCCTTCGGCTTCGTCATTAGTGTATAAAGGATTTGCGTCGCATTTTTTTATCTGATCGCCTCCCTTGCCTCCGTCAGCCCAGGCAGAAACATTTATGATGGAGCTAAGGGCATTCAACACGATGGTGCCGCCCCCACCGCCGCCGCCGGAACCGTCAGTACCAGTACTTGTACCCGAAAACAAGGCGGGTGTAGCGCCTTCAGAATTACCTCCGGGCATTCCATTGGCATAAAAAGTGCCGCTGCCTGAAATACCACCGTACGACATAAAATAAATCAGCCCGCCGCCGTTACCGCCGATTCCGCCCAGATTATTGTTGGCATGGCCTCCGCCACCACCACCACCCAGGAAAAGACGCGGAAAAAGCCCCTGGTTTTCATTAAGCGGCCAACCGCCATTACCGCCATCGTTTTCTCTATAGGTACCTCCCCAGGATGAATTACCAGGGCCTACCGTTGCAGCATCCAGGTCATTAGCCGAAAATGAATACCCTCCTCTGCCCCCACCATAAGATATGCTGGTGGACATTCCGGTGGCTTCCAGCTCCCAGGCTGCCGTGCACGAAAGACAAGAGTTGTCGGGAATCCCTCTGCCGAAAGTCCAGGATAAATTAGCGCTCACATTGCATCCTCCGCCACCACCGCAGTTGTGCGAATTGCCTCCTCCCCCGCCATTGGCAGGAGCTCCCTTGCAGTATTGTTTTAGAGCCTCTCCACGGCCGGCAATTCCTTCCCCTTTCTGGCCTCCCTTGGTGGGGTCAGCATGTGCATACCATTTTTCTGTATAACTATTTGAAATCGAGGTTGACGCTATCCCCCCCCTGAATCCCTTGCCGTTAACATTTACTGAACCGTTATTGTTAATACTATTTAAGGATTCAACAACCAGCACACCGCCCGTAAATCCATCCCATGCCGGACAGGTGAGCGAGGCACCGCTGTTAATGGTTAGCGAATTATACCTGGGAACACGCACCACCTGAACATAAGCGCTGGCAGTATAATTTTGTGTCAATCCACAGCTCAGATTTATGATGTTGCTGCCCGACACGGAAGCCACCTGGGCAAATTCGTATTTGCCGGCATTATTATAATAATTAATATAACCATATCCTTCCCATGTATCTCCGTATGTAATGGTTGCGCCCTGCATCTGAATGATGAAAACCAAATCGCCCGCGCCAAGATTGGTAGAGAAATTTGTAGATAATTCATTACTGGCAACAGTGATACTGGCAGCCCCCTGAGAGGCATTCGCCGTGAGCCGCGTATAAGCATTGACAATGACTCCTGAGGTGTTTATAGTGACACTTCCGTGTTTTCCTCGCTGCGCGTAAGTAAAAACAGATAAATACAGAAAAATAAAAACAAAGACAAGCAGAAACTTTTTCATAAACACATGATTATTTATTGTACAAATTTATATAAACATTTTATTTTTCAGCTACATTATTGTAAAAAAATATAATTTTACCCTTGTGAAAAAAATCTGGCCGTTTCTTTTAGTCACCGTATTGTGTTTTGCCTCGTGCAAGAAAGAAAACCTGTGCGATTGTTTTAAAAGTACCGGGAAGATAGTTTCAGAAGAACGCCCTGCCGAGGCATTCAGCAATATATACCTGAGCGACAATGTGAACCTGTTTTTGTTACAGGACAGCACCTACAGCATCAGGGTGGAAGCCGGAAAAAATTTGCTCCCGCTGATAAAAACCCGTGTGGAAGAAGGCTCGCTGTATATCAGCAACAACAACAAATGCAACTGGATGAGAAGCTATAAACCCCAAGTAAATGTATATATTAAAATGCCCGGCATGTCATACCTGGGGTACTCTGGCTGCGGCGACATAACAATGGAAAATACTTTTGTGGGCGACTCGCTATGGATAGATTCAAAAAATGGTTCGGGCACTGTTAACCTCGACCTGAAAACGAGGATTTGCTACCTGATAATAAACACAGGGCCTTGCGATGTGATTAGCAAGGGTAGCACCGACGAACTGCAGGTATATCACAATGGGCACGGAATGGTACATTGCGAAAATTTTCAGACATTTTACACCTATGTTACCAATAAGAACACCGGAAATTGCTACCTGAATGTCCGCGATTTATTGTTGTACAACATCCTTTGGTCGGGAAATATTTATTATACAGGCAATCCGCCCCAGGTATCCGGAAAAAACAGCGGCAGCGGAAATATCATACCCTTTTAATTAACTGCGTCAGCAGTAAACCTATGAAGAACAAAAAGACTTTATTTTTCATAACACTCATCACGGTCATTTTGGTATGGGTATCGGCAAATATCAACTGGGGAGGCGACAATCCGAAATGGATAGTGCTGGCAGATGGCAAAGGTTATTATGCCTACCTGCCGGCCGTTTTTATTTACCATGATTTAAACTATGGCTTTTTCGAAGAAAAAGAGATGAATCCTTTGTCCGATCCCAAATTGTTTTATGATTACCGGGCATATCATAACCAACTCACACATAACAAATACTTTTGCGGTACCGCCCTGTTGCAGACTCCTTTTTTTCTTGCCGCTCACTTGCTGGCAACCCTTAGCGGCGGCCAGAACGATGGCTACGCTCCCATATATTTCATTTTCGTTCAAATTGCCACTATTTTTTATTTCGTGCTGGGATTGTGGTTTCTGAGCAAGCTCCTGTTTCTTTACAAATACAAACAATCCACAGTGATAATAACGCTTCTGGCGCAGGCTTTTGGTACCAACGCCTTTTATTACGTTGTGCGGGAGGCCGGTATGTCGCACATATACTCTTTTGCGCTTATTGCGGCTTATTTGTATTTCGCCGGGAAATATTTTTCTGACTACCGGCCAGGCTCTATATTGGCATTAGCAGTTGCTATAGGCCTTGTAGTGCTTGTGAGGCCTGTGAATGGAATCATCCTTTTAGCGCTGTTTTTTGTTCCGACAGGTTGGCAGGGATTTAAAAAGGGATTGTCTGAATTGTTTCTGCATCCCTGGTATCCCTTGGCCGGACTAGCAATTTTTGCTGCGATAATATCCATACAGCCTATCCTATACAAAATCAGCACGGGCTCATTTTTTACCGACAGCTATGGAAACGAATTTTTTAATTTTTCTAATCCTCACCTCTTTGACTTCCTGTTTAGTTATAAAAAAGGTGCCTTTTTATATACACCCATATTGTTTTTATCGTTAACGGGATTTTATTTCTTTTGGAAAACTGACCGTTACATTTTTTATGGTTTGCTGTTTTTTCTGCTGTTGTTATTTTATGTGTTGTCATCCTGGTGGAACTGGTGGTATGGGGGCAGTTTTTCGTCACGGGTGCTTATAGAATTTCTGCCGGTATTTATGTTGCTGCTGGCTAAGGCTATTGACGGATTTAGAAACAAAGCCGTAAAAGGCATTTTCTTTGGTCTGATTGCCTTGTGCGTATTGGTAAATCAGATTCAGATTTATCAGTACAGGTATGGAATGATACATTTCGAACAGATGGACAAACAAAAGTATTGGGAAAATTTCCTGCGTATCGACCGCTTATTATGAAAACCTTCGTTGGTATTATTGGGAGGTCTTTTCCTGTCTTTTAATCAAAACCGTGTTTGCTGTTTCAAATTCGTGGACAACTTCATACTTGTCATTAGGGAAACCAATAAATTCATCCCTGAACGTGTAAATATAGTCATCTTCGGCTGTAAATCCCCTCCTGTCAACAGGCAACAACCATTCAAGCTGCCAGGTTTCCCTGTAAAAATTAACGGTGGGTTCAAACAGCCAGTGAATTCCCAGGCGTACCTCTGCAGTTTCTGCCTCATTGGCGGCATGCTCATCAGACAGCATGCGCATCATGTTTTTGGTTTCCATATCGAAACGCCATTCCGAACAGGAACGCAGATCGGCCTTATAAACAAAGCTTCCGGCAGATAACAGGGCAAGGCATAATCCCGAAACGGCCACAAGGTTTTTATTTTTTTGGCTGATGTACGAAAGCAAAAATCCAAAATAGACAATGAAAACAGGAAAAAGAAAAAGTGAAAAACGCGCGATAGGATAATCTGTTCCAAGAATCAAATGCTGAAAAACAATAGCCAGAGAAATAAAGATGACCAGCAGGTTGGTTATAAACAGGCCGATAAACTGAAAAAAGGAAGGACCATCTTTTTTGAAAAACAGCCTCAAAATAATTACACTCCCGGCCAAAACCAGTGCTGTGATTACTATTTGCGCCATTATCATCCAAAAAGGCGATATTTCAACGCCATGGAATATATTTTTGATTAAATCGCTGACCGTATTACCATAAAAGCCCTCTTTGCCGCCAAAGTTCAACTCGCTTCTCATAAAAACCCTTCGCACCGGCTCGTACAGAATGATGGTAATCAACACAAGGGGTATAATATGGACTTTGACTGATTCGAAAAACAAGTATTTCTTTTTCAAAATTACCCGGCTATTAATAAAATCGGTAATAAAGTAGATCAGCATCAATGCCGCATAACTAATCAGCATAGTGAAACTGCTCAGCACGGCCAACATGGATGCGATGTGAAAAAAAACAATGTCTTTTGATTTTCTAGTCTGAAAATACCTTATAAAATGATATAAACTCATCAGCAAAAATCCATACGACAAGCCATATCCCCTGGCCAATCCAAATAAATCAACCATTCCGGGGTTAGTACATAAAAGAATAAAGACAGCCAAAGCTACTAGCCTGTCGCTGTTTCTGAACAATAAGAAAGCATAAACCATATACACCGCAAACAACAGCAAATTTGGCAGTCTTAAAGAAATTTCGGACGAGCCGAAAAGCACTTCCGCATACTTCATGAGCAGGCTGTTCAATATATGATTATTGGTGTACCAGTCGCTAAAGGAAATGATATCCAAAAAACTGGTATGCGCATAGTGTAAGTATGAAAAACTCTCGTCGGTAGTAAAAGATGATATCGAAGCTTTAACGACTATATACAAGAAAATCAGCAGGCCCGAAGCAAGAAACAATAAATCAGTTTTTGAAAGTTTCAGACTCATCTGGTATAAATATATATGCTTTTGGTTTCTTGTAAGCCTCTAGATTATGATGGGCTTAGTTGGAATTTTTGTGCGGGATGATTATGTTCCGGAT
>DAONFU010000054.1:0-13706 GCA_035403765.1 Bacteroidales bacterium
TTTCAAGAATTGAAAATGACGCAAGCGACATCAGACTCTCTACCCTACTCAGAATTATCCGCGAAGGACTTGGCGGACGTTTATCTATAGATTTCGATATTTAATTCTTTTGCACGAAGGCATAACTTGTGTCTGCTTTTTCCCCGCAGGTAAGGCAAACATGACAGCTTGGAAATATTTGAAAACAATGTGTACTTGGACAGGAAAGGTTACTAAATTGCGGGGCGAAAAGCAGCCACCGTCCCTTACATCAGCTTGAAGCTGATCGGCATATTCAGTTGTACCCTGACTTCTTTGCCATTTTGGCGGCCGGGGTTCCAGTCGGGCATGGAGCTGATAACCCGCAAGGCCTCTTCGTCGCATCCGCTGCCGATACCTCTCAGAAGCTTCACTCCGGAGATGTGGCCATTTTTTTCCACCACAAAAGTAACGAACACCGGGCCCTGAACCCCTATCTCGCGCGCTATCTGGGGATATTTGATGTTTTCTGACAGAAATTTTATTCTGGCTGCCTCGCCACCCGGAAATTCTGGCATCTCTTCTACCACGGTGGGCGGAGGTGTGTTGTAATCATCTTCTATAATACCTGGGTTGGGCTTTTCATCAGGAATATCAACATCACCCCTCAGGGTGTCGTTTGGACTGGTGTTTAGGGTTTTTTCGGCCAAATCCGACAGGTCGTCCGGAATGTCCTCATCAGTATTCACCACAATGGGCACTTTGTAAACCGGAAGCCTTTTCTTTTCTGCAGGAACTTCCGGAAGTTTTTCGATGGGCTTTTCGTTAGGATTGGTGTTAAAAATTACTGTGGGGTCAAAGTCTGTTATTACCGTCTTTCCCTTGTTGAAAAAATTTGCCAATATGGGCACCGACACGAAGAACAGGAAGATTACAATGGCAATGATAATTGCCGACACCATGTTTTTGTTGTAGTTTCTGCGAAGCATATAAGCCCCGTAGTCTTTGTTTCTGTTTTCGAAAATGATGTCATCGAGGTTTTTTTCTGATGTTTTCATGGCCTGATGTTTTAAGGGTTATACATTGTATTTTTCTTATACAATATTACAACCTGTCCGGACCCCGAAAAGCCGTCAAACAGTGATACTGCACTTTAAAGCAGTTAAAGGGACAAATTAATAAGTAAAAGGAGAATTATTTTTGAGCTATCACAAAAAAATCAAAACACGTTTCATTGGCTTTTTCAATAAAAAAGTCTTCGGTAACTACCTTGGCTACCAGCGCGGAATTACTTTTCATCAGTTTGTTGCGGTTGAGGCGGTTGGCAATATCATAAGGTATTTGCAGTAGCCTGCGCGGCAATAAATACTGAAGCCTGAAAATATCAAAACGAGTAAATTTTCTAACGGAACGGCGGTTTTCTTCGTAATAGGCCATAACCTTTTCGTTGCCATAAACACCTTTGATCTCCATATCGGCAAAATCTTTTTTCACAATGGCTTGCATCTGTTGTAAGGTATATTCGCGGATATGCCAGGGATTGCGTGTCAACGACATGGCTATGTTGGGAGTGGTAAGGATAAGTTTGCCTCCCGGTTTTAGAATGCGGTAAATTTCCGAAAGAAAAAAACGGTCGTTTTTTATGTGTTCGATTACCTGAAAGGTAAGCACCATATCAAAATAATTGTCTTCAAAAATATCCAGCGGCGGTACGTTCATTTGCCGGAATACCACATTTTTTACTTCCGGGGGAATCGGTGTGGCGTGCTTATCCACTGCATGATATTCGGCAACTCCCGGAGCGAGTACTTTTATCCCATATCCTTCGCCGCTGCCAATCTCCAGCATTTTGCCATGGCATAGTTTGGCGGCTTCCTGGTAAGCAATCATATGCCTATGGTGTATCACATTATCTTCGGGAAGTATCCCTGAATTGCGTTCCGCGGTTTTTATGCTCATTGTTTTATATGGAGTTGAGGACAGGTGCCGGTTTAAGATTGTCTGTTTCGAAAGGAATGGCTTTAAAGGAAAAGCCTTTGTTGTGAAAGTGTTTTAAAAATGCAGGCAAGGCAAAAGTGAGATTTTTCTTTGCTTTTTGGCTGTCGTGAAAAACTACGATAGCCCCTTTTTCGGTAGAAGAGATGGTTTTTTCAAGGCAGATTTCAGGGGATATTGTCTTGTCGAAATCGCCGCTGATAACGGTCCAGTAAATGAGGCGGAAATGTTTTTTCAGCAGGGTGCGTTGCCTGGACGAAATTTTTCCGTAAGGAGGCCGGAACAAATTGGTTTTAAAGTGGCGGTTGCATTTTTTTACATTAAGGAAGTAGTTGTACAGGTTTGATTTCCAACCGTTCACATGGCTGTAGGTGTGATTGCCGATGCTGTGGCCGCGTCGGAGAATGTCAGAAAACAGTTCGGGGTTATTTCCCACATTGTTGCCAACGCAAAAAAATGTAGCCTTGGCATTGTATTGATCCAGCAGGTCAAGTATCCATGGGGTAATTTCAGGTTCAGGGCCATCGTCAAAAGTCAGGTAGATATCGTTTTGGTCAGTTTCGATACACCATAGATCATTGGGAAAATAAAATTTGTGTAATAAATAAGGAGTTTTGGTCAGATACATTCTATCAGAAATATTTTACAAAGAAAATAATATTTTTTCAAAGAAGGAGGTATTTACTACCGTCAATTTTTTGTGGTATTATATTTTTCAAAAACGGTGTTCAATTGTTTTTTGAGTGCTGATTGCTTATATGTTTCTGCGATGTCTATTAATTTTTTCAGCAGGTCGAGGGATTCATTTTTTTCCATCGAGATATACACCGCATGAGTGCCTTTGAATTGATTGAAATACACGAGTTCCTGTTCACAATATTGGCCGAGGCGGTTAACGATAGGATTAGCTTTTTCGGCTTGTCCGCATTGGTAATACGTCGTGATGATTGGCAGGAGCAGGTGGTTGTATGGAACGGTATTGTCGGGCATTACCTCTATACACTTGTCGCAGACCTTTAGCGCTTTGTCTTGTTTCTCCTCATACATCAATGCTGTGGCCAGCCTGGAGAAGAGTTTTCTAAAGGTATTTGTCAGGCGCATATTGGTTTCATCGAGGTAAATACCATCGCTGTTCATGTTGCCATAGGCAAACCTGTTCATCATGTTCTCGTACATTATGGAGGTATTTACTCTTCCTGTTTCATTGTCAATGGGGTGACAGCGGTAGGGGACCAGGCGGTAGGCGAGGCCTTCCAATTGTAAGTAGTCCAGCAGATTCAGGTAGGCATCATCACCGGTGGTGGATGCAAAATATACGGGACGTTTCCATTTTAATTCCGATAGCAGATTAAATACGGCTAATCCATTTTTCATCACTAAATGTCCATCATATTGCCAGCGGATATCTGTTACTACCGAATCGGCATATTCAGAAGGTACGGTGCCGTTATTTAATACGATAGAAGTATCCACCGGCAGTGAGAATTTTCTGGTGGGGAAATAGTTGAGAGTTCCTCTGGTGGTTTCGATTTTCAGGGCATCGTCGTCGCTGGTGGCAAAATCGAGCAATGCTTTAAGATTAGCGTATGTGTTGGGTTTTACCAGGTTGGTGTCTTCATAAACAAAGACATAATCGCGCTTGGAGGCGATATATTTTTTATTATCGAGCGTTATCGGCAGCGGCTCAGAGTCATAAACCTTATGCTTCATCTGGTCGATGTACCAGTCCATATTGAGCAGGTTGAGGTTCACCACTCTTATGTCGGTACGTATGCCTTCTACCTCCTGGGCATACCACAGGGGGAAGGTGTCGTTATCGCCCAGCGTAAAGAGGATGGCGTTGGGGGCACAGGAGTTTAGGTAGTCTGAGGCAATGTCTCTTGCAGTGTAGCGGTTCGAACGATCGTGGTCGTCCCAGCCTTCACGGGCCATCAGAACAGGCACAAACAGTATGGATAAAATAACGGCCGCTAACGATAAGATGACCGGTTTAATAAACTTTTTAAGTTTTTGAAGTGCCTGGTTGATACCAATAACTCCCAGCCCTATCCAGATGGCAAAGGCATAAAACGATGCCGCATAGGCGTAATCTCGTTCGCGGGGCTGATAGGGCACCGGATTGAGATACACGTTGATGGCTAAGCCGGTAAAAATAAATAATAATATCACTACCAGAAAACCTTTGAAATCTTTGTTTAGCTGAATGAAAAATCCGGCCAGGCCTAATAGCAGCGGCAACAAATAGAAATAATTGCGTCCTTTGGCGTTTGCATAAGTCTCGGGTAGGTTGTCCTGAGGGCCCAGCCTAATTTTGTCGATGGCTTTGATGCCTGTCATCCAGTTTCCGTTTAGCAGGCCGCCGTAACCCTGCTGGTCGTTCTGGCGTCCGGAAAAGTTCCACATAAAATAGCGCAGATACATGTGTCCTACCTGGTAAGTAAAGAAAAACCTCAGGTTTTCAAAAAAAGTAGGTTTGTTGATAAGCTCCTCTGAGCCATTTCTGTATGTAACTGTTATCGGCTTGCCGTCCATTTTGCTCCAGGTTTGGTATCCCCTGGCGTGCAGGTCGGAGCTGCGGCTCCACATACGCGGAAAGAAAGTATAGAACCTTTTGTCGTAGTTGTTTTCGCTGAGTTTGCTATCATCCACGACGACATATTTTTTTTGCGCATCATCACGGGCATACACAGGTTTGCCGTCAACATAGGGCTCTTCGCTGTCGTAGGGTGCATTGAAATAAGGCCCGTATAGTAAGGGCCAGTCCCCGTATTGTTCGCGGTTCAGGTATCTCAGCAGGCTGATGGCGTCTTTGGGCGCATTTTCATTTATCGGGGTGTTGGCGTTTGATCTTATGACCAGCACCAGGAATGACGAATATCCTAATAAAAGAAATGCCAGGGATAACACTATGGTGTTCAGTATGGTTTTCCCTCTTTTTTTTGAGATAAGCAGCCCAAGCACAATCAACAGGATAAGCAGGGCAAAATATATTATTATGCCTGCATTGAAAGGCATCCCGGCGGTATTGACAAAAAATAATTCAAAGTATCCGGCCAGTTTTACGGTCCAGGGAATTATTCCTGATTGCACAAATCCAAGGATAAGCAAGGACAGCAACAATGCGATGGTTATATTTTTTTTGGAATGGTTTATTTTTCTGTAATAATACACCATCGTCATGGCAGGGATACAAAGCAGGTTAAGCAAATGAACCCCAATGGATAAGCCTGTCAAAAAGGCGATAAAAACGAGCCAACGGTTGGCGTATGGCTCATCGGCAACTTCTTCCCATTTCAAAATGGCCCAAAATACAATAGCTGTGAAAAAGGAGGAAGTAGCATATACTTCACCTTCGACAGCCGAAAACCAGAACGAATCGGAAAAGGTGAAGGCCATGGCCCCCACAAAGCCGGCGCCGAGCACCGTGATTATTTCCTGAAGACTTATTTTTTCGGATTTGAAAACTATTTTTTTGGTCAGGGCTGTGATGGTCCAGAACAAAAATAGTATGGTAAAGCCGCTGGCCAGGGCCGACATGGTGTTTATCATTCTGGCCACCAGCGCCACATCGCCGAAAGCAAACATAGAGAAGAACCGCCCCAGAAGCTGAAACAAGGGAGCTCCGGGAGGATGTCCCACCTGTAGTTTGTAGGCTGTGGAAATGTATTCGCCGCAATCCCAAAAGCTGGCAGTGGGTTCAGAGGTGAGCACATAAACCGTTGAAGCAATAAAAAAAACTATCCAGCCGGAAATGGTGTTTAAAAATTTATATTGCTTCATAATGGGCTTTTTTGCATTGCGAAATTACGTAAAAAACTTTCAGGGATTGGTGGACTTTGAAAAATGTGTAGGGCAGGAGTGTCGGCATATTCTCAAACCCTATGATTTTTTTCTCAAAAAAATGAAATACCGGCATCCTGAATATTGGTTTTTTTATAGCTGTTTGTTTCAGTGCTGTCAGCGGAATCTTTTCTTGTGGTAGTCGTAGTTGTCGCGGCGTTGTTGTTCCAGGATGTCAAATATTTTTTTCGACAAATGCACAAATACTTCCAGGTCGTTGGCTTTAAGCCATTCAATTGCCTTGGGTTTGTTGCGGCAGGCATCGGCAAAAACTATGTAAAAATTCAGCTTGTTGTTTTTAAGCCAGGTATAGGCATCTTCGTATCCGTCCATGGCATTGCTGAGTATGGCCAGCTGGGGATAGCCGTTTTTGAGCAGCCAGAAAAAAGCATCATTGTCGGAGTTGATACAATTAGCCAGCGAAGCCAGCTCAAGGTATCCGTTATCGGCAAGCCAGCGAAATAATTTGTTGTTCCCGGCTACAGCCTCACCAAAAGCAAGTAATATTTTTGGTTCATAGTTTAGCATATCATGATTACAAGTGAAAATAAATTTCTTCTATTTCGTCAAGTATTTTTTTTTCTTTTTTGGAAAGGATATCGGCATTGTGTCTGCTCTTGATTTTCACAGTAACGAAATGTTTTTTTTCTGCTAAAGATGCTTTTAGCGTTGCTATAATTTTGGGTTTCATAACGGTCTCTGCAAAATCGGCAGCGCTGGCCAGATTGTTGAATTCAAAAGTCTTTATAAGATATCCTTTGTTTTGTAACCACATATTAATAAACGGTGCAGGGATAGTTTAATTGCCTGATTTTTTCGGCGATGATTTCCAATTCTTCTTTGCTGATTTTTTCCAGTTGAGCCATAGGCGGCAGGCGGTCGAGTGAATAAATCATTACCTCTCTGGGATTTATTTGGGTTATGTATTTCAATAGATTATTTAGCTCTAAAGGCTTGGTGTTGTCAATAATTTTGTCACCGGCAACGCCGCGGACAAACATCGTTTGAATGATGATGTCCCCATTGAATTTCTTTAGGTTTTCAACAATTTGAGCCAATGTAATTTCAGTTCTGGGCAGGTTTATAAGCCGGAAAGTTTCTTCGGTGCCCGCATCAAGCTTCATGATGTTGTGTGTTTTCAGCAGGGCATTAAGTATTTTTGGTTCACCTGTCATGGTTGAATTGGAAAGTACCACCACCCGGGCTTTTGGAAAATATTTGTTGCGCAAGGCGATGGTGTCATCCACAATGATGTCGAATTGAGGATGTATGGTTGGCTCGCCGTTGCCGGCAAAAGTAATGGCATCAGGAGTTATTCCTTCCTGCGAAAGAGAAATCAGGCGGTTTTCGAGCGCTTCGCGAATTAATCCGGGAGTAAAAAAATCTCCGCTTTCTACATCGCTGGCCTGTGTCCACCCGCATTCGCAATAGATGCAGTTAAAAGAACAGAATTTGATGTGGGCAGGAACGATGTTCATTCCCAGCGAAACACCCAAACGGCGGCTTTTTACCGGTCCGAATACTACAGAATCAAATAAAAAACTCATAATATTATCTCAGTGTAGCATTAAGTTTGTTTTTATAGGCCTCAATAAGTCGGTTCATGGTGTCCTCAATGCGGTTTTCGGTAAGGGTTTTTTCTTCGTCCTGGAGAATAAAACTCACCGCATAGGATTTTTTATTTGAGCCGATATTTTCCCCTTCATAAATGTCAAATAATTCAACTTTTTTGATCAGTGACGGGTCGGTTTCAAAAGCGATGCGTTCAATTTCCGAATATTTCACCGTGCTGTCAATCAACAAGGCGAGATCGCGGCGAACTTCAGGAAAATGGCTTACCTCCACGTATTTTACACCTTGTTTTTGTAAATCAAAAACTAATTTATCCCATTCTAATACGGCAAAAAAGACTTCGTCTTTAATATCCATTTGTTTTAATATTGCCGGATTAATTTTACCCAAATCACAAACGGGTTCTTCGTTATGATAGTAAGTAATTTGTGAAGTGAACAAATCCTGTGTGGTGTTTTCCCTGGTTTTAAGTTGATTTATATCAATGCTCATTCTTCGCATGACATTCATGGCCATGGCCTTGATAAAATATAAGTCGGCAGGCTGTTCTTTGCTGTGCCAGTTGGGTTTTACAACGTTACCGCTGGCGAATATAGCCAACTGTTTTTTCTCGTTGTATTTTTCGAGATGGTTTTCTGAATTGTTTTTATTGTAGAAATATACCCTTCCGAATTCATAGAATAAGGTGTCGTTATTTTTATGGTTTTTGTTGAAAGCAATTGCTTCCAGCCCATTGAACAACAGGGTTTGGCGCATCACATTCAACTCCTTGCTGAGGGGGTTTAGCAGTTGGACAAGATGGTCGGGCGAAAAAATGTTGTTGTTGTTGGTATAGTAATCCTGTTTTGTCAGCGAGTTGGTCATCATTTCATAAAAGCCATTGGCGGTGAGGTAATCTGAAATGACATGCTGTATTTTTTCCGCATCGGGTTTGGGGGCATAACTTAAGGATGAAAGCACCCGTTCGCTGCATTCGATATTATTATAACCGTATATCCGTAATATTTCTTCAATAATATCTGCTTCGCGTGTGACATCCGTTCTGTAAGGCGGCACCGACAAGGTAAGCATATCGCCTGAGCAATTAGTTATTTGAATTTCCAGGGAATTTAAAATATTGATAAGGGTATTTTTTTCAATATTTTTTCCTGCTAAAAGGTTGAGCTTAGCAAGTGAAAAATCAAGCACACGATTTTCGATTTTTTCAGGATAAACGTCCACAATTTCGGAAGAAATTTCGCCGCCGGCTATTTCTTTGATGAGCATGGCTGCGCGTTTGATGGCGTAAACGGTGATGTTTGGATCGGCCCCCCGTTCAAAGCGGAACGAGGCGTCGGTTTTCAGGCCCTGACGTTTTGAGGTTTTTCTTATCGATACCGGGTTGAAATAGGCGCTTTCGAGAAAAACATTTTTTGTTTCGCTTGTTACACCTGATTTTTCGCCACCGAAGACACCGGCAATACACATGCCTTCTTCCCGGTTGCAAATCATCAGGTCGTCAGCAGACAATGCCCTTTCCACGCCATCGAGGGTTTTGAATTTGGTGTCTTGCGGCAGTTTTTTTATCACCACGGTGTTCCCTGAAATGCAGGAAGCGTCAAAAGCGTGGAGGGGCTGCCCTGTTTCGAACAGCACGTAGTTGGTGATATCCACAATATTATTGATTGGCCGCAGACCGATAGTTTTTAGTTTTTCCTGAAGCCAGGCCGGCGATTCGTTTACCTGAACCCCGCTGATGGTAAGTCCTGTGTATCGCGGACAGGCACCAGGGTCTTCAATTATTAAGTTTATCGGCAAATTATTGTTGTCGGGCCTGAAGCTGCTGATGTCCGGAATGATCGGTTTTTTCTCCGTATTGTTTTGGCAATTTATTACGGCAAGCACATCGCGGGCAACACCGATATGGGAAGTAGCATCAGAGCGGTTTGGGGTAAGGCCTATCTCGTACGTGTAATCTTCTTCTATGTTCAGAAAGTCTTTTGCCGCCATGCCAACAGGGGCCTGGTCGTCAAGCACCATGATGCCGGCATGTGATTCGCCAAGACCGAGTTCGTCTTCGGCGCAAATCATACCTTCGGAAATTTCTCCTCTCAGCTTGGTTTTTTGAATGACAAATTCGCCTTTCGGGGTAATCATTTTCGTTCCGATAGTAGCTACCAGAACTTTTTGTCCCTGCGCTACATTGGGCGCTCCACACACAATCGACAACAGTGGGCCGGCGCCAACATCCACTTTGGTAAGACTGAGTTTGTCGGCATTGGGGTGTTTGACCTTTTCGGCAACAAAGCCCACAACCACACCGTCCAGGCGGCTTTTGTCTATGCCCGTGCGTTCCATAGCTTCTACTTCCAGGCCGCAGTTGGTAAGGATCAGCGAAAGCTCTTCGGGATCAATATCAAGGCCGGTATATTGCCTTAGCCAGTTATAGGAAATTTTCATTTTTGGATATGTTTTTGCAAAAATAAGCAATGATATTGGAATTAAACACATAAAAAAAGCCTGCCGGAATCACCTGGCAGGCTTCAAAGGATGCAGGGTAATTAGCGTTTTTCGGATAAATAGGTGTTCAGCTGTTTGTAGTCATTAAAGTTGACATCGTCAGCTTTTGCGCTTCTGAACACGTTGGCCGGAATTACCAAAACCTTGATAGAGTCCCAGGTGACATCAGCGCCCGTATAAGCAGATCCATCAATATTACGAACCTGACAGTTGAGTCGCGTTGAATCCGGAGTTGTAAGGTAATAATAACGTGATAAATAATTTGCCCCCCAACCTATCTCACCTACCTGGTACCAAAAACTATTGCTGTAATAGTAAGGTAAAATCAGAGAGGAATCGGCCGTGCCATCTGAAATATGAAGAAAAAAGTGATTTTCAGATTGCGTTGATGTAAAAATCGTTGGGCCAAAACCAAAATACCTGACATTGGCATTCCCGTCGGTTCCATTGGTTCCGGCAGCTCCCTGTGGGCCTTCAGGTCCTTCTTTCGTGCATGATGCTGCTATTATCCCGATAAAGAGAATCATAGCAAATAATTTAAGTGTTTTCATAATTTTAGTTTTTTTATTATTCAAAGTTACATCACCGAATATGGAAATGCAATTTTTTAACGTAAAAAAACGCAGTTTTCAGTTATGCAGCTTGATAATGATAAGTTCCTTCAGGTCGCTTATCATTTTCTGAGACTTTACTTCGAGGCGCACACCCCGTCCTTCGGCATACACCTTTGCTTCCCTGATGGCATTTTTAATTTCTCCGGAAATACTGCTGCGCAATGCTTCCTGTGTGGCTTTTTCGCTGAAAACTATGGAAAAAAGAAAATAACCGTCCTCGGGAGTCAGATAAATAATGGCCCGTTTCTTATCTTTCATCCGAAACCCCCAGCCATAGTTCTTTCCGGAATGATTCCATTCTTGCTGCGCCGACGGGTAATGGTTTATGACGAAATCCTTAAGTTGGTTCCACCATCCATATGAGTTCTGTAAAGCTTGAGCAATCATCTGTTCCGCTGGCACCAGGGATTTGTCGTCGAATATGCTGAGCGCCATTGTAATGATATTATTTCATGCGGTTGTTATGCATTGGTTCGCGCGCAATGCAGCTCCCGTGGCTTAATGTGCTATGTTACAACGAACGGATTTGCTCTTCGATGATGCGTATTTTGTTTTCGGCATCTTCCTTCTTTTTCTTTTCGGCATCAACCACTGGTTGGGGTGCACTATTAACAAAGCGGTCGTTGGTGAGTTTTTTATTTACAGATTCCAGAAACCCCCGGTAATATTTCAGTTCTTCCTTGAGTTTTTTTATTTCGCTTTCCACATTTATGCTGCTTCCCACTGGTATATAAAACTCGGTAGCTTTTACCATAAAAGTGAGTGCGTTTTCGGGTTTTGAGCTTACATATTCAATTTCGCTGATATTACATAGCTTGGAGGCAATCCTGTCAAAGGTCGTGTCGGGTTGTTCGTTGTTATTTTTACGTATTTTCAGTACGATGACCTCTTTATTTGGGATATTTTTTTCTTTGCGAATCATACGAACCTGCGAAATAACCTCCTGAACATAAGCAAACTTCTCAATAAAGCTGATTTCAAAAGATTGGACTTCCGGCATGGTTGATATCATAATGGATTCGCCTTCTTTTCTTGTGCGGAGATGTTGCCAGAGCTCTTCGGTAATAAATGGCATAAAAGGATGCAGTACCTGCATCAGTTTTTCAAAGATGTCGATAGTGGCCTCGATAGTTTTTTTGTCAATAGGTTTCTGATAGGCTGGTTTAATCATTTCGAGATACCATGAACAGAAATCGTCCCACATCAGTTTATATACTGTCATGAGGGCATCCGACATGCGGTATTTTTCGTAATGATCATTAAGTTCGGCCAGGGCCTGATTGAACCGGTGATAAAACCATGTAACCGAAACGGCATTTTCGCCTGATTGGGTTAATGTTTCGTCAACCTGCCACCCTTTGACGAGGCGGAAGGCATTCCAGATTTTGTTGCTGAAATTGCGTCCCTGTTCGCATTGCGATTCGTCGAACAGGATGTCGTTACCGGCCGGTGAAGCCAGCAGCATGCCCATACGTACGCCATCAGCCCCAAAGGTTTTGATGAGGTCCATTGGTTCGGGTGAGTTGCCGAGTGATTTCGACATTTTGCGGCCAAGTTTATCCCTGACCATCCCCGTAAGATATACATTTTTGAACGGTATGGTTTTTTTGTATTCCAGTCCGGCCATAATCATTCTTGCCACCCAGAAAAACAAAATATCGGGAGCGGTTATCAAGTCATTAGTCGGATAGTAATATTTTATATCAGGATTATCGGGTTTGCGAATCCCGTCAAAAACCGAGATAGGCCAGAGCCACGAAGAGAACCATGTGTCGAGCACATCTTCATCTTGTGTAATTTCTGAAACGGATACTTCTCGCTGGAGTTTTTCTTTTGCTTTAACGATGGCATCTTCCACAGATTTGGCCACTACATAAGTGCCGTCGGGCAGGTAGAATGCCGGGATGCGTTGTCCCCACCATAACTGTCGGGAGATACACCAGTCATGAACATTTTCCATCCAGTGGCGGTAGGTATTGATAAATTTTTGTGGATAAAACGTTACTTTTTCTTTGAGAACCACATCCAGTGCCGGTTTTGCCAGGTCGGCCATTTTCAAAAACCATTGCATTGACAGTTTGGGTTCAATGGCGGCATCGGTGCGTTCCGAATAACCTACCTTGTTGATGAGGGTTTCGGTTTTTACAAGGTATCCTTTATTTTGGAGTTCTTCTGAAATCTTCTCCCGCACGGCAAAACGGTCTTCGCCAATGTACAGTATGGCTTTTTCATTCAAGGTGCCGTTGTCGTTAAATATGTCTATGGTTTGCAGATGGTGCTTGATTCCTAAATTATAGTCGTTGATATCGTGGGCAGGAGTAACTTTCAACGCACCTGTACCGAATTCACGTTCCACATATTCGTCATAGATCAAAGGCACAGAGCGGTTGATAAGAGGAATGATGATCCTTTTACCTTTCAGGTGTGTGTATCGTTCGTCTTCAGGATGCACGCATACCGCGGTATCGCCAAGTATGGTCTCGGGCCTTGTGGTTGCAATGGTGATCCATTCGTCGTTGGTGCCTTCTATTTGATAACGGACGTAATATAGTTTGGAGTTTACTTCTTTATAAATAACTTCTTCGTCAGACACCGCTGTCAAAGCCTTTGGGTCCCAGTTAACCATCCTGACACCTCTGTAAATGAGTCCTTTGTTGAAAAGGTCAATAAAAACATCAATTACCGATTCATACATGGAGGGATCCATAGTGAAGCAGGTTCTGTCCCAGTCGCACGATGCCCCGAGTTTTTTTAGTTGTTCAAGGATGATACCTCCGTGTTTTTCTTTCCAGTTCCAGGCATGACCCATGAAATCATCGCGGCTGATATCTTTTTTGCTGATACCCTCCTGGCTGAGTTTGGCCACAACTTTGGCCTCGGTGGCAATAGAAGCATGATCGGTACCGGGAACCCAGCAGGCATTATATCCGGTCATTCGGGCATGACGTATGATAATATCCTGGATGGTGTTGTTAAGGATATGTCCCATGTGCAATACGCCGGTAACATTTGGTGGCGGTATCACAATAGTGTAGGGAGGGCGGTTATCAGGCTCGGAGTGAAAAAACTTATGTTGAAGCCAGTAAGCATACCACTTGTCTTCGGTTTGCGAGGGGTCGTATTTGGTTGGGAGTTCCATAAATGAGAATAAATAAAGGTGCAAAGGTAAGAGTTTGAAGTCAGATTTTTGAAGTCAGAAGTCAGAATTTTTTGTGTTCGCATTTTCAA
>DAONFU010000055.1:0-13517 GCA_035403765.1 Bacteroidales bacterium
TCAGGGGAATTGTCCAAATCGGCAATAGTGCGGGCAACCTTCAGGATACGATCATTTTGCGGGGACAAAATAATTATAATTTTAAAAATGTGCCATTTTCAAGTTTTTTATTTCTGTAGAGAATTCTATAAAAACAAGCGCCCCCGGGTATTTTACTAATTGATATCTGATTTTTTCCCTGCTTTAAATTTTGCGCCATTAATAGTTGGCCTATTGGATTATAAATCTCGAGTTTAAGGTTATTATAAAAACCCGTTTCAAAATTAATTAAGTCTCCAGCAGGGTTGGGGTACACCAGCACCTGTTTTTCATTTACTAAAGAGGTTTCATCTATTCCAACAGGTGCATTGCCGTATTTATCGGTTTTTACAACAAGAACATCCTGCCTGTTGTCAAAATTATTCATAAACTCGCTTTGAATTATTGCACCGCCGTCGGTTGTGGCTGAAACGGATGCGTTTAGAAATTTAGAAGAGCCTCCAATAAATTTTTGCCAAAATATTTGCTCTCCAAGTCCAGCTTTTACCAATGCAACATAATTATGCTCAGAATCATAATCTGCAATAAAACAACAATATAAAGTATCAGGGTTTATGAAGCTTAAAAAATCATGATATTGTGTTACACGATTATCGCCATACGGTGTAATAAATAACAGCGAATCTTTCACTTGAGAATTATGATTTTTTAGAACAATTTTGGTAAAAGTTTTTATATTTGATGGGGGGACAAATACACTGTAATTAATATTTTCAAAATATAAACTGTCGTTATAAAAAAGAGTATTATTAAAAGTTTGAGTAGGAAAATCATAATTATTCAAAGATATTGTATCAAGGGATGTCAAATTTTTATTAATTTTTACAATCCAATTATAGGTGGTTACAATATAGCCGCTATCGATATAGTTTTCAACAATACTGGCGCCATTCATTACACATATTTCAGAACCTCCATCAGAAAAACCTGTGTTTACTTTTTTAATGAGATTAAAGTTTGTATCCGTTTCATAAATAGAATAGCTCCACATGTAGTTTGAGTTGTTAAAAGAGCCTGTAAGAAAAATATGTTTTTTTGATTTAATAGTTATATGCCTCAATAAAAATTCATTACTAAACAACGTATCAATAATTTTTTCATTAAAAATAAAAAAACTGGTATCAAAAATTGCGGCATATAAAAAGTTGTGGTTATTATCGGCAAGTGTTGTGCTAATGCATAGATGGCTTTTGTCATTGTTAATATAGCATGGGCTTATTGTTTTTCTTCCATTTATTTCGGTAAAATTCAAACTGTCTTTTTTTCGTCCTTCTTTGTCAATTTTATAAATATTTTTACTTGTTTGATTTAAGGCGGTGCTATATGACTCTAAACTAATATAATAATTTGTGCCGCATTCTCTTACACAATTAGAGAAATTCGTATTATTAATACCACTTAAAACAGATACAAACTGTTCCTGTCCAAACGAATAGAAAACACTACTTATAAAAATCAAAAAAAACAGTTTGTTTTTCATTTTTACAGAAATTAGCAAATAGCTTGCATTTATAACACATTTTCTATGCCGTTAAGTGTTTGATTTTCTAAAAAAATCACCCCGGCATATGAATGCGTTTAATAGCATTTGTTTTTTCAATACGGAAGACTTGAACAATAGTACGTAGCATATACAGGCACAATCCAAGACCAACATACATAAGTAGGATTTCCGTAAATATCATGGATAGTTCCCGTTCCATACTTTAAATTCCAAGAAACAATAGTTCTATTATTAGGCAAGGCGTTTAGTTTTACCTGATAGATATATCTTGCGCCGTCTAAATAATGATTTAAATTATTATAATCAAAACAATCACCCTGATGTTGTAAATTATAATAAATCAAATGTTTATCCACACCCCATCGACCCCAACCATAAATAGGATCATCATCCCATGATTCATAATCAATGTAATACGACCCATCGAGCGGATTTGTAAAGTTAGAAAATATCAAATCACCACCGTTATGACAAATGAAAGAAGGACTGTTTGGGTTAAAATTGTTTGGGACGAATATCTTACTATTTATTAAGTCTATTCCGCATAATGTATAATTGCTGTTATTACAATAATTGTTAAAAACAGCTTTTACACTTTGTTGTGTCGAATCAAAATGAAAGTTGCTTAAACTTCCAGTAAAAGTATTGCCAGCAGTATTTCCAATAGTTTTTGTTGAAGAAAAGTATGCTAAATTATTTACCACTTTTTCAAATGAGATGTCCGTGAATAGTAATGATTTCCCATTTTCGAAAGTATTTGAGAAGTTCTCCACTTCAAAATACTTATCCATTAAGTCATTTCCAACCAATAATATCTTGCCATTTTCATCATATCCTTTTGTTTCAACAGTAAACTCGATTTTTTCCGAGTAATCATATTTTAATGTTGAATCTTGGAATTTTCCATACTCAAAATTAAGTACAGCCTCCATTAAAAAGATTGCCTCATCTATAGGTCTATCTCCTATAATTACTAAATCCTTTAACCCCAATTTGTGTTCCTGATATGCAATTTTTTCTTTTTGAAAACTACTTACCATCATGTCAATCTGAGAAACACCTGGTTCATAGAAATTCATTTCTTTAATTAAATCTTTAGAGGCATTAACAATTAATGCATTTTGTTGTGTATTTTTTTACATGACGTAATCATCAATAAAAATACAAAAAAATAAATCAACTTTTTCATGTTTTTAAATTTTTAGTTAAACATTAGTTTTACCGCATCAATTAAACAAAAAGCAAAGAGAACAAAAAATATAAATGTAGATCCGAAATAAAATATTTTTTATAGATACAAATATATTATAAAAACAAATAAAAACAAAAATTTTTATGTTTTTTATTAATATTCCTTTAGCAAAAAAAATCAATACAAAATTTTTCACCCCGCCCAGTTCTCCCTGTCAAGGCTACGGTATTGTATGGCTTCGGCCAGGTGATGGTTTTGTATTTCAGGGGAATTGTCCAAATCGGCAATAGTGCGGGCAACCTTCAGGATACGATCATAGGCACGTGCCGATAAATTTAGTTTTTCCATGGCATTTTTCAATAAGGTCAAGCCGGTATCACTGATGGCACAATAAGTCTGCAGGTGTTTGGTCTTCATCTGCGCGTTGCAATAAACGCCTTGCATCCCGCTAAAGCGGGTTTCCTGTATCCGGCGGGCTATTACCACTCGCTCTCTAATAACTTCGCTTTTTTCAGAAGCCTGGGCTTTGCTCAGTTCTTTGAAAGGCACGGGAGTAACCTCCACGTGGATGTCGATCCTGTCTAACAAAGGACCGGAAACTTTGTTGAGGTATTTCTGAACTATGCCGGGCCCGCAGACACATTCTTTTTCGGGATGGTTGTAATACCCGCAGGGACAGGGGTTCATAGCTGCCACCAGCATGAAGCTGGCAGGGTATTCCACGGTAAATTTAGCTCTTGAAATAGTTACCACCCGGTCTTCTACCGGTTGACGCAGCACTTCCAGCACTGTACGTTTAAATTCGGGGAGTTCATCCAAAAATAAAACCCCGTTGTGCGCCAGGGATATTTCGCCCGGCTGGGGAAAGCTTCCTCCACCCACAAGCGCCACATCGCTGATGGTATGGTGCGGCGCCCGGAAAGGCCGTACGGATATAAGTGAAGCGTTTTTGGCCAGTTTCCCGGAAACGGAATGTATCTTGGTTGTTTCGAGGGCTTCGTGCAGGTTCAACGGGGGCAAAATAGAGGGCAATCGTTTTGCCAGCATGGTTTTGCCCGCGCCCGGAGGGCCGATAAAAATAACATTATGGCCTCCGGCTGCCGAAATTTCGAGGGCGCGTTTGATATTTTCCTGTCCTTTGACATCGGCAAAATCAAATTCATACTCGTTCAGCCGGGTAAAAAACTCTTCGCGGGTATTTACAACAGTAGGCTCGATTTCAATATCACCATTCAAAAAATCCACTACCTGCCGCAACGAAGTCGCGCCGATAACATCCAGATTGTCCACAATAGCTGCTTCCCGGGCATTTTCTTTGGGAAGGATAAACCCCTTAAACCCTTGTTTCCGGGCTTCGATGGCGATGGGCAAGGCGCCTTTGATGGGCTGCAGACTGCCATCGAGCGAGAGTTCGCCCATGATGATGTACTTTCCCAACTCATCGGATTTTAACTGATCGGAGGCCGCCAGTATGCCAAGAGCGATGGACAGGTCGTAGGCAGATCCTTCTTTCTTGATGTCGGCAGGAGCCATATTAATAACTATCCTTTTCCCGGGATAATTAAACCCGCTGTTCTTGAAGGATGCAATTATCCTGTGCTGGCTTTCCTTTACGGCGCTGTCGGGCAGGCCAACCATAAAGAACTGAACCCCTGCATCAATATTTACTTCAACGGTAATCGTTATTGCATCAATTCCCAGGATGGCGCTTCCATAAGTTTTTATTAGCATGGTGGTATTTTTAATGGTGCTAACAAAAATATTTCATTTATTATCATGATGTGCCATTTTGTTTAATAATATTATTTTTAATCCGGCCGAATCCAAGCAAAACACATCATTTACAGTGTTTTACACACACATCCTTCTTGTAAACTTATTAACAGGCCGGAAGGGCTTGTTGGTATCTGATTTTTTTGTAATTTTGCACCCGAATTTAATAAACAGCTAAATCAACCGTAGTATGAAAAAATTTAATTTTTTAATATTAGTTTTTGTAGGATTATTTCTTGGGGGAGCTTTTTCGTTGGCCACGGCACAAAACCAGGTCAACAATTCAGGTTTTGAAACATGGAAAGATGTTGGCAACGCTACCGAAGAGCCAGCCCAGTGGAATTCTTTTAAATCGGCATCCGGAGATTCTTTTTTACTGACCTTTGCTCAGCAACAGGTAAAACGCTCTACGTTAACCAGGCCGGGATCAACAGGGAGCTATAGTTGTTTAATCTGGTCCCGGAGCATCCTTTCAATTGTTGCCAACGGCAATGTAACCACCGGCCAACTGAATATGGGCAGTTCGACCGCTAATGATCCCAGCAACTACAATATCACCCGCACTGCCGATACCGCCCTCAGCGAAGCCCTGAATGCACATCCGGATTCTATAGTTTTCTGGGCAAAATTTAAACCGGTCAGTGCTTCCGGAGATTCGGCCCGTATGAGAGCTGTCATCCATGATAATTACGATTATCGTGATCCCAGCACCTCCGACGCGAATGCTCCCAGCCATCTGGTTGGAGAAGCTACCATCCATTTTTCATCCACTGATGGTCAATGGCAGCGCTTCAGCATTCCATTCGCATATCCGGGACCCGCCACTTCGCCGGATTATATTTTGATAACATTTACCACAAATAAAACCCCGGGCGGCGGCTCAGGCGGAGACAGTCTTTATATCGACGACCTTTCGCTGGTTTACAGCGGATCATCCTCCAATGGAAATTCAACCATCGATCCTTCGGAAAACTTTTTTGTTTATACCGACGACAACGACATCATCATTGACTTATCATTTGATCAGCCCCGTACCTCAAAAATCGAAATGTACAACATGAGCGGCCAGTTGATTTACAAGACACAAATCACGGCACAGGCAGTACAACATTTTATAGGATTAGATCAGTTTAAAAGCGGTATTTATGTTGTTTCTGCCAACACCGAAGATGGTCGAAAGTTCAGCCAAAAAGTGTATATAAAATAAACACTACAACGTTGAGTTGTATTAGCAGGCGAAAGAAAAACTAAATTTTCACCCATGACATTTCGCACGATAAAACATTTTTTTCTACTTCTATTTTTTACGGCAGGATTGACTTTTCCTGCTGTAGTTTTTTCACAAAAGGCCATCATTAAAGGTGTAGTTACCGAAGAGGACGAAGGCAACCCCATTCCTTTTGCCAGCATCGGTGTAAAAGATCAGCAAAAAGGAACGCTGAGCGATATGGACGGCAACTATCAATTTGAGGTAACACCCGGCGACTACACCCTGATGTTTTCCTGTGTAGGCTACCAAAAATACACGCAGAAAATCAGTGCCAAGGCCGGAAAAACACTGGTAATAAACGTGGCCATGAAAATCTCGGTGATGGAGTTGAACACCACGGTGGTTTCGGCTTCAAAATACGAACAACGGCAGGAAGATGCCACCAACTCGGTGGAAGTGCTCAAGCCGACGATGATTGAAAACAAAAACATCCTTACCCTCGACAAGGCCATAGAATCTGTTCCCGGGGTTGCCATTGTTGACAATGAGCCACAAATCCGTGGTGGCAGCGGATACAGTTCGGGACTGGGCAGCCGCGTTATGATTCTTATTGATGACATTCCCATGCTCAGAGCCGATGCCGGCAGGCCGGTATGGAGTTTTTTGCCGGTGGAAGACGTAGAGCAAATTGAAGTTGTAAAAGGGGCTTCTTCCGTAATGTATGGCTCCTCGGCCTTGAACGGGGCCATCAATATCCGCACCGCCTATCCCAAAGAAAAACCCCTGACCCGGGTTACCATTCACAGTGGGATATACAGCACCCCTCCCCGGCGTTACACCAAATCATGGGAAGGTTTTAATCCCATAATTTTGGGTGCGAACTTTATACATTCCCGCAGAGTGAAAAACTTTGACTATGTGATTGGCGGCAACTTTTTGTCCGACCCCGGATGTATCGGTGCTCCGCCCAACGACACCACCGGCGACTACGACAAAGGAGAATTTGAAAAAAATTTCCGGCTTAACTTTGGCACACGGGTCCGTTCTAACAGGGTGGAAGGTTTGACCTACGGACTTAATGGCAACTTTATGTATTCCAAAAATACCCAGTCTTTTTTCTGGATGGATGCCGACTCAAACATCTTCAGAGCATTCCCTGGTGCTATTACTAATTTTGCTGATTTCCAGTTTTACCTTGACCCCTTTGTCAAATATTTTGGCCCCAAAGGCGCAGCCCACTCGTTGAAAAACAGGGTTTACTACAGCAACAACGGCGGCGACAACAACCAGTCCACCATGTCGTATTTCATTTATAACGAATACCAGTTTTCGAAAATGTTCAAGACACGGATTGGCAACCCCGTTATCAATGCGGGTGTCATGAATATGTATTCTTATTCTTACGGCAGGGTTTTTTCCGGCAGCTTTGACCAGCCCGGATCAAAATCCTCGGACAATGGCGCTGTGTATGTGCAGGCTGAAATGAAATTTTTGAAGATATTAACGCTTTCGGGAGGCGCACGCTGGGAGTTTTACCAACTGGGTGAATACAAAGAAAACAAACCGATATTCAGGGCAGGCATCAACATCCGTGCAGCCCAGGGAACCTATATCAGGGCTTCGTACGGACAAGGATTCCGTTTTCCCAGCATTGGCGAAAGGTATATCTCCACTTCGGCAGGAAACTTTGGCATTTATCCCAACCCCGACCTGAAATCGGAAACCAGCTGGAATGGCGAACTGGGGCTGAAACAATTGTTCAAGATCAGCAAATTTGTAGGATTCATTGATATTTGCGGGTTTTGGCAGGAATACCAAAACTACATTGAGTTTAACGCCGGCCTTTGGGGAAGAAACCTCAAACCCGACAGTTCCGGATGGGATATCACCCAAAACCTCGGTTATAAGTTTTTGAACACTGCCGACGCCCGGGTTTGGGGTATTGATATTTCCCTGATGGGTGAAGGCCAGTTTACAAAAGATTTTTCCATGCAGGTGATGGGCGGATATACTTTTTCGAGACCGACTTGTCTGGACCCCGACAAGGTGTATTACACAGATTATTTCATCAGCGGAGCCGACACCTTGTCAAGCCAGGACTTTACCTATATGAGCACTTCTTCGGACACCAGGGAAAACATCCTAAAATACCGCTTCGAACAATTGGCAAAACTGGATGTACAGTTTACCTATAAAAGTTTCGCCTGGGGACTGGGCGGCCGTTATTACGGGTTTATGTACAATATTGATAATTTCTTTATGCAGAACGACCGTCCGGGATTATTCAATACCGGCATCAAGGAATACCGCAAAGAACATCATAACGGTGATTTTGTTTTTGACGCCCGTGTAAGTTACGAATTAAAGAAACACTTCAAATTTACTGTGCTGATGACTAATATCCTGAACACAGAATATTCTTTGAGGCCCATTTCGGTCGAACCTCCGCGCGTTACCTCCATTCAGATAGTTTACAAAGTATAAGGTCTATGAAAAAGTTTCCCAATATAGCGGTTTTGTTGTTGACAGTCTTTTTGTGCACCGGCATTTTTTTACCTTCTTGCAGGAAATATATCGATGAGCCAGAACCGGTGATCACCGATCTGGTATGCGAAAAAAACATCAGGGGGGGCTGTTTCGACCAGTGGACCATGGTTGATGATGGTTTTGGTTTTAAAAGCTTTGAGCCCCTGGGCGACTACCTTCGCACACTGAACTATCTGGCCACTTTGCCGGCGGCTGCCGGCGGACCAGGGCCTTTGACTACCGACAGCACCAGCGACGCTTACGAAGGCAGTTATGCCGCCAAGCTGATTACGGGTACTTTCAGCCCGATGGGAGAACCGATATTAATACCGGGCCTGGTGGGTACAGATTCTCTCGACATTCCAAATGCTACTATCCGCGTGGGAAAACCATATACCTCAAAGCCTCTCAAATTCAGAGGATATTACAAATACGCCCCTGTGGGCGGCGATTCGGCCATGGTTTCGGTATTATTATCGAAATACAACACGGCCTTAGGTAAAAGAGACACCATTGGGCTGGCCCGTGAAGTTTATAAAAACACGGTTACCGAATATACCATGATTGACCTTCCTATCGTCTATCAAACTCAGGAAACGCCCGATACGCTTACCCTGCTGGTTTGTTCCAGCGCTGGCGTCCGTTTAGATGACCTGATGAACTGTAAAGGCCAGGTAGGCAGCACGATGTGGATAGACGAGATTTTTTTCATCATGCCGTAATTCATCAACAAATCCGGTGTTTTTCTTCTCCGGTTTTTCTCAAGCTATTACTTTTTCTGAAGCAGTTCCAGCAGGCGATCATACATCTCACCAACATTTTTCCATTTCGGAATCTCTTGGTTGTCGAATTTTATTCCAAAATGTTTTTCCACGGCAAACACCAGGCTGGTGTGCGATAGCGAGTCCCATCCTTCAATATCGTTGACCGTGTGTTCCCTTGTCAGGACGATATCATCGTCGTAAAAGGTCTTACAAAAAATTGCATTCAGTTCTTCAAATGTATTCATAAGATTACGTTTTTATATTTCCATAGTTGATATGTCGCCGGGGTCTTCGCCCATATACCAGGCTCTCAACACACGACGCATGATTTTTCCACTTTTATTTTTTGGCACCTCTTCCACCAGGCGGATATCCTGCGGCGTGGCAATTGAAGACAAGCGGTTGGATAAAAAGAGCCGTATCTTCACCTCCAGGTCGTCCGTCCACACAACATGGTCTTTGAGCCGTATAAAGGCCACCACCTTTTCGAACAGCAATTCGTCGGGCGCTCCGATAACTGCCGATTCGGCAATCTCCGGAATTTCCAGCAGGGTGCTTTCCACCTCGAAGGGACTAATCAGATGCCCAGCTGTATTGATAACGTCGTCGTTGCGTCCCACAAAATGATAATAAGCCTCCTCATCGCAAAAGGCCAGGTCTCCGGTATAATAATATCCGTTTCTGAATTTTTCATTGTATGCAGCCTCATTGTTCAGATAGGCCCTAAGCATGGAATCCCAGGGCGCTTTAATGCATAGATGGCCGGTCTTTCCCACAGGACAAAGACTGCCGTCTTCAGATAAGACGGCTGCTTCGATAATATCAATAGGTTTCCCCATCGAACCCGGCTTAATCTTTATTCCCGGACGGTTGCAAATCATTATACTGCCGGTTTCGGTCTGAAACCAGGTATCATACACTTCTTTTCCCAAGACCGCTGCTGCCCACAGGTTTATTTCGGGGTTGAGCGGTTCGCCCACGCTAAAAATATAGTGCAGTTTGTTTAATGAAAATCTCTTAAAAATATTTTTGTCTTCGCGCATCAGCATACGCAAGGCTGTAGGCGCTGTGTACCATTTGGTGACGCCCTCATGCTCCAGCAATTCCATCCAGGTTTCGGCGTTGTAAGCCCCTCCATAGTGCAACTGTGATACGCCCAATGCCCAGGGGCCTATGATGCCGTATGACGTGCCGGTAACCCATCCCTGGTCGGCAGTGCACCAGTAGAGGTCATCCTCCTTGATGTTGAGAACATGTTGTGCCGTGTAACTTTGTGTCAAAATGCTTTTATGCACGTGCTGTACTCCTTTGGGTTTGCCGGTAGAACCCGAAGTATAATGCAGTACCGATGGGGTATCGGGACCCGTAATGGGCACATCAAACTTATCCGAAGCCTTGGCAAGCAGGGCCGGAAGCGCCAAGGTTTTTTCATCGTTATCCAAACCATCCACCACCAGGATATATTTCAGGTGCTCCAATTGCGGCAGGGCTCTCATTAATTTTTTCAGCAGACTTTTTTTGGTAATAACGGCTACCGCTCTGCTGTCGCCAAGCCTGTCGGCAAGGGCTTCCTCGCCAAAGTTGGAGTACAAAGTGCCGGCCACAGCCTGTGTTTTTAATATGCCTAAAAATGCAAAAAACTGTTCAGGCATTTTGGGTAAAAATGTGAATATGATATCTCCCGGCTTGATGCCCAGCGTAGTGAGCACATTGGCATAGCGATTACTCTCCTTATCGAGTTGTTCAAAGGAATAATCACAACGGTCGGCCTTATAACCGATAAAGCGAAAGGCCAATTTTTTGCTATTGCCGTTGACACACTGATAACGGGTGCAATAATATGCAATATTATATTGATTATCTTTGATTTTAAATAGCTGCATGGTGTGCGGTTAAAAATTAAGATAAATAAACGGTTGTGCCTCGGTACTGAAAAACTGATAAATAAAAATCACTGCAACAAAGATCACTATTCCCTGAATAGTCCAGTGTAGTCGTCCGAAAAAGTCGGTGAGTCGGGTGTTCCAGGAGGCCGGGGTATAATGCAAGAGGATGCCGGCCAGCATAACAAAAAAAGGATATTTATAAAATTCAAACCATTGCCCTGCCAGGGAAAAGTCCACGCCTCCGAAAATTTTCTTTAGCATATCGGCGGCCACCTGTATATCGGGAGCCCTGAAAATGATAAAAGTAAACATCAACACTTGAGTTGTAATGAAGATGCTCAATATTTTGTACAGCAAGGGATTAACCTTTTTCCTTATCTTCATCCGCCGCCGGCGTGAAAGCACCTCGTAACCCATTATCAAACCATGCAGGGTTCCCCATACCAAAAAAGTGTAGTTGGCGCCATGCCACAAACCACAGATAACAAATGTTGCCAGCACAGAGATTGCCAGGCCGGCATTCTGTATGTTTCTGAGGCGTATCGACATGGGAGTAAAAATATAGTCGCGCAACCAGTTCGACAGGGTGATATGCCACCTGCGCCAGAACTCCGAGATGTTTTGCGCCATAAATGGCTTGTTGAAGTTGGGTGAACTACTAAATCCGAGCAACATGGCAATGCCGATAACCATATCGGTATAGCCCGAAAAATCAAAATACAACTGTACAAGGTAGCCGTATCCGGCCATAAGATACTCAAAAGATGAAAAATATACATGCGTATCAAACACTCTGTCCACCAGGTTTACACCTAAAAAATCAGCGATAACCACCTTTTTAAAGACACCGACAATAATCAGCAACAAAGCCTTGCCAACAAATGCTCGGCTGAAGTTGAGCGCCTGCCTGAACTGTGGCAACAGGTCGCGGGCACGCAGAATGGGACCGGCAAGTATGTTGGGAAAAAATGACACGTATAGCAGGTAATTAACATAATTCGTTTCCGGGGCATTGATATTCTTTTTGTAAATATCAATTATATAGGAGAGGGTTTTAAACACAAAATAAGAAATGCCTACAGGTGTTATCAGGCTGAGAACATAAGGCGAGGCCTCTCCGGTGGTGATACCGAAATATGTATTTAAGAAGAAATTGGTGTATTTGAAAAATATCAGCAGCCCCAGGTTGATAAACAATGATAACAGCAGGAGGTTTCTTCTGGATTTTTTGGTAGCCTTCAAAAACATTAGCCTGCCGATAAAAAAATCGCTGCTGGCGATAAGCACCAGCGAAACAACATTAAAACCACTGATTTTGTAATAAAAATACAGGCTGAACAACAGCAACAGCACATTGCGCACAGCTATCTTTTTATAAACCACAACATATACCAGGTAAAACAGGGTAAAGAGGGTTACAAACAGCATAGAGTTAAACACCATCGGTGCCTGCGGTTGAAAAAGCAATCCTGACAAAAAATCGTTCAGCGAGAAATCAAGCATAAATAGTTTTACGGGATTAATAGTATTTGATTGATATTTAGTTTGTCTGTTTTCAGTCCGTTGAGTTGTTTAATTTTTTCAACGGTAGTATTGAATTTTTTGGCGATAAGCCAGAGGTTGTCACCGGAAACCACTTTATAGGATTTTTTTCCGGCAACGGTTCTTTCCGGAGAGGCGGGTACCGTGGCCGATTGATTGACCGGTTTTGTCGCTGCGGGCTTTTCGGGCATGTTCACAGGATTCGAAGTGTTTGTTTTCTTGTAAATCACCAGGGTTGCTCCGGCAATGATTTTTGTTCCCGACAAAGCGTTCCATTGCTGCAACTGACTCACCCGTACTCCATACCGTTCAGCAATAGCCCCCAGGTTGTCACCTTTGCGAATTTTGTAATAGGTTACATCCAATTCCTCATTATCATTTTCCTCATTATTGCTTACTGCCACAGGTAAAGGCTTAGCGGCTACCGTTTTAAAATTTATTTCTTCATCAAAATACTTTTTCAGCGACAGGGTATCGAAGAGGTGACGGTCAGCAATAAGTGTATCATTCTGTTGCTGTAGCCACACCACATAAGAGTTCAACATGGCATTTAACAACAACTCCCCTCTGATATAATATCCTGCAGCCGAAAGATGAACTTTATCTTTTCGGGCCAGCCCGTTTTTGTACCACTGGTCCATGGAGCGGGGGCCACCACTGACGGTATAATAATTATAAAAAGCACAATGGTATTTTTGCGCTACCCGTTGTGTCATTTGCATAAAATCTTTGCACTGTACCACATTGTATTTGCGGCGATAATAGATATCCTGAGCATTGGAGACAAGAATGGCGGCTTCGGGAGCACTGTCGCGGATAATGTTGATAATACGCACCAGGTTACTTTCCATGGCGGCGGCGTTATATCCTTTGGCGTTGAAATCGTTGGCGCCCAAATCAAGAATAACCAGGTCGGGCTTAAGTTCTTGTAGCTGTAGTCCAAAGATGCGTTGCCTCAACAAACTCACATAGCCTGCCCCGTTTATTCCGGTGCTATTATACAGCACCCCCCTGTCTTCATCGTTCTCGATCATCAGCCCATAGCATTCAAAAAAATTCTGTTTGGCCTCCGTTTTGTTCA
>DAONFU010000056.1:0-13442 GCA_035403765.1 Bacteroidales bacterium
TCTAACAGCCTAACAGTCTAACAGTCTAACAGTCTAACAGTCTAACAGCCTAACACCTCCCCTTCAGGCCTTAGTCCAGATTTACAATATTATTTTCATGCTCAATGATAAGCATTGTCATATCTACAAGCTGGCCGATGGTTTCCACCGGATGTTTTACCACATATTTACCAATGGTTTTCAACTCTATGTTCAGGGAATATTTCTTCTTGAAAATTTCAATCAGTTCGAGATACATCAATGAATCGCCGCCAAGGTCGCGGATAATATTGGTATTTTCTTTGAGAGAGGCGGCATCAACTTCGCATTCTTCGGTAAAAAAACTGAATACGGTTTCTTTTACTTCTTTCCTTGTGTGTTCATGAATCTTTGCCATCACTAAATTTTTTTTGCAAAATTAATGATATTTTTTAATTACCAAAACGGCATTATGCCCTCCAAAAGCAAATGAATGCGATAATGCGCAATTTACCTCCCTGCTTCTGGACTGATTAGGCACATAATCCAGGTCGAGTTCAGGGTCGGCTTGGTCCAGGTTTATGGTGGGCGTGATGAGGCTATGCACGATGGTTTGTATGGTAATAATCAGTTCTATGGCTCCGGCAGCTCCGATGGTATGGCCTATCATCGATTTCGAGGAAGATATCGGAATCTGGTATGCCCGGTCTCCGAAAACTTTTTTTATGGCTAGTGTCTCGTATTTGTCGTTTAATGTGGTGGAGGTGCCATGAGCGTTGATATAGTCAACCTGGGTAGTTTCCACTCCGGCGTTTTTTAGCGCCTGGGCAATACACTGAGCAATGCCTTCGCCGTCTTTCATAGGTGCCATTATGTTGTATGCTTCGCTGGATAAGGCATACCCGGCAATTTCGGCATATATTGTGGCCTGCCGGGCAAGCGCCGAGCGTTCCGACTCCAAAACCAACACACCGGCTCCTTCACCAATCACAAAACCATCTCGATCTTTCGAAAAAGGTTTGCTGGCTTTTTCCGGTGCGTGATTCTCTGTAGAAATAGCATAAATACTGTTAAATCCGTCAATCTCTTCTTTGTTCACGATGGAGTCGGCTCCGCCCACGATCACCACATCTGCCATGCCGTTTTTAATCAAATCGTAACCAAGGGCAATGGCGTAGGCCGAAGAGGCACAAGCCGATGAAACCGTGAAATTAGGCCCTTGCAGCCTGTATTCCAGAGAAATCCATGCCGACATTGAATTATTCATGCTTTTCAATATGCGGTTTTGGTCGGTGGTACCTTTTTCTGTTGAGGTATTTGCCGTGGTAACAACACCAAGAATGACACCGCAACGGTCTTTGTCCATCATATCAAAATTGATTCCGCTCATCGCAACAGCATCTTTTGCACAAACAAAACATGCCTTGGTAATCCTTGTCATCTGGTCGGCCGATCTTTTTTTGATATACTTTGGCCAAAGTTCCTCAAATGTTTGGGGAATCTCTGCCGCAATCCTAGTTTGGCACGACGAGGCGTCAAACAAGGTAATATTTTTCACCCCGCTTTTTCCGGCAATAAGGTTTTCCCAATTGCTTTGCAGGTCTGTTCCTAGCGAGCTTATCATGCTCATTCCTGTTACTACAACTTTTTCCATAATACTTGCTTTTTATGTTTTTCAGCCAAGGCCAAATGGCCCTTTATCAGTATTCATATACTCTTTGGCTGCATAGTCTAAAGTATCCCTGTCGCAGGCACCATCGTCTATCAGTTGCTGAGCCTTGCCAGTATAAGCTTTTTTTAGTCTTGTTATGATTTCACGATAAAAAGGATTATCGGTATAGATTTTTTTTTCGGCCCGCATATCAGGGGCGTCGTATTGGTAAAAACCCGCCCCGGTTTTAACGCCTAGATGGTTTTTCGATTGAAGTTCTTCGAGCTTGCAAAGCATCACCTGGTAAGGCGTCCTGTTGGCAGCTGTGTAGTTTTTTATGGATTGCAGCATGATGTCGATACCCACCTGGTCGAAAAACCGGAATATCCCTTCAGGAAACAATTGTTCAGAAACTATGTCATCGAGTTGTTTATACGAAATTTTTCCTTCGGCAACGAGCAAAAAAGACTCGTTCTGCACTTCCAGGAAAAGCCTGTTTAGCCAGAAAGCATTTTTTTCATCCTGCAGTAAGGTTTTTTTTTCAGTCTTAAGACAAAAATCCTTTAAGGCAGCAATGGTTTCCTGCGATGTTTGCTGCATTGCAATTATTTCCACCATGTTTTTCAGTTTTACGGGATAAAAGAAATGTAAGCCCACAAAACGTTCAACCAGGGTGGTGTCGGGCACTAGCTGCGATGGCAGGAAGGAAGAGGAGTTGCTGGCCAAAATGCAGGTAGCTGTTAGGTACGGAATGACTTGCTGATACATAAGCTTCTTTTTAGCAATATCTTCCCAAATACATTCGATAATCAGATTGCACCCCCTCAGCGAGCTTACCTGGTGGCTGATGGTAACGGACTGTATTTTTTTCAGCAGCTGTTGTTCGTCCAGTATGCCGCACTTGTGCTGCCTTCTGATTCTTTTCTCAAATGATTGTTGCAACGAATGGCTTTCCGATTCATCAATACATACCCACACAAGCTCATAGTCGAAGGCTGTGAGAAAATTAAAAATATCGCTACCCATCCTGCCGGCACCGATTATTCCAATCTTATTTATTCCAATTGTAGAACTAACAGGTTTCATTTTGAGAACTAACAGGTTTCAATTAATAAATCTGGAGGTTTTTTTATTGTTAACCTGTTAGTTCTAAAAATTGAAGAACTAACGGGTTTCTGAGAACTAACAGGTTTCAAGTAATAAATTTGACGGTTTTTTTTATTTGCAAACCTGTTCGTTCTAATCGTTAGTTCTACAAATTAACAGCTTCAACCGATTTTATTTCGGGAATGGCTTTTACCATAGCCGCTTCCACACCGTTTTTAAGGGTCATCAGGCTCATGGGGCAGCTGCGGCATGCGCCGTGCAGTTCTACATGAACGATGTTGTCGTCGGTAAGTTCCACAAAACTGATGCTGCCTCCGTCGGCTTCGAGGTAAGGCCTGATCTGATCAATAACATTTTGCACTTTCTGAATTAATTCTTCTTTTGTTGCCATATTGTTTATTATTTAATTTGCTGTTTTGTTAATTATTTTGAACAACCGCAAATACCGGTATCTTTATCTGCAGTAATATTTTTTTTGAACTCATTTCCAATAGATATCTGCCGGCTGATTTCTCCGGCAAGTTCTTTGAAAGCCTGTGCTTCCGGGTTATTGTGTTGCAGAGCCACAGGTTCGCCTTTATCTCCCGAATCGCAAATGCTTTGAACAAGAGGAATGCGTGCCAGCAGCTGTGTGTGCATTTCTTGGGCCAGCCTCGCGCCGCCATCTTTTCCAAAAATATAATATTTGTTATCGGGCAGTTCGGCAGGCGTGAAGTAAGCCATATTTTCGATAAGTCCGAGTACCGGTACATGGATGCCTTCCTGCCTGAACATATTGATGGCCTTTCGGGCATCAGCAAGGGCTACTTCCTGAGGTGTGGTAACAATGGCAACCCCGTCAACCGATAAAGTCTGCACCAGGGTAAGATGGATATCGCCGGTGCCGGGAGGTGTGTCAACAATAAGGTAATCGAGCGGCCCCCATTCAACATCGGTAAATAATTGTTTCAGCGCATTGGATGCCATCGGTCCACGCCAGATCAGGGCTTTTTCGGGATCCACAAAAAATCCAATGGAAATAAGCTTGATTCCAAATCGTTCAAAAGGAACGATTCGGGTTTTCCCGTCTTCTTCAAAGACCTGTGGCTGTTCGTTGATCAATCCGAACATAAGCGGAACCGATGGGCCGTAAATATCTGCATCCACCAAGCCCACGCTAGCTCCGGAGTTTGCCAGTGAAATCGCCAGATTTGCGGCCACCGTTGATTTGCCTACCCCGCCTTTGCCTGAGGCAATAAGAATCACATTTTTTACCCCGGGAAGTATATTTTCCTTTTGCTGTTGGCCTTTCTTTATCCTGGCTCCCAGCTCCACTTCAACTTTCAATTCAGGGTTTACATATTCCTTTATCGCCTGAATACAGTCATTTTTCAGCTTTTCTTTCAAAGGACATGCGGGCGTGGTCAGTATTAATTTGAATCTGACTTCATTTTCGTTAATCTGAATGTCTTCAATCATGCCTAAACTTATCAGGTCTTTGTTCAAATCAGGATCTATTACGTGACTTAATGCGTTGATAATTTGTTCTTTGTCCACTATTAATAATTTTTATTTAGATTTTGTAAAAATAGTACAAATTTTTGAAATATAAAGTAAAAAACTGATTTTTTTTAAAATTTTCCGCAAACTTAAAAAATAATACCAAAAACTTTTTAAAAATCACCTTAATCTTTTTCGTGTATTTGGGCTTGCTGGTGGTCTGTACTTTTATAGGAGAATGCAGATGATTGTTTATGAATTTAGGGCAAAACACGAAAAATGATGTACAAATAATAAATAATAAGAAAAATAAAATGAATTTTTTTAGTTGCGGAATGGAAAAAAATAATATATTTGCACCCGTTGGAGAGATGGCCGAGTGGTCGAAGGCGCACGCCTGGAAAGTGTGTAATCGTCAAAAGCGGTTCATGGGTTCGAATCCCATTCTCTCCGCAAATTTTTTAGGTAGTTCTGTTAATTACAGATTATATTCAAGCACAAAAGACACCTTGAGTTCAAAATATCATTTCGGAGTTTGGACCATTTTTGGTTTATTTATGGTGTTGGTTTATATAGGGTTGGGCTTTTTTGTGATGTTTTTTCCTCAATTCAATCAACGGTTTAATATTCCTGCTGAATACAGTGGCATTAAAATATTTTTCGGCATATTTTTAATCGCCTATGGAATTATCCGTTTTATGCGTCTATTACCCAAACTTAAAAGCAATCAAAAACATGAAGAAGAATAATCCGTTTCGCCATGCAATTATTATAGTAATTGCAGTTTTGTTTGCCGGATGCGGTTCTTCCGGTAAAATTGATGAAACACCTACCAGCGGCAACATCAAAATCAGTGTGGATGAGTCCTATTCGCTGATTATGGATACCCAGGTATCGACATTTGAAGCTATTTATACGTATGCAGTAGTTAATGCAGCATACAAAACCGAAGTGGATTGTATCACCGATTTGCTCAATGATTCAGCTCGCCTGATTGTGGTAAACCGCAAGCTATCAGCTGCCGAAGAACAGCAGCTCAACAACATTCAGATTATTCCCAAAACCACAAAAATTGCTTACGACGCGCTGGCTTTAATTATTCACAAGGGAAATAAAGATACCATAATGACCTATGAACAGATAGAAGACATATTTAAAGGCAAAACCAGCAAATGGTCTCAGATAAATCCTGCTTCCACAAACGGCGATATTAAAATGGTGTTTGATAATAACAAATCAGGAAACCCGCGTTATTTCAAGGAAAAATTCAAACTCGATGCCCAATTTCCCGACTATTGTTATGCAGTAAATTCTAACGAAGAAGTAATTAGTTATGTGGAGAAAAACCCCGGAGCCATTGGTATTATCAGCGTTAACTGGATAAGCGACACCAGAGATTCTCTCTCCCAGAAGTTTCTGGATAGGGTAAAAATAGCGGCAATTTCTGATGAGGGAAATTACGACGGCCCTTTCCTAAAACCGCATCAGGCCTACATAGCGGATGGTTCATATCCCTTTGTTCGCGAAGTGTATATGATTAGCAGGGAGTATTTTAATGGCCTTGGCACAGGTTTTGTTCATTTTGTGGCAGGTGAAAAAGGACAACGAATAATATTAAAATCAGGACTTGTTCCGGCAACCATGCCAATACGATTGGTACAAATAAAGAAAGATTAAAGAAAATGGAGGTAAAACAAATGAAAACAAAAACAAAAAAAATCGCGTCCGCAGTTTTTATTTTAGTTATGATGTTTGCTGTATCAGTAATGGCGCAGCCAACAGATCCAGCTATTACAAAGGCCCGGGCATTTACCAACAGCGAACAGTTTGATTCGGCCAGGGATGCTTTTGAGGCTCTGATACAAACTCAACCTAATAATGGCGATGTTTATTTCTATTACGGAGAAAATTACCTGATAGAATACTATAATGATACAGTTTATACCTCAAAATCGGCTGCCGTCAATGCTGCTCAAAAGCTGTTTCAAAAAGCCATTGAACTGGATCCTAATAACACAGCCGGTTATGTTGGCATGGGCAAGATAAGCCTGATGAAAAATGACGAGGCAGGAGCCGAAAAGTATTTTGCCGATGCTCAGGCCAAATTTCCAAGCAAAGCCAACAAAACTTCCACCATTTTGCCCGATAAACAAGCCCGCACGCTGGCTAAAATTGCCGAATCGTACCTCATTGTTCAACGCAAAAAAAATGTGACCAAAGCTCTGGAAATGCTCCAAAAAGCTGTTGAACTGGACGGAAAAAATTCTGAAATTTTCCTGCTGCTGGGCGATGCCTATCTCGAAAATAATGATGGCTCGAACGCTATTTCTCAATACAAAATGGCACAGGAATTAAATCCAAAATCACCATCAGCCAAACTACGACTGGGAAACCTGTGGATACGTGCCCGAAACTACGCCGAAGCTATTGATTATTACAAGGAAGCCATTGAAATTGACCCTAATTTTGCGCCCGCATACCTCGAACTTGGTGTATTGTATTCCAAAGCAAACCAATTAGAACTTTCGATGCAGAACTTTAAAAAATACCTTGATATTTCGACAAACGTAACCGCCAAAATAAAATTTGTGAATGTGCTTATTGAATCACAGAAATATAAGGATGCCATAAATCAACTCAACGAGATTGCCCAGAGTGATACCACACGAAATGATCTCAACCGCGCTTTTGCTTATTGTTATTACGAAACTTCCGATTATGAACATGCACTTGCCTATATCAGCAAGTTTTTTAACCGGGCCGAACCTGAAAAAATATTGGTGAGCGATTACCTATATTACGGTAAAATTCTTTCAAAAAACAAACAGGATTCACTTGCTATTGTGAAGTTTGAAGAAGCCTTGCTCATGGACAGTACACAATATGATATCTATTCGGAGATAGCCAATTCCTATTCCCGCCTGAAAAAATTTGGCAAATCCGCTGAAGCGTATCAGAAAAAAATCGACAAGGGCGCATCTTCACTCTCCGATTATTATAAACTCGGCCTTGTGTATTACAATATGAAAAATTGGATCAAAGCCGATGAAACCTACAAATATGTAACGGAAACCAAAGCCGAATTTATGAATGGCAAGGCTTTTTACTATCGTGGACTGGTCAATGCCAACATTGATTCAACAGGAGTAACCTGGCAGGCAAAACCTTATTTTGAATCCTATATCGAAATAGTAAAAAATGATTCGGTGAAATACACCAATGATTTGATTACCTGTTACGATTATCTGGCATCTTTTTACTTCCTCGGTCCCGAAAAAGATATTTGCAAAGCCAGGTTCTATTGGGGAAAAATGATTATGCTGAAACCTGAACACGAAAGAGCCCTTGATTTGCTTGATGAAACCAAAAACACCAAGTGTCTCTGATGCAGGTAATTGAATAAAAAAGGCCTTATGCTGAATCGCTTAAGGCCTTTTTTTATGCCGTTTACTTATTCGTGTACACCGAAAACTGATTAAGACATGGAAGAGAAAAATATTTTGATAATTTTGCAGTTGTAAGTAAGCTAACTTAAAAGGCAGATTAATCAAAAAAAATAGTTTTTGGTTTTTACAATTAAAAAAAAAATATATCTTTGTCCCTCTAAACAAAAAATAAAGGTTAAATAAATAATTTTACAAACAAAAAATCTAAAAACAATGAGTAAAAGTAAGAAAAATGTTCAAGGTGGTCAGTCACTGAAAGAATCCTTACAATCAGCATTTGCTTCCGGTGCGATTCTGGTGGCGTTAATTGTAGCTATCCTTATCTACAAGTTCATAATGGGTAACCCTGCAAACTTTCAGGGCGGAAATCCTGCCGGTTCACCACTCCCTGGTAACTTTCTGGCAATGATTTACAAAGGCGGATTTATCGTGCCTATCCTGATTACTTGTGTATTGTGTGTGTTGATTTTTTCAATTGAAAGATGGGTTATGTTAAGAAGAGCCAGAGGCACGGGCCGCATAAACCAATTTGTGAAAAACATTCAGACTAAATTGGCTGCCAACCAAATTGACGAAGCCGTTACCGCTTGCGACCAACAAAAAGGCTCAGTGGCAAATGTGATGAAAGCCGGCCTGAAAAAATACAAAGAACTGAAAGATGACAACGTTCTTGAAAAAGAACAGAAAGTGCTGGCACTTCAGAAAGAAATGGAAGAATCTACCGCATTGGAATTACCTATGCTGAACAAAAACCTGGTAATCTTGTCAACCCTGGCTTCCATTTCAGTGCTCATCGGTCTTATCGGAACTGTACTCGGTATGATCCGTGCTTTTGCCGCTCTGGCTTCCGCCGGCTCTCCCGACGCACTGGCTCTGGCAACCGGTATTTCAGAAGCTCTTATCAATACTGCTTTTGGTATCACAGGTTCTTGCCTCGCTATTGTATTTTATAATTTCTTCTCAAGCAAAATTGATAACCTGACCTTTAAAATCGACGAATCAGGTTTCAGCTTAATCCAAACATTTGCATCAACAACAAAATAATACGGTACCAAAAGAAAATTAAAAGCAAAATTTTTTGACTCATGGCAAAAATTAAACTAAAGAGAGCGCAACCACATGTCGATATGACACCAATGGTTGATTTATTCTCCTTGCTTTTGACATTCTTTATGCTTACCGCTTCATTCAGGCCGCAGGAAGCCAAAGTTATTGATTCCCCATCCTCAGTTTCAGAAAAATCCACACCGGATAAAGACGTTATTTCGGTGCTGGTTTCCAATGACGACAAAGTTTTTTTCAGTATGGACAACGGAAGTGACACTTCAGCTCATTTCAGAACAAAACTCATCACTGAAATCAATGATTTATATCATCTGAAACTGACAGAAAAAGAAATCTCGAAATTTGGCCAGGGGTCTTCATTTGGTATGCCGATGAAATCTCTTAAGGCATTCCTGAGTGAAGAAGATGCAAACAAAAAAGAAGCAATGCAAGTTGGAATACCTATGGATACGGTAGGTGAGCAATATCCCGAACTTGGGATATGGGTTGCCTATGCCCGTGAACTTAACCCCTTGGCGGAAGTAGCTATCAACGGTGATGCCGATGCAAATTACAAAACCGTTAAAAAAGTGATGGATGTTATGCAGGCTGGCGGTGTAAACAAATTTAACCTTGTTACCAACCTCCAGAAAGAAGAAGCTAAACCGGAAGACCTTAAATAATATGACATACTATTTAAAGAAAATTAAATTATTTAAACATGGCTGAAATTATTGAAAATACCGGTTCCGGAAAGAAAAAAGGTGGTAGAAGGGCCCCAAAAAGAATGGGCGCTCATATCGATATGACCCCCATGGTTGACTTGATGTGTCTGCTGATTACTTTTTTTATGTTGACGACAGCTTTCAGCAAGCCCAAGGTGATGGAGATAACCATGCCTGAAAAGGATGCCGATAAAGAGGAAACTGAAGGCCCTAAAGTGGATGCACAGAGAACCTACACCGTCTTGTTGTCGGAAGACGACCGAGTGTTTTGGTATCATCATGGTGCTGTGCCCGAAGGAAAAGCATTCCCGGAATCGTTGACAGAAACAGATTTTAGTAAAGACGGTCTGAGAAAGATTCTCTTGCAAAAAAATGAAAAAGTTTTTACCGAAATCTATGAACTGAAAGAAAAAGTTAAAACGGGAGAACTCGTATTGGTCGAAGATTCTTTAAATGCACAGATTAAAAGGATAAAAAAATCGGACAAAAAATCACCAATTATTCTGATCAAGGCCGATGAAAAAACCAAGTACCGGAGCATTGTGAATGTAGTTGACGAAATGGCTATCTGCAATATTGCCAACTATGCCATTGTGGATATTGCTCCGGAAGAAGTGGCGCTGATAGAAAAGACTCCTAAAAAGTAAATTATTAAAATTAATTATTATGGCAGAAAATATCAATATCAATGCTGCTAATAATCTGGACGAAATAGTCTTTCAGAACAGGAATAAAGAATACGGCGCTTATTGGCTTCGAAAAGCGTACAAAAAATTTATGACACGTTCGGTTATTATTTCGTCAGCAATATTATTATTGGCGGTGATCATTCCGTTCTTTATATTTAAACAGACCTATTCCGCCAATCAGGAACAGGAAGTGTCTGTGGATATGATGGCGATGGATCAACCTAAAGATGAAAATGCCCCGCCCCCCCCACCACCTCCTCCCGAAGCAAGCGTGGAACAAAAAGCTAAATTTACTGCCCCTATCGTTGTTACAGACACCACCGAAACGACTGAAATTAATCAGGACGACCTCAACCAAACCGTGTCCAATGTTATTATTGAAGAAGAAGTTGTGGTGGAAGAAGATAACTCGAATAAAGTTATTGAAGAAGTGATTGAAACACCTATTTTCACTGTGGTGGAAGAGATGCCTTCGTTTCCTGGTGGCGATGAATCGCGTATCAAGTTCCTTACCGAGAACATCAAATATCCGCAAATGGCTAAAGAAAGCGGAATCCAGGGAACTGTTTATGTAACATTCGTTGTAGATGAAAAAGGAAAAGTTGCCGACGTGAAAGTCCTTAGAGGTATTGGTGGCGGTTGCGACGAAGAAGCTGTTCGCGTGGTAAAACTTATGCCTCCATGGAATGCCGGTAAACAATCTGGTAAACCAGTGAGAGTGCAGTTTAACATGCCTATAAGATTTACGCTGAACTAAAACCTGGTTATTAAATAAAAAAAGCCGTTTTTCAGAAAACGGCTTTTTTTATGCCCAGTTTTATGCAAGAATAACCCTGTCTGGCTATAGCATCCATGCCGACTAATGAGAAAAATCAATACGTCCAATGGGGCTAATTCATATTCCAAGTGGGTATTGTTAGGAATCGGGATTAGTTACCAAATGCCTCCCACTAAAAAAAATAGTTAAATACAATCGCCAGCTAAATTTTCCGTTTATCTTTGTATTGTTAACAATTAATAAAAGAAAAATCATGAAAAAGTATTTCTTTTTTTGTATTTGTGCGCTGCCATTTTTATGGAGCTGCAATAATTCCGGCGAAAAAGCCGGCGATGACTTAGATCCGAAAGACCAGCAGATAAAAGAACTGCAGGCGCAACTGGCCGAAAAAGATGCCAATGTTAACGAAATGTTCAGTTTTATCAATGATGTGGAGGATAACCTCAACACTATCGAAGCCAGCCAGATGAAAATTTCCGAATCAAAGAAAGGTAACACTGAAGTGCAGCAGGATGTGAAAGAAAGCATCATGGATCATATTACGAACATCAACACCCTGCTGGAAAAAAACAAGGAACTGATTAAGAAACTGGAAGGAGCCCTGCGCAATTCAAACATGAAGGTAGATGCCTTACAGAAGACCATAGATCTGCTCAACCAGCAGATGACACAGAAAGATGCTGAAATTGCCGACCTGAAAGTGCAATTAGAAAAACTGAATTTTACTGTGGCAGAACTCAACACTAAAATTGAAAATCTTACCGGACAAAACGAAGAAAAAGCCCAACTTATAGATCAGCAGGATGTAGAGCTTAATACTGCCTATTATGTGGTGGGGGTGAGAAAAGAACTCAAATCCAAAGGTGTAATCATTGGCGATAAAATTTCTCAGAAAATTAATCCTGAAAATTTTACAAAAATTGATATCCGCAAAACCACTGAAATAACGTTGAATGTTAAGAAAGCCAAACTGCTATCCACCCATCCCGAAGGCAGTTATACTATGCTAAAAAATGGAAAAACCATTGATAAACTGGTGATAAATTCCCCAAAAACATTTTGGAGTATTTCTAAATTTCTGGTGATTGAATTGGATTAAATGATAAAGACTTCCGATGTATTTGAGAAATGTGTTACGAGCCCTAATGGAGGAGTTGCTGGTATAAAAGTTGAATTATAGCCTATTTGATGTTTTTGTGGCATAAAGTGTATCAGGCTTCACATTTCATCGTTGGTATTCAATAATACTTATTCATAATGTTTTACGACACTATAACCCATAGATAAAATGAAGAAGTTCTTGTTCATAATTTTTATTCTGTATCTAAATTCTTGTAATAGCCAGATTGATGAAAACCTCACTAAAGAGTCCTCCGGGAAAGCTTATCTCAAAGAAATTTTTAATGATTGTCCTAAAGCCGATATAGTGGAGATTGTGGAAGAAGAAGATATGGTAGAAGTGGAGTATCTGTGCGATGGACAGCGATACGAAGCCGGAATTAGTGACGGGAAATTATTGTATAAAGAAACCGCGGCGGAACATTCGACCATTCCTTTTGATAAAATACAACGTAAGCTGGAAAAGAAATTTCCGGGATGGAAACTTGATGAAATTTCGTTGGTTACTGCCTTTGATACTTCGTTTTTAAAAGTGGAGATCATCAAAGAAGGCTTTGAACAGAATGTGTATTTTACATCAGAGGGAAAATGGTTTAAAGCCAAAACCTTTGCAGCCGCTGAATCATGGACCGAAGGTAACCTGAAAGCGATTGCAGCTTTTCGCGGTGCGGATTATAATTTTCTCCATCCTGATGAAACCTATGAAATGCCTGATCTGCTGAATGAAATTTCAGGCATTGCGGCAGTTGACAAAAATACACTTATGTGTGTGCAGGATGAACTGGGCGCTGTTATTGAATACCACTTGGGCAATGAGGAGATAAAAAATGTGTATCGTTTTACTGATGTGGGTGATTTTGAGGATATTGCAATTAATAATAGCCGTCTTTATGTGCTACGCAGTGATGGTAATGTTTTTGATTTTGATTATAAGATAAAAAGAATTCATCCGGAACAAAAAATGCTCTCTGTTAGCTCGCTTAATATTGAGGGCATGTTTTATAATAATAAAGATGGTTTTCTTTATTTAGCCAATAAAGAGAGTAATGTGGGCACCGACGAATCGAAGAGGGATATCTTTCGGTATAAAGAACAAGCATGGGAAGAACCCGAGAAATTTCTTGAGGTTGATGTGAAACAGGTGAATGAGTTTTTTGCAAAAAAATATCCCGGCTTGGCGGCAAAAGAGGTGGCTTTTAATCCTTCGGCAATAGCTATTCATCCAATAACAGAAGAATTTTACATATTGTCATCAATAAACAGAATGTTGGCCGTGTTCGGGAATAAAAAACTGAAAAATATCTATCCGTTGCCTGCTAATCTGTATTTCAAACCAGAAGGCCTTACTTTTTTTGATAACGGTGATTTGCTTATTGCCAGCGAGGGAGATAAAAAAGGATTGGTTAAAGGGTATGTTATGTACTTTAAATACCAAAAGAAGTAAGT